>PLRZ01000203.1:5213-6583 GCA_003164075.1 Bryobacterales bacterium | reverse complement strand
AGGAAGCCATCTACCAGGCGTGCCTCCTGCGCTTCCGTCCGATCATGATGACTACCATGGCCGCGCTGCTGGGCGCCGTTCCGCTGGCCTTCGGCAGCGGCGTAGGTTCCGAATTGCGGAAACCTCTGGGCATCTGCATCATCGGCGGCCTGCTGGTCAGCCAGGTGCTGACGCTGTTCACCACGCCGGTTATCTATTTGTATTTCGGACGGGCCGCTGCCTGGGTGGGCCGGCTCCGCGGCTCCGGCGCCAATGAAGAACTTCTTTCCGGGCCGGCGACGACTTAAGGCTGGCGCATATGAGCATTTCCACGCCATTCATCGAGAGACCGGTCGCCACAACGCTGCTGCTGGCGGCGGTGACGCTGGCCGGCGCGATCGGCTATACGCTATTACCCGTCTCCGCATTGCCGGAGGTTGACTTCCCGACCATCATGGTCAGTGCCAGCCTGCCGGGAGCGAGTCCGGATGTCATGGCGGCGTCCGTCGCGACGCCCCTCGAGAAACAGTTCACGCGCATCGCGGGTATCACGGAAATGACCTCCAGGAGCTCGGTTGGAAGCGCGTCGATCACACTGCAATTCGATCTGAGCCGCGACATCAATGGGGCGGCGCGCGAAGTGCAGGCGGCCATTAACTCCGCGGCGGGGTTTCTCCCCGCGAACCTTCCCTCTCTTCCCAGATACCGGAAAATCAATCCGGCGGACCAGCCGATTTTGCTGATGACACTCGAATCGGACGTGGTGCCGCGGCCGCAGTTGTACGACATCGCCTCCTCGGTGTTCGCGCAGAAACTGGCGCAAGTCAAAGGCGTGGGGCAGGTTCAGGTGGGGGGCAGTTCGCTTCCCGCGGTTCGCGTGGAAGTGAATCCGCAGCCTCTCTCCCGCTACAACGTGGGTCTCGATCAGATCGGCACGTTCCTGCAGAGCGCCAATGCGAATAGACCGAAAGGCTCGCTCTCGAACGCCGGCGTGGAGATTCCGATTTATGCCAGCGACCAGCTTTTCCTGGCGAAAGACTACAAGGATCTGGTGGTGGTCTATCGGAACGGCGCGCCCGTCCGCCTGTCGGACCTGGGCCGCGTCATCGACGCCAATGAAGATGTCCGGAACTTCGGCGTGGTCAACGGCAACCCCATGGTTCAGATCCAGATCAGCCGCCAGCCGAACGCCAATATCATCGACACGGTCGCGCGAATCAAAGCTTTGATGCCGCAGTTTCAGGCCCAGCTTCCGCCCTCCGTCCGTTTCAAGATCGCCAGCGACCGCACCATCACCACCCACGATTCCCTGAGGGATGCGCAGCGCAACGTGATGGTCTCCATCGGCCTCGTGGTTTTGGTGGTATTCGTCTTCCTGCGCAGCGGCTGGT
>PLRZ01000203.1:159-5182 GCA_003164075.1 Bryobacterales bacterium | reverse complement strand
GCGATTGTCGTAATCGAAAACATTACGCGCCATCTCGAAAATGGCATGAAACCGATGGAGGCTGCCCTGAAGGGCGCGGAGGAGATTGGGTTCACGGTTCTGTCGATGAGCATCTCGCTCATTGCCGTCTTCATTCCCATCCTGATGATGAGCGGCGTGGTGGGGCGCCTCTTCCGTGAATTCGCGGTGGTTCTTTCGGTCTCCATTGCCATCTCCATGGTGATCTCTCTGACGGCCGTCCCCATGATGTGCGCCTGGCTCCTCAAGGAACACCGCGGCCACGGATACGCCTATAACCAGAGCGAGAAATTCTACCGGTGGATCATCTCCACTTATGCGTCGGCGCTCAACGTCGTGCTGGATCATCCCGCATCCGTCCTGCTCATCCTATTGCTCACGCTCGGCGTCAACGTCTACCTCTACGACAAGATCCCGAAGGGGTTCTTCCCGCAGCAGGATACCGGGCGACTGCAGGGCAACGTCCAGGGCGAGCAGCACATTTCCTACGCGGCGCTTCTGGAGAAGTCGAAATGGTTCGAGGAGAAGATCCGGGTGGACCCGGATGTGGAGACCGTCACGATGGTGGTGGGCTCCAGCGGGGGCGGATTCGGCGGCGCGAACTCGGCGCAGATCAACGTGCAGCTCAAACCCGTGGGCGTTCGCAAGTCCACCTCGGACCAGGTGATCGCCCGCCTGCGCCGCCAGACTTCGGGCGTGCCGGGGGCCACCATGTTCCTGCAGAACTCCCAGGACGTGCGCATCGGCGGACGGCAAAGCAACGCGCAATACCAGTACACCCTGCAAGGGCCCAGTTTCGACGCGCTGGCGGAATGGGGGCCGAAACTGCTGGACAAGCTCTCGACCATTCCGCAGATTGCGGACGTCAGCTCCGACCAGCAGAACTCCGGCTTGTCGTCCAACGTGGTTATCGACCGCGATACCGCATCGCGCCTCGGCCTCACGGCGCAAGCCGTAGACTCCGCGCTCTACGACGCTTTTGGGCAGCGCCAGGTCTCGGTAATGTACAAGTCGATTAATCAGTACCATGTCGTCCTGGCCCTGCAGCAGCAATGGTGGTCGAGCCCGGACTTCCTCAATACGATCTACGTACAGACGCCCAAAGGCACGGACGTTCCCTTGTCGACCTTCACGCACTTCACGCAAGGGCTTACGCCCATTTCGCTGCCACACCAGGGGCAGTTCCCGGCAACCACGATTTCGTTCAACCTCGCGGAAAATGTCGCGCTGAGCGATGCCGTGGCGGCAATCAACCGGGCGGAAGTGGACATGGGCCTGCCCGCCAACATCACCGGCAGTTTCGCCGGCACCGCGCGAGCCTACCAGGAAGCGCTGGACAATCAGCCCATCCTGATCGCCACGGCGCTGATCGCCGTTTATATCGTGCTGGGAATGCTATACGAGAGCCTGATCCACCCGCTCACCATCATTTCGACGCTTCCGTCCGCCGGCGTGGGAGCGCTGGTGGCCATGGTCCTGTTCAAGAGCAACCTGGACCTCATGGGCATGATCGGAATTATCCTGCTGATTGGCATCGTGAANNATGATGATCGATTTCGCGCTCGCGGCCGAACGGAACGAAGGGATGAATTCGCGGGACGCGATCTACCAGGCATGTCTGCTGCGGTTCCGGCCCATCATGATGACGACCATGTGCGCGCTGCTGGGCGGCCTGCCGATGGCGCTCGGCTGGGGCGCCGGAGCGGAACTGCGCAAGCCTCTCGGAATTTCTATCGTAGGCGGCCTCCTGGTGAGCCAAATGTTGACTTTGTTCACTACACCCGTGATTTATCTTTATTTCGACCGGCTGCGCAAGCGGTTCACCCGGCGCCAGCCAAGTTACCGGCACCGTCCCGGTATCCTTATTCCCGGCGGGGCCGCGGAGAGTGGTGATTGATGACGCGACTTTCGAGAATCGTAGTTTTTGCCTCCCTCCTCTGCTCAGGCTGTACCATCGGCCCCAAATACCAGCGCCCCGTGGCAACCACGCCAGTGGCCCTCAAGGAAATGGTCGGCAACGACCAGTGGAAGATGGCGACTCCCAGCGATGGCCTGCTCAAGGGCAAGTGGTGGGAGATTTTCGGCGATCCCCAACTGAACCGCCTGGAAGAGTTGGTGAGCGTCAATAATCAGAACGTGAAGCTGGCGGAAGCACAATTCCGGCAGGCGCGGGCNNCAAAACGACGCCGGAAGAAATACCGGCAGGGGCAATGGCACCAGTCAGAGCTTTTCGTTACCCGCAACCGCGACGTGGGAGCCGGACCTCTGGGGCCGGGTTCGTTTGTCGGTGGAGAATGCGGTGAATAACGCGCAGGTGAGCGCGGCCGACATCGAAAACATCAAGCTCAGCCAGCAGGCGCTGCTGGCCACCGATTACTTCCTGCTGGCGGCGCAGGACATGCAGCTCAAGGTGCTCAGCGATACCATCGCAGCCTACGATAAGAACCTGCAACTCACGATTAATCGCTATAACGGCGGAGTGGCGTCGAAGTCCGATATTACCTTGGCGCAAACCCAGCTTGCCGGCGCGAAGGCCCAGAGTACGGACATACACATCGCGCGGTCGCAGGACGAGCACGCCATAGCCATGCTGACCGGCCAGGCGCCAGCCTCTCTCGATATCGGCCCCACCACGATCGCCGGTCCCCCTCCGCCCATTCCGATGGCTGTTCCTTCGCAACTTCTGGAGCGGCGTCCCGATATCGCNNCTCTTTCGGCAACGCCCGGTCTTCTTGCTTCAAATCTGGCGAATCTGTTCAGCTACGCGAGCCGCAGTTGGTCCGCGGGCCCTTCGCTCTCTCAGACACTGTTTGATTTTGGCCGCCGTGGGGCCGCCTTGCAGGGCGCGGAAGCCGAATACGACGGGACTGTTGCCGCTTACCGGCAGACGGTTCTCTCCGCCTTCCAGGAAGTCGAGGACGATCTTGCGAGTTTACGCTACCTTGCAGAAGAGGCGGTGCAGGAGCAGGAAGCCGTGGTAGCTTCCCAGCAGGCGCTGGCTCTCGAGTTGCAACGGTACCGTGCCGGAACGGATTCCTATCTGAACGTCATCACGACCCAGATTATCGCATTGGGCGACCAGCAGACCGCCATCACAATCCTGCAGCGGCGCATGACTGCGGCGGTGGATCTGGTCAAGGCTCTCGGCGGAGGTTGGGACGCATCGAGCTTACCGTCGGTCAATGTCCTTCGTTCGGTCTCGGTGGCCGATCCGAAGAGCACCCCGAATAACCCAGCCGGGGAATCCAAACAGCGGCCTTGACAGCCGGCGGCGCCGATTATTGGGCCTTCGCCTTATCGGCGCCGCGGCATTGGTCGTTGTCGATGAAGATGTCCCGCAAGGAACTCTGCTTGAGCCTTACTTGTTTGCCGTCCGCTCGACTGGCCCAGAAGGCCAGTGCCTTCAGGTGTCCCCAGAAACCCCGCCTTACCTGTTTCTCTCGATCGACCCAGATGTACTTGTCATCGTAGCTGATCGGCACGGTCTGCCCGGGCGCGGTCCACGCCGCCCATGAGGGGCGGGCCGGCGCCAGGTAATTCTTCGATTTGTCCTGATAGTTCAAAACCGGGGTCCTTTGATAACCGACCAGAATCTTACTGTCCGCCGCGAAGCAGTAATAATAGTCGCTCGCTCCGAAGAAGCAATTGTCGCAAAGAAATGCGGCGCGATCGAGCAACTGCGCTTGCGCCTGCTGCCGGTCGGCGGCCGCTCCGAAAGAGAGTGGCGCGGCCAGCGAGGCGGCCACGCAAACCGACGTCCGGGTTATAGAGCGGATACAGGAATAGGAACTCATCGTCCGATTTTACCTTGTTGCCGCGCGCGCGGCAATAGCCAACATAGCGTCCCCACGCAATTTCAGGGCGCGGCCAGGAGTTTTCAAAGTTCGCCGGGCAACCTGTAGGTGTTGTTGGTTATCGCCATCATGGTGGTGTATGTCTTACCGGGCATTCTATACGAAAGTTACCTTCACCCCATCGCGACTCTCTCGGGCTACACCCACCTCGCCCTATACGTTCAGTTCCTGGAGTGGAGCAACGTCGGGAAGTTCCAATTCTGTCTCGATCGCTATGAACGCCGCACAGTTGGTAACTGCGAACTTCTCAGTTCCCGGCTTCACTTGTGGCATCGGTAGCGGCGGCTTAACCGCCATTGTCAGCGACGCGCAACTCATCGTCAACGAAGCTCTCGGGGCCGCCACCCCAAGCCACGACCTGAACGGCGACAAGGTCGTGAACGTGGCCGACGTACAGAAAGTGATCGACGCGGCGCTGGGCATGGGCTGCCTGTATGAATCGTAACCAACGCGACCGCGGTCCATGTTACACAATAGGACATGACTCCGGCCGACACTACATCCGACCTCGCCCTCAGCGCTTATGGGACCGCGCGGTCCACCGTCTCGGGCAGTCCGCTCACTGCCGACGAACTGCGCCGCACCCACGCTTATTGGCTGGCCTGCAATTATCTCGCCCTGGGGATGATCTACCTCACCGATAACCCCCTGCTGAAAGAACCGCTCCGCCCCGAACAAATCAAGAACCGCCTGCTGGGCCATTGGGGTTCCAGCCCCGGACTCGCCTTCATCTACACGCACCTGAATCGCTGCATCAAGAAATACGATCTCGACATGATTTTCATGGCCGGCCCCGGCCACGGCGCTCCCGGCGTCCTGGGCCCGTGCTATCTGGAAGGCACCTACTCGGAGGTCTACCCGCAAAAGAGCGAAGACCTCGCCGGCCTGCGCGAATTCTTCAAGGAGTTTTCCTTTCCCGGCGGAATCGGCAGCCACTGCACGCCCGAAACGCCCGGTTCCATCCACGAAGGCGGCGAGCTGGGATACGTGCTCTCGCATGCCTGCGGCGCCGCGTTCGACAGCCCCGAGCTGATCGTCGCCGCGGTGGTCGGCGATGGCGAATCGGAGACCGGTCCGTTGGCCACATCCTGGCACATCGATAAGTTTCTCTCGCCCATTCGCGATGGCGCGGTGCTGCCCATCCTCCACCT
>PLRZ01000203.1:0-135 GCA_003164075.1 Bryobacterales bacterium | reverse complement strand
ATGCACCAGGCCATGGCAGCCACCACCGAGCACTGCGTCAACGAAATCCGCAAGATCCGCGACCAGGCCCGCACCTCCGGTATCGCCTCGCGCCCCCGCTGGCCCATGATCGTGCTGCGCTCTCCCAAAGGCTGG
>PLRZ01000045.1:349-6741 GCA_003164075.1 Bryobacterales bacterium | reverse complement strand
CACTGCCCACTGCCCGCTGCCCGCTGCCCTTCAATTCACCCTTCCGGTCATGTTAGTCCCCCATCGCGCCGCCTTCCAAGCATCGTCCTCCATTTCCTTCCCCCTCTCTCCCCATTTAGGGAACGGATTCCGATCCGACTTCCCGAATCCTTCAATGAGTTCCCGGATCCGGCTCCGCCGCGCCAGCAGCTTTTCCGCCAGCGCTTCCATCTCGTTCAGGTCGCCACCGTACCACTCCGGCGGAACCTCGTTGGCCGCGGCCCACACCGTCTCCGTCGCCAGGGTCTCGAGGCGCGTCAGCCACGGCTCAAAGGACTCCCAGCCGCTCACCTCCCGGTACACTTCGTTGCGGTAATAAACTCCGCGCAGCGGCGCATCTTCAAAGCGCCACTCCCCGGCGTGAAAGCAGTAGCCGAAGTCGATGAACACCGCCTTGTAACGCTTTTCCCGCTGCCTTTTCGTGAATACCGCCTGCCGACCGTTCGCGTTTCCCGTCCACTTGTCCAGCGCCAGGATGCCGGCAAACTCGCCCAGATTCTTCACCTCGGCGAGCTGTTCCTCGGGCAGGTAATCCACCACCTGGCCCGGCATCAACCCGCCGGCAAACCGCGACCCGAATTCGAGACCCGGCTGGCAGCGCACCCGCGTCCGTCCCAGGTCGATCTCCAAATCCGGCGTATGCTCCACCAGCCAGCTCGAAACCTCCACCAGCTCTGACTGCGGAACGCTCAGCCCGACCGCCGCCGCCAGCCGCGAGGCCAGAAACTCATTGGCCAGCACCCGCCGGTGCTGCGGGTTGTTCTGGAACTTCACCACGTAGATCTGCCCGTCCGCGCCCAGCATCAGCTGCCCCTGCGCGCCGCCCCGCATCCGCCGGATCTGCTGCACCGCCAGAACTGCCAACCCGTTCCACCGCCTGTTCCCTTATGCTCAATCGAATTCTATGCGCTTTTGTCAAACCGCAGCTTCCAGCTACCGGCTCCGTCTTCCTTCCAGCAACTCCGCCCGCGCTCCCAGCCCGATCGCCATCGCCAGCACCAGGTCGTCATGGGTTCCGGCGCGCGCCCCCGAACTGCCGTTCGGCATGCGCACAAAAGTCCTGCATTCGCCCAGCAGACGCCGGCTCCTGAACAGGCCCGGCGCGTCCACCAGCGCCGCCCCCAGCCGTCCCAGCGCCGCGGGCCGGCTCATCGAAGTAGTCAGCCAGCCCGCCTGCCCGCCCTGCCGGTACACCCGCTCGTATCCGCACGGCGATTCCAGATAGGCCAGCACCCCGCTCCCATGGTTGTTCCGCTCCACCACCAGCCAGGCCCGGTTGTAGCGCTCCGCCAACTCCACCACCAAACGCGCCAGTTCCAGTCCGCCCACGTGTCCGGCAAACTCCGCGCATTGCAGGCCCCACTCCAAATCCAGCACCTGCGCCGCCGAGTAGTCTCCCTCACTGCCGCCGCCGGCCGGGTCCACAGCCACCACGTACGCCCTGCCCTGCAAAGGCGGCGACCAAATCTCCAGCTCCCCGTTCCGCTCCCGCTCCCTCGGTTCCGGAACCTCCCCGAGCCGCGCTTCGATCGCCTCCATTTCGAAGACCGAATCCCCGCTGGCCCTGAAACAGCTCTCCTCGTCCTCGGCGTATTCCTGCCGCGCCAGGGAACGAAAATCCGCCCGAATCTGCCGCCGGTAAGCGATCTGCTTCAGGTTCAGCCCGTGAAGCTCCATCAATTTCTGCTCTTCGCCGGTCAGCGTAGCCCTGTCGACAGCTTTCCCCCGGTACCGCTTCTCCATCCACCATGGAAAAAAATGCCTTACCATCCCCGTCTCCGGGGCCTTCAGCCACTGCTCGTGAAAGCATCCGCCCACCCCGTCCGGTGTCGACTCCAGGATCAGCTCCGCACCTGGCGCCATCGCCGCACGCAGCCCGGCCAGCGTCTCCGCCGGATCGCNNAGCAGTGCAGATTCTGCACCGTCAGTCCACGCCCCGCGTTCCGCTCCCCCGCACTCACCACCCTGTACTGCGTATCCATCTCAGGAAATACGATCTGCCGCACATTCGACCGCGCGGTCTTCAGCGGCCCTTCACGCAGTTCTTCCGGCAGCAAGTCCACAAACCGGTGCACGATCCGGAAGATCTCCTCGGCCGCCTCCTGGGTGTGCGCCACCTCCAGTGTCAACGTTCCAGGCCGGGTGATCGTTTTCATAAAGAACCGCGCCGCCGCCCACGTCGTGATTCCCATCTGCCGCGCCTTGAGCACAATATTCTGTCTGCCCCGCCGCCGCTCGAATTCCCTCTGCGCTGCGTTCGCCTTCAGCGGCGCTGTCCATCCTTCCCGAGTCCGCACTAGTAGCAGCTTCGCGCTCAACGCCATCCCCACCGTCCCGCCCCGCAGGAACGACGGCCTCTGGTCCAGAAGCTCCCCCATCCGTGCCAGTTCCTTTCGATCCATCGCCGCCGGATAAAAAACCGGCTTCCACTTTCCGTCCGCGATTCCTCCCTTGTTACCCACCCGCTCCCCCAAAAATCGATGCGGCGGCATCTCCGCCTGCTCCTGCCGCCGCTGGCCGATCACCTCGCTCTACCAGCCCTGGAACTCGGCATACCATCCCGCGCCACCGTACCCGCCTGCTCCGGCCGTGGTGTAAGTTGTCGCCGTGTATCCGCTGCCGCATGAAGCCGTGCAGCTTGCCACTGCTCCACTGCTCCACGTTCGCGTAATTGTGCCGCCAGTTCCGCCGCCGCCCTGGATCACCCAACTTAGGTGATGGAGACGCCCCACAACTTGAACCGGCCACAGTCACTGTGCAACTATTCAATGCGCCAGCACTAACCCCCAAGGTCAGCACAGGGCTGGTGGTGCATTGATTCCCACTTGGAACCGAGGAAGTACCTGCTGGGGCCGCGTTGGGTACACTTACTTCGCCGTTCGCGCCGCCTCCGGTGTCGATGGCGATGCCAAAGGTTTCTGGAGCTTGCGAGGACAAAATCGCTATGCCTCCGCCGCTGCCGCTACTTGCACCTTCAGCATTCGCAGTGGGCGGAACGCCAGCCGCTCCTGACACGTCAATGCTGCCGGTCCCGGTGATTGAAGCGCAGATCAGTATTACGCCGACGCCGACGTTATGCCCTACACGATTTGCGTCTTGGTCAGCATAACTCTTCTACTGCGCCGTTCTCGCCGACGTCACCGCGATAGCGGTTCCCTGCGCCCCGCCCAGCACCGTCACCAGCGTAGGCGTTCCAGAGCAGGTTCCAGTCCCGCTGGAAAGTGAGGCGCTGGTTGGCGCAACGGTAGCCCCGTAGCCAGTGTTCGTGACCGTAAAGGTTGCACCGCTCCAGCTTGCGTTGTTGGCGAAAGTGACTGTCACCGATCCATTGGTAAGCGAATCATTGAAGGTTCCCAGCGTACAAGTCTGCCCAGCGGTGATGCTTGAAATTGTTCCGCCGCTCGCGCTCGTAACCGAGCCAAGTCCGTTCGCCGAAAAGTACAGCCCCATCTCCAACGCCCCGCTGCTAGCCGCCGGTATTGGGCTAGTGAGTCCGCTGGTGTAGTTGGGGGTGCTCGTGCCCAGCGCAGCCAGGTCCATCGTGGAAAGCATCCATGCCGAAGTTGGGGCGCTATCGGTAAACCAAACCGATCCCAACCTCCCGCTCGCGCTGGCAAGCAGAGCCTGGGTCGAAGAGTTTTTATAAACGACCGTGCCCCCATATTCCTGCCAGAAATAAGCCAACTGGGCACCAGTCGGTGTCCAGTATTGCAGTTGGTATTTTTGCGAGTACGATGATCCTGCCACCAGGGAACTGATGGTGTAAGCATTGTTAGTCGCGTAGGCTGCGGTTCCAATCGCGTCGGCAGAGTTGCTGCACCAGAGATACGCGGTTCCGCCGCTGGTCCACGTTGCAGGCAGGTTGGCGTTAAATGTGATAACGTTGCCGAAGCGCGAAAGGACCGTATACGGACCGCCATTCAGACCGGAAGGGGTGGCCCCGGTCACTCCAAGCTGCGTGCCGGGAAGGACGTAGATGCTCTGAATTGTGCTCAGTGTCAGCGAGTTTGCGGTTCCACCGACGATCGCTTCGGAGCCAACCGTCGTATCTCCGCCATGAGCGCAGATTACATCGCCGCCGTTGAATGTGTTAGTTGCGGCGATAGCGGGAGCGCCACCGTCAATAACTGAAGTTCCACCCGTGTTCGCTGCCGCAAGGATGTGACCCACTGTGAAGGTTCCGCTGGCCGTCACGTTCCCCGTGCCTGTGCTTCCGGGCCACTGAATCACTCCGAAGTCCACGTTGGGCGCGATCCATCCAGCGAATCCGGTGGACAGCGTCACGCCGTTATAGTTTTTCGTCGCCTTCTGGCCCCAATACTTGAACGTGGTCGAGCCTTGCGTGAAACCTATGACACCAAGAGCGCCGTTGTTGGTGTACGAAGGAGTTGCGGTCGGGCTCGTCAAGCATCCCACGCCGCGATTCGTCCAGTGAACTCCAGCAATAAATCCTTCGTAAACTAGCGCGGTTCCTGCGGGCTCCGTCGAGCAAGAGCCACCAGTGAAGGTAAGGGTATTGGGAGCAAATGTCCATCCGTTGCTTGTGCCGACGGTTGCGCCAGCCATTGTTCCGTCCGGGCCAACAATGCCGGTGATGGTCGGAACCACGATGCCTACAGCCTGCACCGTCACAATTAGAGGAACGGCAGGCAGGCCCGTGCATGTGATGTAAGAATTGGGACTTATGAAAGCCGGACCGTTGCTCACCGTAACCGTCGTCATTGGCGAGAGCGTTCCGTCCGCGTAGGTGTGCTGCGTAAAGCCGAACGTGTACGAGACTCCAGCGGGAGTTCCTGCTGCCACGGTGCAAGTTGGTGCAATGGTGGGCGTCAAAGCAACCGCGCTGCCATATGTCCCATCGTCTGCCACGATGCCGATGGTCGTGATGTTTGTCGTTGGAGGGTTGGTCGGAGAGAAGCCGGAATCGTGTGCGCATACCGCTGTTCCGACGCAAGCCGCCGCGCTGAGTTGAGCATAATTGCCGATGGTCGGAGCGGCGTCGAAGATCACCGGCACCTTTCCAACATGCACGGCGGTAAACTGATTCGTGCTTCCCGCCGCAATCGAACCGTTGCTTCCGATCCCCACAGGAATATCCACGCTGCTCGCCGGGATCGTTGTCAGGTCTCCACCCACTTTCGTCAATGGCAGCCACGGCTGCGGGGCGCTGGACGAGTAGTTGTAATCCGTCACTCCGATGGGGATGTTGGTGACAATCCACGGCTCCAGTGAAAGAACCTTGTTGGCTCCGCTGCGGGCGTAGAAACTCACGCTGTCTTGATTGCCGCCGATCACATGTCCCGCCCATCCTGGGATACAGGCTCCGGCACCAGGATTGAGGTCGCACAGCGGCCAGATTCCGCCGGAGATTCCACCGCCCACAAAACCGTTGCTGCCTCCCGCTGCGGTGCCCAGGTCCACTACATCTAAAACAGGCCATCCCGAGCCTTGCCCGCTTACGCCAAAAACCACGTTTGCATGGGTTCCGCCGGTACTGGTCTCAGCGATTCCCATCACGGCCTGCACCGACTCACCGTAATTGTGGAACGCCACATTGCCGGAGTTTTCAAAATCGTAAGCGTAGGGCGGCGCAAAGGCTTGGTTGCTGCTTCCGACCACGCTATTGCCTTGCAAAAAAGTGGTTCCGGCTGCGCTGGCAAGGTAAATTGCGGTCGTCATCGGCTGCATGTCCTGAATCGGCGTAGCAGCTGCGCCCGAGCCGTAAGTTGTGTCGAAACTGATCGTCGCTCCGCTCGATGGGCATCCGTAGCCGTAATAGTTTGGAGCCACACCGTAGACGTAGCTCACCGGGCCGGGGAACGTGCCGCCAGCGGCGAGCGATGGACTACGAGTGCATCCGGTCACGGTAACAACTGGAGCTTGCGTGTACGACCCGCCTGTCGTCACAATGGCCGCGTCGATCCCCGGCGAGGTGGGCGGCATGAACGGCGATGTGCCGATGTTGTAAATGCCGTCCCAATTCTGTGACCCGCCAGGGCCGCCAACAGAGCCGACGTAGACGCTGTACGGGCAGGAGTGAAATACCAGGTTCTTGAAATGACTGCCCTGCTGCGCGTAGAGGTTTGAAACGCCCGCCATCCCCGGCACGGCGAGGCAATTGATAGAGAGATTTTCTACGGATGAGCCAAGCGCAAAGGCAGTCGTGGTTCCAAGCGGGGGGCCGAGATTGAGCAGGGCAGTAAATGGAGCCGTGGTGCTGTACGTAGGCAGCGCAAAAGCCGAAGAGGGTTCAGCAATCGTGCAAACGCCGTCGGAATATGAGCATGGTCCCTTGAGCGTGAAGCCGGAAGGAATGTTTTGAGTCGCACCAAATTGGTAAGTAATGCCCGGTG
>PLRZ01000045.1:0-172 GCA_003164075.1 Bryobacterales bacterium | reverse complement strand
ACCGCAACCGCTGTCGAGTGGGTTACGCATCCGCCACCGCTCCCGGTCATGGTGAAGTGGTTTATCGTCTGCCCGGAGCCGGGTGTTGCGATGCTCAGGTAAGGTGTGCCGCCGATCTGCGAGTCGGCAAAGACTGGCAATCCCCGCGTGGTGTCGAATACGCCCCCTGCGC
>PLRZ01000563.1 GCA_003164075.1 Bryobacterales bacterium | reverse complement strand
CCAACATTCGCGTTCCCGTCCCCGGAGGGAATCTCACGGGGGCCCTCGATGCCTTTATCTCCACATCTGGCGCCGAGGCGCTTCCTGTCTCGGGTAGCCCCGTTATGGTCGGAATCGTCGGCCCGCCGATGAAGGCGAACGTTGACGCGGCGCCGGCGGGAGGCGGAAACACGTTCGTGGGATGCGTGCCGACTCGCGGGCCCACCCTTGCCGCGCAGGTCACGTTCACCGAAGGTTTCGCCCAGGGTTTCAAAACCCGCGTAGTGCCGTTGACCGATGCAGCCTGGGCGTCGACGGTCCCAAACACCGCAACGCCCGGGCAAAACATACCAGGAGGCATGTACGGCGGCTTCGCTGCAAATAGCGAGTCGGGATTCATTCTGCCGGCGGCCAGCATCACACCCATTTCGGGTGTCACGTATACCGCTGGGTTAGCCGACTACGGCACCCGCCTGAAGGCCGTTTTCATGAACGTTCCGGTAGGCGTCTCGCTGTATGTTTCCACCACGAGCGCTGCGAGCTATGCGACACCCGGCGGGACTAATACGGCGCCTTACGCGGTCTTGGTGGCCGACAGCCAGAGCAACGAAGGGAATAGCGACCAGGCAACCATCACGCCGCTTACCTCAGCCATTACAGGTAGCGATGGTTTGAGCGCGTACCCGTTGACGACGGACATCTCGGGCAACGGGGCAGCGATCTGGGAAGTGGTGAACGCCAACCCCAACGCAGTGGACACCCTGACCTTCAGTGTCTATGTCGCGTATAACAGCAGTTTCGGCACAATCAATCCGACTAACGTCGGCCTCAGTATCGCGCCGGAGCCTGGAGGAGGCACGTTCCCAACAGCCAACGCCACCCAGGGGTTAACCAACCCCGCACCGCGATTCGCCGTTCTAAGCCAACAGGGAGGTTCGTGGCTCACTATTAATTCCTGCCTGCTGAACGCCAGTTCCACGCCAGTCCCCTTTTTCTACTCGATTAGCGGGACCGCTCCGGCGAGCCAGAACGTGGCAGTCACCATCAAACCGGGCACCCTGACGGTAACAGCGACACCCGTGGTGATCACACCCAATGGGGAAAATTGGCTGTCGGCCTCGCTCAGCGGTGGCACGCTGACCATATCGGCAAACCCCACGGGCCTTAGCGCGTCCGCGACGGCTTACACCGGATGGGTGAAGCTCTCCGCCACGGGTGTCAGCGATGTGCTGGTGCCTGCAACTCTGACGGTGTATCCGCCGTCGGCGTTAAGCATCACGACGTCTCACGTAGGGAACTTCGTCGTGGGGCAGCCGGAAGCGACTTACACCCTCATCGTAAGCAACGGCGCTTCAGCCGGTCCCACCAGCGGGACGGTTACCGTTACCGAATATCCGCCCAGCAGCGAAACGGTAGTATCCATGACCAGCACCGGCAGCGTCTGGACTTGCACCACCAGCAGTTGCACGACGAACTACTCGATCGCAGGCGGTGGAACGTACCCGGCGATTACCGTCACGGTCAGCGTGGCGTCGAACGCGACGTCCCTATTGACTAACGTGGCGACCGTCTCAGGCGGTGGATCGGCGTCCGGCCCCACTACCACCGCCAACGACCAGACCACCATCGTACCGCTCACTTGTACCGTGACCGGCGATCATACACCCAGCGTCGCCGATGTCCGGGAACTGATCAACGAAGCTCTGGGAGTGGTCCCACCGGTCTGGGACCTGAATTCCGACGGCTCCATCAACGTGGGGGATGTCCAGGTCGTGATCAGCGCCGCGACGGGGCACACTTGCGTGCTTTGAACTAAGATATCAATAAACTTAGTACACCGTTTCGCACACAGGGCGAACGCTCCCTCACGGTCGCGGCTCGGTCATTCCACGGGACTTGTTACCGAGCCGGGCCCAGAGGGCACCCCGTGAGGGAGCGATCAGGCAGCAATACGTTAGCGAACTTCTGAAACGGTGTACTTAGGTTCTTATGGAGAAACGGCGCGGTGGATCCCGATAAGTTACGGCCGATCGGCCGCATGGGCGGGATCACCTATTTACGTACTACCGATCGATTTGCCACGACGCGGCCGAAAATCTAAGGCGCTGTAGTGATACAATACCATCTTATTGTCGTGAATTAAGTTCCGGAAGAAGGTAATGACCGACTTTCGTAGATGGTTCTTCACAGCGGCATTTCTTGCACTATCCACCGCCACGGCGAGCGCGCAGGTCGGGATAAAATCCGGTCTGCCCAGCGGTGGTCCCCTGTTCTGCATGGCGACTGCGGCAGACACGCCGGAACTTCGGCCTGAGGGGTATACGGAACTTCTCGGCGACATCATGATTTCCTGTATCGGTGGCCCACTATCCCAGGTTGGCGCGACGATCCCGACCGCTACCATTACCGTATATATTTCGCCGGCCGTGCCCATCACCAGCCGCAGCTTGGCGCCGAGCGTATTTACGGGCAGTTTCGCCTCGGAAGCAATGCTGATTATCGACGAAGCAGGCACCACCTGGGATACCGGCGCGACAGGTGGCTACGGCCCACAGGCGCCGCAGTCGCTTTGCACCACCGCGCAGCAACAAACCAACGCGTGCGCCGCGCAGGTCGGCCTCGACAACAGCGGGCAGTATCAGGTCGCCGTGGCGCCCGGCACTTCCAAACCAGCCCAGAATGTCTTCCAGGGCGCAGTCGGCGTCTTTGGCTACAACTCCGTGACATTCCAAAACGTCCCCGTGTTGCCTCCGGCTTACCAGGGCGTGTCTCGAACCTACCGTATCACTAACATTCGCATTCCCGTCCCCGGCGGAAACTTCACGGAGGTCGTACAGGCACTTGTCGTCTCGCAAGGCTCCCCCCCAACGGCGCTTCCGATGAATAGCACCGCAGTCAGTTTAGGGGTCGTTGGTCCACCGGGACGGAGCAAGGCCACTTCGATGCTTGCTGGCGGCGGGAATTCGTGTACGCCGCAGACCAGCCCCACGCTGGCCGCGCAACTCACCTTCACCGAAGGTTTCGCCCAGGGCTTCAAGACCCGCGTGATTCCGGGTGGCGCTGCCAACCTCAACCCGTACAACAACACAAATACAACGTGGGCCGCGGAGGCGCAAAACCTGGTCAGTCCGGCCAACCAGAACATCCCCGGCGGCTTGTACGACGGCTTCGCCGTGAATAGCGAATCGGGATTCATTCTGCCGGCGGCCTCCTTTATAGACCCCACGTCCAATATCACCTATACCGCGGGGCTGGCCGATTTCGGGACGCGCCTGAAGGCTGTTTTCACCAACATTCCGGCGGGCGTCACGGTGTATGTTTCTACCACCAGCTCCGCCGGTCCGGCGGTGCCGGGTGGCACGAGCGTCACGCCTTACGCGGTCCTGGTGGCCGCGAGCCAGCACGACGAAGGCAAGAGCGACGGTACGGCCTTCGCGCCACTTACCTCCACCACTGTCGGAAGCGACGGTCTCTTCGCCTACCCGCTGACGGCCGATAACTCGGGCGTGACGGCGGCCATCTGGGAAGTGGTGAACGCCAATCCTAATGCCATCGACACTCTGACGTTCAGCACGTATTACGCATGCGGAACACCGGCCAATCTCTCGCCTCCTAGCGTAGCGCTCGGCTATGCCCCGGAACCCGGAGGTGGCTTTTTCTCAACGGTCACTGCGACCGAGGGACTAATCGAACCCATGCCTCGATTTGCCTTGCAAGCGCTCTGTGCCAACAACAGTTGTGGGTTGAGCGCCAATGCGTCCCTTTCGTTCTCATATTCAATCGGCGGCACTGCTCCGCCCATTCAGGTTGTGCCGGTGACCGTCATCCCCAGTATCCTCCCCGTCGCGGTCACGCCGCTTGTCACCACACCGGGGGGCGGTAACTGGCTGGGCGCGTTGTTGGACAATGGCACCCTGTACGTGGCCGTGTATCCCTGGGGGCTTGTTCCATCTTTCAACGCCTACGCCGCGTACGTGCAACTTTCCGCCCAAGACTTGAGCGCTCTGGTCCCGGTATCTCTGACAGTATACCCGCAATCGGCATTGGGTATCGCTATGTGGCACACCGGGAACTTAGTCCGAGGTGAACAGGGCGCGACTTACACCATCGTCGTCGGCAACGGCGCATCGTCCGGGCCCACCAGCGGCCCGGTCACCGTCGCGGAAAACCCGCCCAGTGGCATGTCGGTAGTATCCATGACCAGCACCAGCAGCGCTTGGACTTGCACCACCAGCAGTTGCACGACGACAAGTCCCATCGGAGCCGGCGGTTCGTACCCGCCAATCACCGCTACGGTCAACGTGGCGTCGAACGCGACGTCCCCATTGACTAACGTGGCGGCCGTCTCGGGAGGCGGGTCGGCGGTGAGCCCCAGCGCCTCCGACGCTACTACCGTGGTTCCCTTTACCTGCACCTTTACGGGAGGCGCAACTCCCACTGTCGCCGACGTGCAAATGATCATCGACGAAGCTCTCGGGCTCTATCCACCGGCATTCGACCTGAATGGCGACGGCACGGTCAACATCTCGGACGTCGAGATCGTGGTCAACGCCGCGTTAAGCGCTTCCTGCATCGGATAAATCAAGAAACTTAAACAATCCCTCTTGAAACATCAAGAAACTTGATGTACAAGTGAATTATGGCGATTGAGAGCCGGGGAGCGAAGCCCTCCGACTGGCCGCGAAGAGGGTCGAGATGAGTCTCGACCCAGCAGGCAAGAGTGCCTGCGCCACAATTGGTACTAAGTGCATCGTCCCTTCCTACTAGGGTTAATCTGTCACCGGTCTTGATATCTGTAAGTACCGGAATGCTGATAAGCTGGTCTTCAGCATTGCCATTTGCGCCTCAGGTCACAACGGGAGCTTCACCCGGTCGAGTCCTGCACTTTACGGGAACAGGAAATGATCGACCTTCGCAGGTGGCTCCATACAGCGACGCTGCTGGCACTGGCGGCCGGCGCCGCAAGCGCGCAGATCGGGGTGGCATCCGGCCCCGCGAATCGACCGCTGGCTTGTACCGCCGAGTCAGACACCCGGTTTGTCAGGCCGGAAGGCTATACCGAACTGCTGGGCGATATCGTCATTACTTGTACGGGCGGCCCTCTATTGACGGCGGGATCGGCGGTTCCAACTGCCGATATCACCATCTATGTGTTGCCCGAAGTGCCCCTCACCAGCCGGATTTTCGATCGCGCCACGGGACTTTCCGAAGGCCTGTTGTCGATTGACGAACCGGGCGCCGAGCTGGCAACCGGCGTCAACGGTCTCTACGGTCCGAAAGCTCCGGAATCTCTCTGCGCCGTAAAGGCCGGCTGTCCGGCATTCGCGCAGTTGGATCGATCGTCGGTGTACCCGGTGGCGAGTTCCACGGCCACGGCGGGATCCAACGCCAGTAACGTCTACCAGGGCTATGTCGGCGTTCTGAGCGCCAATTCAATCACATTCTATAATGTACCGGTCCTGCCGCCCGTGCTGCAGGGAGTCTCGCGGGTGTTTCGCATCGCGAACCTTCGGATTTCGGCGGTGGGGCTGCCGAATCCCCAGTCCATTGCCACCGTCGTCTCGGTAAATCCGTCCAGCGTTCTCCCGATCAGCGCGGCCAATGCGCCGGTAACCGGTTATCTCAGGCCCCCGATGGCCGCCAATGTCGAACCCGCTCCAGCGGGAGGCCAGGGCCCGTTCTCGCCGTGCGTGCCGCCGCAAGGGCCCGCGCTAACGGCCAAGCTCCAGTTCACGGAGAACGTCCAGGCTGGCTCGCCCGCGTTCAAGACCCGGGTGGCGCCGTTGACCGATACCGCTTGGGCTTCGACACTCCCCAACACTGCAACGCCGGGGCAGAACATACCATGGTGGAGCAGCGAATCCGGCTTGATTCTTCCCGCCGCAACGGCCACCGTGGGAGGAGTCAGTTACACCGCTGGTCTGACCGATTTCGGAACCCGCCTCAAAGCGGTTTTCACGAATATCCCGGCAGGCATCACTCTCTACGTCTCCACCACCAACGTCGCCGCCTACCGAGTCCCCGGCGGGACTAGTACGGCGCCCTATGCCGTCCTGGTGGCCGCCAGCCAGACCGGCGAGGCCAACGGCGATGGCGGCATGATCGCGGAACTCCGCGGAAGCGCGGTCGCGGGCAGCGACGGGCTCGCGGCTTACCCGTTGACGCCCGATGCTTCAGGCACCGCCGCGGCGGTCTGGGAAACGGTCAACGCGGGCGATAGCTTCGCGTTCAGCGTTTACATCGACTATGCCGGCGTCCCCGCCACTACAGGCCAATTAGGTGCGGCGGTGAGTAACGTGGCGCTTAGTTTCGCGCCGGAGCCCGGGGGTGGCGCCTTTACGCTTCCCGGCGGAGCGGGACCGCTGACCAGTCCCATCCCGCGGTATGCGGCCGCGAGTCCGCGGCAAGCTTCCTGGGTCTCGATCGGGACCTGCGGAGATGGCATCCGCAGCGCTACGCCAGCCCCATTTGCCTATACCATCGGAGGGGCCGAGCCGAGCCAGACCCTGGGAGTGACTACCGCTCCTGGCGGCCTGACTGTCAGCGCGACGCCGAACGAAGCGTGGCTGCTGGCTGCGGTCGGCGGCAACACCTTATCGATCCGGGTGAATCCTGCCGGCCTTTCCGCATCCACAACACCTTATATTGGAAGCGTCAGACTTACGGCGCCGGGACTCAGCGACTTATTGCTGCCGGTCAGCCTGACAGTAAGTGCAGCTCCGGTGCTGCGTGTTACCGCGGCGCACGCCGGAAACTTTGCGCAAGGGCTATCGGGCGCAAGTTACACGATTACCGTCAGCAACGCGGCCGGGGCTGGCGCCACCAGCGGCCAAGTAGTCGCGACGGATCGAACGCCGGCCGGTTTGACCGTGGTATCCATGTCGGGCGTGGGATGGGCCTGTATGTACCTTCCCAATTGCACGCGTAGCGATCCGCTGGCGGGCGGAAGCAGCTACCCGCCCATCGCGGTGAGCGTGAACGTGGCCGGCGATGCGGTGTCGCCACAAATGAACGTGGTGGGAGTGAACGGAGGAGGTTCGGCCGCCGCCAGCGCCACCGATCCCACGCTAATCTTTCCGGCGCCGGCCCTGAGCATTGCGCTGACGCATGCGGGCCGCTTCGCGCGCGGGCAGACCAATGCGGTGTACCGCGCGACCGTGAGCAACGGTGCGGCCGCCGGACCGGCCAGCGGCGCCGTCACGGTGACGGAGACTGTTCCAGCGGGCCTGACGCTGGTCTCGATGGCGGGCAGCGGCTGGACGTGCTCCGGCAATACGTGCCTGCGAAGCGACCCATTGCCGGGCGGCGCCAGTTACCCTTCGATCGCCGTGTCGGTGAACGTGGCTGGAAACGCACCGCTGCATGTGACCAATCGGGCGAGCGTTGCCGCAATCGGGTCCGCGCCGGCCAGCGCCGTCGATGTTACCCCGTTAGATACACCACCGTCGCTGTTCTTGATCTCGACTTACGCTGGAGGACTACCCGTACCCACGGCGGCGATCGCAACCAGCTATCCCCTGGCAGTGGCGGCCGTGGCCACCGACCAGTTCGGTAACACCTACGTGGCCGCTGGAAACGTCTACAAGATAGATCCCGATGGCATCCTGACCCTGGTAGCAGGCAACGGCAAACCGGGATTCTCCGGCGATGGCGGCCTCGCGGTGAACGCGCAATTGAACTCGCCGCAGGGATTGGCGGTGGATTCCACCGGCAACCTGTATATTTCAGACCACGGGAATAACAGTATCCGCATGGTTGCTCCGAGCGGCGTCATTACAACCGTTGCCGGCACGGGCGTTGCAGGTTACTCCGGCGACAATGGCCCGGCCACGAAGGCGCAGTTGTACGACCCGGAGGGCGTGGCTGTCGACGCGGCCGGCAACCTGTATATCGCCGACTCCAGCAATGAACGGATCCGCGAGGTTACTCCGGGGGGAATCATCTCCACCGCGGCGGGGAATGGCAATTCCGGCTTTTGGGGCGACACCGGACCTGCCACCGGCGCACAACTGAGCGACCCGCGCGGGGTAGCCGTTGACTCCACCGGCAACCTGTACATCGCCGACTTTTGGAATAATCGGGTGCGGGCCGTCGCTCCGAATGGGACCATCACGACCTTCGCCGGAAACGGCGTGCAGGACCACTTGGGCGATGGAGGGCCGGCAACCAGTGCGGCGCTGGCCCAACCGATCGGCGTGGCCGTGAGTTCCACCGGTACGCTGTACGTCACGGACAATGGAAGGTATGTGCGCGCCGTTTCCGCCTCGGGTATGATCGCCACTGCGGCCGGAACCGATACCGGAGGCTTTTCCGGCGACGGAGGTTCCGCCACCAGCGCTGAACTGCTCTGGCTGCAAGGCGTAGCCGTTGACTCAGCGGGCAACCTGTACATCGCCGACACCGGCAACGGGCGCGTCCGCGAGGTGACTCCGGGAGGCATCATCGGCACCATCGCCGGCGGCAGCATTTCGCCGTTCTACGGAGACGGTGGTCCAGCCGTTCTGGGCGGGTTTTCGGGCATTCAGTCCATCGCCGCGGATGCTTCCGGCAATCTCTATATCCAGGAACTCGACAGCTACACCATCCGCAAGATATCCGCGGCGGGCGGCGTTTCCACCATCGCCGGCACGGGCGCCTGTTGCGATTCCGGGGATGGCGGGCAGGCCACGGCCGCCCAGGTGAATCCTCAGGTAGTGGCCGTCGATTCGGCGGGAAACGTCTATCTCGATGGCTACGCGCGCGTCCGCAAGATTGACACAAACGGCGCCATTACCACCGTGGCGGGTAACGGCTCCTGGGGTTCCACCGGAGACGGAGGTTCCGCTACCAGTGCGCAGGTAGCCCAAATCAATGGGTTGGCGGCGGATTCCGCGGGTGACCTTTATATTTCGGACTCCGTCAACCAGCGTATCCGCATGGTCACACCCGGCGGAATCATCAGTACGGTGGCGGGCACCGGCACTGCCGGCTATTCCGGTGACGGCGGCCCGGGGACCAGCGCCCAACTCAACCAGCCGACCGGCCTGGCGGTGGATACCGCCGAAAACCTCTACATTCTCGATTCGAACAACCAGCGCATCCGCAGATTGACGCCCGACGGCACCATCACCACGGTTGCCGGCAACGGAGGCAGCGACAACACCGGCGACGGCGGACCGGCGACTTTCGCGCAATTGGGCGGTCCACTGGGATTGACGATAGACCCAGCCGGTAACCTCTACTTCGCCACCGGTTCCCTGACAATTCGCAGGGTTTCCGCGGGAGGGACCATCACTACCATCGCCGGAGACGGCCTCTCCCCAGCCTATACCGGCGACGCCGGACCCGCTCTCGCCGCTCAATTCATGAACTTCTCCGGACTGGGGCTGGCCGCGGATGGCTCCGGCAACCTCTATGTTCCCGACAACGGCGGCAGCGCACTCCGCATGCTGCAACCTGAGGGAGCAAGTCCCCTGCTTACCGTTTCCACGACCCACGCAGGCAATTTCAATTTGGGCCAGAGCGGCGCCGGCTACTCCGTTACGGTGAGCAACGCCGCGCTGGCCGGCCCAACCAGCGGCACAGTCACGGTCACGGACTTCATTCCCGCCGGCCTGACGGTGGGCTCCATGACCGGCACCGGTTGGAGCTGTTCCTCCAACGCCTGCACCCGCACCAACACCGACACGCTGGAAGCCGGCGCCAGTTACCCGCCCATCATGGTAAGGGTCGATGTGGCCGGCAACGCGCTTCCGCAGGTGACGAACATCGTCACGGTGTCGGGCGGCGGATCGCCCGGCGCCGGCGCGGAAGATCCCACTTTCATCGGCGCCTCTACTCCGGTACTGGAAATCTCCGCCACGCATAACGGCAACTTCTCCCAGATGCAGCAAAGCGCCACCTACACCTTGATTGCAGGCAACCAGATGGCGGCAGCCGCCACCACTACCAGCACCGTAACCGTGACCGACACGCTGCCGGCCGGATTGAACCTGGTGTCGATGGCCGGAACGGGTTGGACTTGCCCTGCCAATGCCTGCACGCGGAACGATTCTTTGCCGGGCGGCGGCGTATATCCGGCTATTACAGTAACCGTAAACGTGGCCCAGGACGCGCCCTCGCAGGTAACCAACCAGGTGACAGTGTCGGGGGGAGGGTCGGCGAATGCCAGCGCCAGCGACGTCACTTTCATCTCGGTGGCCAACTGCGGCATCAGCGGCGGCGGATCCGCCACTGTCGCCGATGTGCAGCACATCGTCAACGAAGCATTGGGTGCGATGCCGGCGGTCCACGACCTGAATCAGGATGGCCGGGTCAACGTGGCCGACGTCCAAAAACTGGTCAACGACGCGCTCGGGTTGGGCTGCGCAAACTAAGGAAGCGCGCATTACTGTTACGGAGTGTGGGGCAGGCTTCAGCCTGCGGAGGGCTTCAGCCCGTTCACGCCGTGCGCGAGATGAGAGATCGCCTTCTCCCTCCGCAACACCGATACGTGCAGTTGTTCCACGGCCGTTTTCCGTGTCGCTATGCTGTTGGTTTAGTACCTCGGGGCAGGGCGGGCTGAAGCCCGCCGC
>PLRZ01000058.1 GCA_003164075.1 Bryobacterales bacterium | reverse complement strand
ATGATGAACGTCAGTCCAATGATCTGCACCATGCCGCCAAAGTATGCCGCGGCTTGTCCATTGAGCTCGAGCAGTTGGAGGACATAGGCAAGCCCCACTGCGGAGGCAAAGGCTCCAGCGCGCCGGCCCAGAAAAAGGCTCTCGAAAGCTCCCAGAACGACTCCGCCTAAGAACATGACGAACGGAACGCCGAGCCACCCGAAGTTCATATAGGCCTCGGGGATAAGTCCCGCGCCAATGGCCACATGATCCAGATCCTCCTGCTGTGTGACACCGTAGGACACCTGGTAGAAGCGATTGGAGTCGTTTACCGACGGCTTGCCGGGCCATACGAATCGCGGAATCCAAGTAATCAGAAGGTATTGATACGTTGCCCCGTACTGGTATGGCACATACAAAGGCGTCTTTTCGTAAACTGTCGCGGCTTCCGATGCCAAAGACGATCTTGTCAGAAGGGGCGCTTCGAAAAGGTCCCGGAATGATTCGGTACCGGGCTGGAGTATGAACCCCGAAAGGTGGGCGGCGGAACTTTCTATCCAGAACCGCGCCTTTTCGGCGACGCCCGCCTGGTCGGCGCCATACCAGTATCGGTCGCGGAACTCAGACTTACCAGCCTGAAGAAAGAGCATCACGAATGCGACTCCAACCAACGGAATCAACGGAATCCGCCCACGGACGCGGACGAATCCGACGCCGGCCAGAATGAAGACGCCAACGCTCGACGTAAGCCATCCCGATGCCAATCCTCCAACGACGCTAGCCACCAGAAAGACAACCACGACGGCCTTGTCCGAGAGTGTGGCCTTTCCTTTCAGCCACACGTCCCACAGGAGCAGGAATGCGACGAATGGAACAAAGCTGAGTAGTATCGCGATCACCTGGCGGAATCCGCCGCCGGCCCCGACGGGCAAGAACGGCACGATGATCTGGAAAGCCGCAATGGCCCGGATAAACCACTGTTTTGAGATGTCAAACGGAACATCGGGCAGGGTAACCCGTTGCACCAAGAGGCTGGAAGCGCCAGTACGCATCCCGACGAAAAGGCTGCAGACCCCTAAAAGAGCCATTCCGAGGACCGCGGTACTCGTCCGCTCTGCCGATTGGTCGAGAAGTCCCGTCGACAAGACACTCACGCAGTAGAACACCGCATGAGCAGCGGCGAGGACGGCAAAAAGAGGGATCTGCGTACGCCGCGTTTGCCGCCAGTCCGCATAGGCGAAGCATGGAATCGCGATCAATGCGAAGGCAATCGCGGTTTGAAACTGGGTAATAGCACTACGTGACGTGGCCACCAGCCACAAGGTTACGATCGATGAGAAGACAAGGGGAGTTACCCACAGGCCCATTCCGTTGGGTCGTGGCAGGTTGCCAGGCGCGATCTGCCTCGAGGACTTACGGCTCACAGGAAGTCGCATGGATTGCTAAGTCGTTATACCCGGCTGAAGCGTACTTATGCCGCCTCTCGACGGTGTTGACAGCACTCAATAACGCCTTCGCGGCAGCTTCTACNNAATCGGCATACTGGACCATCATCTTAGCCATGCCAGCGATATCTCCGGTTTCATAGATATCGCCAGTCTCACCGCGTTGAATCAGGTCCGAGTTACAACCGACCCGATCGCTTACGAAACACGGAAGACCCGAGGCCATCGCTTCGTTCACAACTAAGCCCCAGCTTTCAGTCTCGGATGGGAGCACTACCGCGTTCGCAACAGCGTAGGCTTCGGCGATCTGCGTCTGATTCAGAAATCCTGTAAACCGGACCGCCGTACCGGCACCGCGGGCCTGTTCTTCGCAATGCTGACGGAGCGGCCCATCGCCGGCCATGAGGCCCATTACCGACGGTCTCTCGGCCGCACATCGGCCGATTGCCTTGACGAAGTCCAGGGGCCGCTTGACGGGGATGAATTTGCCCACAAACAGGAACACGATTGCGTCGGTGGGAATTCCCCACTTCCGGCGAAGTTCCTGCCGTTGTGGCGCCAGCAGGTCTCGCTGTTGAGCAAATCTCTGATTGTCCACGCAATGCGGCACGGTGAAAACACGGTTCCGCGGTGCCCCGTAGTGCTGGAAATATTCCCGCGACCAGGAACCGGCAGCGAGGCACCCGTCCAGGCGGGGAACGAAACTACGATAGATCGGCCACTTCACCGACTTCCTGAGAGCCCACGGAGCTCGCAAGTGGGAGTCGCCGCGAACGAGCACGGGAATGCGGTTCGACCAGCATGCGAAAATGGCCCGCCAAGCGGTCTTGAAATGCCACCCGTTGACCACTACCGCACTATACTTTCGACTGGCGATGATACGGCTCACCTCGGGATTGTCCAGGCCGCCGAACGAAGTTGTGGAAGGACACGGAGCACGGTTTTCAAGGAACCGGGACCGGTATCCTTCCAACAGCGGCACGTCCCAACGATACTTGACGCCAAAGCCTGCCTGGGAATGCGACGACTCCAGTTCGCCGGAGCAATAGAGCACCTGGACCTCGTCCGGCGCGGATCGCGCGATGTGCTGGAGCACGGGCGTGTAATACTGTATCGGATGCGTGATCATATACGCCCACATAGGTATATCCGACGAGTCAGTTGTGTCCGAGAGACACGACCCGCTCGAAGAAGTCACATTGCTGCCGGGTCATGGCTCGCGCCGTGAATTTCTCAAATGCCTGCCAATCGGTCTGGGGGGGGGCGGCCAAATGGTTCAGCATCTCCCGCCATGTCCGGTAAAGCTCTTCGGCCTGTGCGCCAGCATCCCGGGTGGGGTCACAAGTGGCAACCCTTCCGGCGTTCGTAGACCGCAAGACGTCGCACGCGCCACTCTTCTCATTGAGAATAGCGAGGAGCGGTTTATGCGCCAGGATATAAGGGTAAGTTTTCGACGGAGTGTACTGCGGATCGTCCGAGCCAGGCAAGAGTAGCATGTTTCCATCACGCAACACTTGAAGCGCCTCAAAATAGGGGATACGTTGGGGATGTTCCCGGACATGGGCGGAGACTCCTAATAAGCTGGCCAGCGGCTCAATGGTCTTTCTCGATCGCTCCGGGGGCGCATAGTCGGTGCCAATGAAATGCAATCGGAGTCTTTGGAATGGCTCGGGGGCCTCGCTGAGCCCGGTTCGCAGCGCCGAGAATACCAGGCGAAGCGCCGGCCACATGTCCTGCCCGCCGCGGCCAACATAGACCACATGAATCTTGCCGTCTCCCGGATCGAAGAAACGATTCGGCTGCGGGGCGTGCCGCACTCCGTCGAAATCCCCTGGCGCCGCGCCGAAAGGAAGCACCATGCTGGGTTTCGACTTGAGAAACGGATAGCGAGCGGTCAA
>PLRZ01000235.1 GCA_003164075.1 Bryobacterales bacterium | reverse complement strand
AGAATGGGATAGACCGCGGGGATCAGCGACTGAAGGACATCGTTGACCAGGTGCGAGACGGACACTGCCGCGAGAATGCCAACCGCGACGGCGGGGGTTCTTTGCCGAGCGGGAACCGATGGGATGTCTGCGATGCCTGCCACTGGTACTATGCTAGCTTGAGTTTCCGCCGGACGGCCTGCCGCGCAAGCGTGCCGGTCAGTGAGTGGATCGTCGTCCTCGGAGAGAGATCTCGTCCCGCCACCGCCAGTCCTCCGCGGTCTGGTGTACGCCGGCCAGCGCGCGAGACCTCGCCGCTCCTACCGGGTTATTAAGGTGAGGCCGTGCGCCATTGTTGCGCCGCACCGCGGCGGAGGCGTTTCTATGGCACGAAAAGCCGGTCAGGTCATGGGACGGGGCTCCTGGGGGTGCTTAAGCGGTTTCGGGAGGNNCCCGAAACTGTTTAAGCACCCGGCTCCTGGTGCGCGCACACAGCGGCCACGATCCCGAAACCAAGAAGCGAAATTAAATTACCTAAACCGGAACATCCACAAGGGACCGCGGAAAGCTCCGGCCCATTTCAACACTACGCTTCCTGGCGAGTAATATCGTGACCGAAATAGAGACTCGGTCGAAGCAAACGCCGAATCCCCGCGAGTTGCGCGAGGAGTCCGTGCCTCCAATCCGCTAAAAGCGAAATCCAAAGAACCGGGCGGTATGTTGCCGTTGTCCACCCCGATCGGATTCGCCCCCTCAGATCGCCTGGGGAGAAAGAGGGCTGCTCCGGAAGATACCCAAAGCACTCCGAATATGCCGTCTACATCGTGCTGCGCCGCAAGCGGTGAATCCCGAGATGTCCTGTCCGGGATCGATGCCGTCACCCGCAGTGCGATATCATACGGGAAATCGCAGCGAGGGGGCGGCATAGTCGATCGGACGGGCGATGAGCGAAACTACTTTTGGCAGATATACGGTATTGGGCCAGTTGGGACGAGGCGCCATGGGCGTGGTGTACCTGGCCTCGGATCCGCTGTTGAACCGCCAGGTAGCGGTGAAGACCGTGGATCTATCGGTGGAAGAGCCCCAGGAGCGGGAATTCCTGCGCAGCCGGCTGTTGCGCGACGCGCGAGCCGCGGCGGTGCTGAAACATCCCAACATCGTCGGCATCTACGACGTGTTTGAAGACGGTGGCCGCGCCTATGTGGTGATGGAGTACGTGGAAGGCGAGAGCCTGGCGACGCGGCTCAAGAACAGTCCTCTACCCGATGCATCGGCGCTCCTAAAGGTGCTGCGCCAGATGGCGGACGCGCTGGATTATACGCATGCGCGGGGAGTGATTCATCGCGACATCAAGCCGGCCAACGTGATGATCGATTCGACCGGCACCACCAAGATCATGGATTTCGGCATCGCGCGGATCACCGATGCGCGCACGTGCACGCCTACCGGCATGGTGATGGGGACGGTGGAGTACATGGCGCCGGAGCAGATCCTGGGTGAAGCGGTAGACGGGCGGGCGGACCAGTTTGCGCTGGCGGTGGTGGCCTACCAGATGATGACCGGCAGTACGCTGTTCGGTCCCAACACGGTGGCCACGCTGACGTACAAGACGGTCAACGAGGCGCCGCCGCTGCCGAGCACGCGCAACGCGGCGCTTCCGCGAAGTGTCGACGCGGTCTTGGCGAAGGCCCTGGCGAAGAAGCCTGCCGACCGATTCGCCAGTTGCAGCGAGTTCGCCGGGGCGCTGACACAAGCCTTCGCCGATGCGCCCACCGCTCCGCTGGCCGCTCCGACGGCGGAGCTCAGGAGCCAGGCGACGGTTGCCGTGCCGGGAACCGCACAGACCGCCGGGCCGGCCGGACCCTCGCGCGCGCCGGTGGTGGCTGCCGCAATTGCCGTGGTGGTGCTGGGCGGTGCGCTGGCGGTGGTCGTCTGGAAGCCGTGGAACCGGACCGCGCAACCTCCCGCGGCGGGAGTGGCCGCGGTCACGCCTCCAGTGGCGACGCCGGTCACGCCCACTGAGAAATCGGCTGTGGCGGAACCGGTGGCCGAGCCAAAGGTCAAGCCCGTAGTCCATGAGCCGGAACCGCCTACGCGCGAGGCGCCCAAAGTGGTGGAGTCGTCTAAGCCGGAGCCACCGAAGGCCGAGCCGCCGAAGGTTGTCGCGGTTGTGCCGATGGAGACGCCGGCGCCCGGAATTCCGAAGCCTGTCGCAGCGCCCGAACCGGTAGAGGAAATGGAATTGCCGGCGCTGACGCCGGAGCCGAAGACGGGGGGCGGCCCCACGCCATTCGCGCAGGCCATCGAGCGCGGCCAGCAGCAGGTCAAAGCGAACGATTATCCGGGCGCCCTTCAGTCATTTGACAAAGCGGTTTCGCTTCGCCCCGGCTCGGCCCAGGCGCTCTACAACCGTGGCGCCGTCCACCAGCACCTCCAACAGTTTCAAATGGCCATGAACGACTTTTCGGATGCCCTTCGCATCGATCCGAAGACGCCTGCGCCGTATATCGCACTCGGCAACTGCCTGGTGCACGAGCATCGCGACCCGGAGGCGTTGGTCCAGTTCCAGCGGGCCCTGGAATTGAAGCCGGACGCGGTGCTCGCCCTGACCGGGCGCGGCAACATTTACCTTCGCCGTAAGCAATTCCGCCAGGCTCTAGCGGATTACGATAAGGCTCTGGACATCAACGCGCGTTATGGCCCGGCCTACCTGAATCGAGCGCGCGCGAGAGAGGCCATCGGCGATCCGGCGGGGGCCGCGGCGGACCGGCGGAGCGAGGCGGCACTGCACAAGCATTAGGTCACGGAGTGGGAGACAGATTCACCGCGGAGATCAAGCGCCGACGGCGAAGTCACCCAGCGCTCCGGACTGGGTCGAATACTGTTCACTTTGTACTGGCAGATTTGGAAATCCTTGATTGTGAGCTGTGGGGCAGACTTCAGAGGTCCCTGCAGAATTCGGTGGCGAACCCGCTCCCTAGCGGGGTGCCCTCTGGGCCCGGCTCGGTAAGTGGCTGCCTTTCATCGTGGCTTTTTCCGAGCCGCGCGCGCAAGCAAGCGGTTTCTTCGAATTCTGCAAGTGCCTCCTTAGTCTGCGGCGGGCGGAAGCCTCCGAACTCCTGATGTCGTGGAATTTGCAGTGAGCCCGAAGGTGGGGCAGGCGNNGCGGGGCGACATCAGGAGCTCTGAAGCCTGCCCCACGGAAGCTCACCGGGCCATCCATTGAGTGAACAGTGTGGGGACCAAGCCCACTGCTCCGGGCGGAATCGCTGACGAGATCGGGAGTCCGGAGGCGTGTCCGTCGTAGAATAAAAAGAATGCCGGAAGAATCGCAGGATTTTTATCGTATCCAGAAGCTGCCTCCATACGTGTTTGCGGTAATCAACGAGATGCGCGCCAAGGCGCGGGCGGCGCAGATCGACGTCATCGATCTGGGGATGGGGAACCCGGACGGCGCGACACCGCGCGTGGTGGTCAATAAGCTGATTGAGGCGGCGCGCAACGCCAAGAACCATCGCTATTCGCAGTCACGCGGCATTCCGCGGCTGCGGGAAGAAATCGCGGCGCGGTATAAGACCAACTACGGGGTGGAGATCGACGCCGACACCGAGGCCATTGTCACCATCGGCGCCAAGGATGCACTGGCGCATCTGCTCTTCGCCACCGTGGGGCCGGGCGATGTAGTGGTCTCGCCGAACCCGGCGTATCCCATCCACCAGTACGGCGTGTTGATGGCGGAAGGCCATGCGTGCATGCTGCCCATGCCGGACGCGGCCACGTTTCTGGGCCGTCTGAAGGAAGTCTACCGGACGTCCACGGTGAAGCCCAAGATGCTGCTGATCTCGTTCCCGCACAACCCGACNNGCGGACCTGGGCTTCGACGGTTACCGGGCTCCCAGTATTCTGCAGGTGGATGGCGCGAAGGATGTGGCCGTGGAGATTTTTTCGCTCTCCAAGAGTTACAACATGGCGGGTTGGCGGGTGGGCTTCTGCGTGGGCAATCGCAGGATGATCGCGGCGCTGGCGCGGATCAAGAGCTATCTGGATTATGGAGTGTTCCAGCCGATCCAGATCGCGTCGATTATCGCGCTGCGGGAGTGCGAGGAAGACACGAAGAAGATTTGCGCCACCTACCAGAAGCGGCGCGATGTGCTGGTACATGGGCTGAAGCGTGCGGGTTGGGAGGTGGAGAAACCACGCGGGTCGATGTTCCTGTGGGCGCCACTGCCGGAGCGATATAAGGCGGGCGGGTCGCTGGAATTTGCCAAGCTGCTGCTGGAGAAGGCGCAGGTAGCGGTATCGCCGGGGATCGGATTCGGGCCGCTCGGCGAGGGGTTCGTGCGGTTTGCACTGGTGGAGAACGATCAGCGGATCCGGCAGGCTACGCGGTCGATCGGGCAGTTTCTGAAGAGCTAGTGTGGAAGGTTTCCAGCCACTAATCTTCTAAGACATCGTCGCGGTGGCGATACTTTGCCATGGGGTCTTCCGGTTCCACTCGCTTGGGCCACGAGTGCATAATCTTGAGAGAGACCATTGGGGACAACAGCAGGATCAAGATTATCAGGTACGAGAAAGGCGCCCACGCGTGGATCCAGGCTATCGTCTGTCCTACGCGCTCTTGTAAACTGCCGGTCGATCCGGCAGTTATCACCAGGAATATCAACCCGAAAAGAATGCATCCGAGGTAAGCCATAGGTGTATATTCATTGGATCACGTTCGACTATGGCCCCGATACTAAACTTAGTTAACTGGAATTGCGGGCCGAACTTCAGAACTCCTGATGTCGTGGAATTTGCGGCGGCCCCGCGGGTGGGGCAGGCGGTGCTCGCCTGCCCTCGATCCTATGCGGGCGGCGCGCCAAATTCAGCGCGGGCGGGCAGGAGACATCAGGACTTCTGAACGTAGAGCGCGGCGCGGAGACTACCGGGTGTTCCAGGTGTGGAAACCGATGATCGTTTTGGCGTCTTCGATCTTGCCGGTGCGGATCATTTCGGCCAGCTCTTTGCGTTTATACCAGCGGGTCTCGATGCGTTCGTCGTCCATGGGAGTCGCCGTGCCGGCGGTCAGTTTGGTGGCCAGGTAGATGGTCATGCGCTCGGCTACGAAACCGGGGCTGGGATAGAACGTGGAAAGCTTCTCCCACTTGCGGGCGCGATAGCCGGTCTCCTCGATCAGTTCGCGGCGGGCCGCCTGCAGCGGGGTCTCGCCCTCATCCACCTTGCCGGCCGGGAGTTCCCATAGATACTTGTCGGCGGGCAGGCGATACTGGCGAACCAGCAGGACGCGCTTCTTGTCGTCGACGGCCATCATGACGGCCGAACCGGCGTGGCGCACCACGGAGCGCTTGATCTCGAACTTGGTTTTGGGGTCCACCGCCTGGTCTTCGGTGACGGAGAAAAGGCGGCAGGTATAAGCTTGCTGGGAAGAAATGATTTTCATGGTCGTGAACGAAGTGCGGCGGCGAACTGGTCCGCCGGCAGAGTATTGCGAATGTCGTTGGGGCCGAGCCAGCCGCGGCGCGCGGTGGTGACGCCGAAGCGCATGCTGGCGAGATGCTTGGGGTGGTGCGAGTCGGTGGAAATGGTGAAGCTGGCGCCCTTGGCCTTGGCGCTGCGGATGAGCGGGCCGTGCAGATCGAGGCGCTCGGGACTGGCGTTGATTTCGAGCCAGACGCCGCGGCGAACGGCCTCGGCGACGATGCGGTCGAAATCGTAGGGATACGGATCGCGCTGCAGCAGGAGGCGGCCGGTGGGATGGCCGAGGATGCGCAGGTGCGGGCATTCGAGCGCGCGCAACAGGCGATCGGTCATTTCGGCGCTCTCCTGATTCATGTGGCTGTGCACGCTGCCGATCACCAGGTCGAGTTCCGCCAGCGCGTCGTTGGCCAGATCCATGGCGCCATCTTTGAGGATGTCGCACTCGATGCCGGAGAAGATGCGGATGCCGGCGGAGCCTTCGCGGTTGATCTCGCGGACCTGGCGGGCGAAATCCACGACGCGCTTTTCATCNNCGGCCGTCGGTCTCGGTGGTGTGCATGTGGAGATCGCCGCGCAGTTGGCCGAGTTCCACCAGTTCGGGCAGGCGGCCTTCGGCGGCGGCTTCGATTTCGCCGCAATTCTCGCGCAGTTCGGGCGGAATCCAGGCGAGGCCGAGCGCTTCGTAGACGCCGGCTTCGGTTTCGCCAGCCACTTTGAAATCGTCCTCCACGCGGAAGAGGCCGTACTCGCTGAGCTTGAGTCCCATTTTCACGGCGCGNNCTGCCCGTGAAATACTGCATGGCGGCGCCGAAACTGCCGGGCGGCAGCGCGCGGACATCCACCTGCAAGCCCTCGCGGCCCACTTTGGCGCTGGCTTTATTCTCGCCGCGGACGAGAATTTCTTCCACGCGCGGATAAGCTACGAAGCGGTCGAGCGCGGCGGCGGCGTCGGGGCCGGTCACCAGCAGGTCGAGATCGCCAACGGTCTCGCGGCCGCGGCGCAGGCTGCCGGCGGGAGTCACGGATTCCACGCCGGGCACCTGGCTGAGATCGGCGATGAGTTCGGCGGCCATGCTATCGGCATAGCTGAGGAGATAGCGGCCGCTGCGCTGGCGGTATTGCGCGATGGAGCGGAGCACCTTCTCTTCGAGTTTGGCGCCCATGCGCGGGAGGACGCGGAGTTTCTCTTCGCGGCAGAGGCGCTCGAGCTCGTCCATGGTGCTGATGCGGTAGTGTTCGAAGATGAGGGCGATGCTTTTGGGGCCGAGGCCTTGAATCTTGAGGAACTCGAGGGCGGTGGGCGGGAATTTCTGGAGCAGCAGATCGCGGCGCTCGCAGGAGCCGTGGTCGACGATTTCAGAGATCACCACGGCGAGTCCTTTGCCGATACCGGGGATGCCGGTGACCTTGCGGGCGGGATCGCGCAGGATGTCGGCGATGCGCTCGGGGTAGCCTTCGATGGCGGTGGCGCCATTGCGATAGCTGCGAATGCGGAAAGAATCTTCGGCGGCGATCTCCATCAGATCGGCAGTCTCCCAAAGTACGCGCGCGATTTCCTTGTTCTCCAAACGGGACCTCGTTCTCAATTGTAGCGGCAGAGGGGCGGCTGGTATACTGGGAGCCGCAATCCAGGTTGCACCCCGTCCGCGGAAAGGGACGATCCCACCTGAAAGCGTCCTGAGCACCGAGCGTTGACTTCTCTTTTTGCCCGCCGCAGCGGACACCGGGCCATATGAAGGAGGAGCGATGTCTCGCGAGCTACCCGAAAAACCGAATCTGGAATATCTCAAGAAGCAAGCCAAAGAACTGCTGCGTGGTATGCGGCAGGGCAAACTGGCGGATGCGCAACACGCGCTGGCCGCCGAATACGGTTTCGATTCTCGTTAGCGCTACCATGTTTTCATAGAGTTACGGGCTTTGCGCTGTGACGCGCAACGGGCCAGCCGAGTCCCCCCCCCCAATAAACACCAAGCCCGGCTGTTAGCAGTTGCCGCGCCACGCCCAAGCCAGGGCCGAGGTTTTGGTCAGAACCGCAAGGTGTGGGTTAACCTGGTTGTCTCCCCCTGGGGTCCACCCAAGTCGCCGAACGTTCTATGCCCAGCTTCCTGGGCCAGTTCCAGTCACAGAGACGAGTTTGCCAATGAATTGATGGACATCGTCGTGAATTTCGCCGGCTTCCATACTGCCTGCTATCTGCTCCCGAATGAGTTGCACCGGGGGCGAGCCGGTTCGCAGTTGCTGAAAAAGCGAGTTGTTGTCCTCGAACAAAATGCGTTTGCCGTCCACCGCGCTAAACACGTTCGCCGTCACATTCCGCCACGTTTTTCCGGGCGGCAGAGTCAGATTCTGCCCCACAAAGAAGTCGTCGATTGCCTGCAAGACTGACTGCACAAACAGTTCGCCCTCACCGAATCGCGAGGCGGCCCGCTTCCAGGCATCCGGCACCAGCAAGTAGTTCTCGATGTTCTTGCGCTTCCACTCGACCAACGTGGCGTTATCCGGCTCCGGATGGAAAGTGGCCCTATCGTCGTAGTCGAGGAGCATCAACCTTTTGACCTCCGGGATGATTTGCTTCAGAGCCGCGAAGTGCTCGTCCGCCCTGGTCTTCATGCTCTGCTTGTCCCCGCCGCCCATCGATTTGAAACACACTTTGTCCATTGCGGTCTGAGCGCCGCATGGATTCGCCCAAGCACGGAGGATGCGCTCGTCGCTTTCCCCCTCGACATATAGGATGTAGGGGGAGGCCATCAGGCGCGCGATCTCTTCGTTCGAAACTTCCGCCATGGCCCGCAGCACTTCTGGCGCCGACGTAACGCGCCTGGGCACCTGGTTTAGCAAGGAAACGATCTGGGCGGCATCGACGCCGCGCACAAACTCCTCGGCGTGCGTGGCGATCAGGAACTGAGTGTTCTTCTCTAAGCCTTTCCGTTTGAAGTAATCGAGAATTTCGCGTTGCAAGTTGACGTGCAGGTGAGCGTCCGGCTCATCGAGTAAGATTGTCGTTGGTTGATAGCCGTACAGAAAGGCCAACAAAGTCAACGTTTGATGGAAACCGCTGCCCCCGGCGATGATATCGAAATCCTTGTCGTTCTGGCGGTACTCGACAGTGATGTAGACATCCTTGGCCGAGTCGTATCCCGGCTCATGTATCTCAACCGAGAACCAACGCTTGATGATGCCCGCCACTTCTTTCCAGTCCGCGGGCGCTGTATAGCCCTTTGCGGCGCGCCCATCCCACCCGCGGGAAGGCGAAGGACACACGCGCAGCAGCAGATTGCGCAGCACGCTGCCAGGCTGTCCTTTTCCGACCTGCTGGCGGATGGGGGCTTCATCCAGCCACTTCTCCGTGGGCTCCAGACCCGAAAACGGCGGCACATAGGCAATTTTCGGGAAGTCCCCGCTCTGTTCACAGGCTCGGAACTTTTCCCAGCCACCGCTCGGTATTGCGTATATCGTTTGCGAGGAGTGATAGCGTAATTCCACGCCAAATGAGGCTGTTGTGCCTGTCGCCTGCCTCCATTCCACGTCGATATAGATCAGGATGTACTCCTGCTTCTTCTTGCCATCGACCAAGGGCCAATAGCGATCCGTGCGGTCTTTCCACAGCAGGTTGAATTCCGGCACCGGCAGCGCCGTGAAGTTCGGCAGCACCACCTGGATACCCTTGGAGCCGGCACGTTTAGAACGATGGAACTCATCCACGCAGAACTGCCAGATGGCCAACGCCTGCAGCACCGTGCTCTTACCGCTGTTGTTGCGCCCAACGAGCAGGTCGAATTGGGTGAACTCGTAGGTCTGCTGGTCCACGCTTTTGAAATTGCGCAGGGTCAATTTAGTGATCATGCCTGTTCCCACATTCTCGCAGGAACTCCCGGCACTTTGGCGTCGCTCATTCGTTTTCTTCGCTCATCAGGCCACCTGGAAAACTTTCGTTACTTCGTCACCGAGGTGGTTTATAACCTTGACGGCGATGCGGCCGGACTGGGGCTTGTCGAACGGCCGCGAGGTGTCGCTGTGGAGAGTGGACCGGGCGTCCTCGTCAGTTTCGGCTGGAGCACGCCAGAAGGCCCTGCAATCTGGTTTGCAGAAATATTCCCGTCGCTCGTGCGGTACCCTGAGTGGACTGCTGAGTATGAGTCGCGACGCGATCGAACTCAAGTGCAAAGCTGCGTTCGGTACGCCGCGGAGCGTGATTCCGCTGGAATGCTCCAAGGAGATTTTGCCAAGCCAGGCACACTGGACGCAGTGACTCTTGCCAGGGTAGAGGACGAGGAAGGGTGGATCTTGTGGGTTTGAACCGAGCGCGTTTCTCAGCCACGTCAGCGCCATCTCGGCCGTTCATCGTTTGGTATTAGATTTGAATCATGGACGAGGACAAACACGAAAGCACGTCTCCCAAAACTGCCGGGCAGAAGGCGGCGGAAACGAAAGGGAGGNNCCCACTGAAATCGCCCGGCGCCAGGTCGCCAGGAAGATCGGACCCTGCTCAGACAGGAGAGACCGCAATACCCACATGCCAGTTGACGGATTGTCAAACCGCGGAATGCAATCCAATCCGCGCTACACCGCTAGCACAAGGAAACGGTGGGAGGCGCTGCTGCGGGCGGGGGCGGTAGTGCCGGAGCACGCGGAGGAGTTGGAGCCCGGCGAGGCGGTGTCGGAGGTGCTGCGGTTATGGATCGCGCGATAGGCTCCGTCCTTTTGCCGTTGCCGAGCGTTTCATAGACGTGAGGCCCCAATCTTTGTATTTCGCCCTTGCGGCGGCAATTCTGTCCTTTTCCGCACATGCGGCAACATTCAGCGTCCTTTCGGGAGCGAGTTACCAACCGGTGGTCGCCCCCAATTCGTGGGCCGTGGCCTTCGGCACGGCGATTGCCCGCTCCACGGCGTCAGCCACGCTCACGGCCGATGGGCAGTGGCCCACCACGCTGGCCGGGACCACGGTGCAGGTCAACAACCAGTTGGCGGAGCTGTACTACGTGTCGCCGGGGCAAATCAATTTCCTGGTGCCCGATGGAACGGACTTCGGTTCGCTCAGCGTGGTGATTACCGATGTGGCCAGCGGCGCCGCGCAGACGGCCAGCGTGCTGGTGCAGAACAGCGCGGCGGGAATTTTCAGCTCGAATTCAAGCGGCGCGGGACCGGGCGCGATTCTCAATGGCGTTACTTACGCCGGGCCGCCGTTTCTGGTGGAGACGACCGCGAACGGCGGCAGCGATTTGCGCACGCGGCTGGCGGTCTACTGCACCGGGATCCGCTACGCCGGCAATCCGACGCAGGATGCCACGGTCACCAACGTGGCGGCGAATGTGACGGCACAAGGAACCGATCCCGCGGGCAATCCATACAACTTCACGGTGGAGTACGCCGGGGCGGCGCCGGGATACATCGGGCTGGACCAGGTGAACATCGTGCTGCCGGCACAGTTGGACGGCGCGGGAGCGGTCTCGTTGAGCATCACCGCGGAGAACACCACATCCAACGTGGTCACGTTTCTGGTGAACAGTCTGCCGGCGAGTGAAATCACGCTGGCGGGGTTGTCGCTTTCCACCAACGAAACTACTGGCGGCAGCAGCGTGACGGGGACGGTGTCGCTCAACGGGGTGGCGAGAGCGACCGGCTTCCCGGTGTCGTTGCGTAGCAGCCTCCCCACGTTGACCGTGCCTTCGCTGGTGACGGTGGCGCAAGGGCAGGCTTCGGCGACATTCACGATTTCGACGCCGTCCACGTTCGCGGTGGAAAACGCCACCATCACGGCGCAGGGGAGCGGCGGCACGCTCACGGCGGCGCTCGAAATCGATCCCTCGACTCTGGCGCAACTGAGCAGTTTCGAGGTAGCTCCGGCGAGTGTGCAGGGTGGCGCGAGCTTTAGCGGAACGGTGGGACTGAGCGCGGCGGCGCCGCTGGGCGGAGTCGTCGTGCAGGTGTCGAGCGACGATGCGGTGGTCACGCCACCGGCCTCAGTGACGGTTCAGGTGAATAACAGCACGGCGAGTTTTACGATTCCGACGGCGGCGGTGACCACGGTCCACACGGTGAATCTGACGGCTACGTTGGGCAATACTTCGCAGACCCAGCAGGTGACCGTGGCGCCGCCGCTGCTGCTCACGCTCGCCAATAGCTCGGTGACGGGCGGCACAAGCGTGACGGCTACGGTGACGCTGGGCAAGGCGGCGCCGGCATCGGGGGCCAACATCACCGTGACGTCCAGCGCCACTACCGTCGCGCAAGTGCAGGGCGCGGTGAGCGTTCCCTCCGGCCAGACGACGGCCACGTTCACCATCACTACTTATACGGTGACGGCGTTGCGCACCGTGACCATCACGGCGACGTATCAAGGGGTGGGATCGCAGAGCGCGGCGTTGACGGTGAATCCGCAGACGGCGGGACAGTTGCAGAGCGTCACTGTGTCGCCCACCGAGGTTACCGGAGGCACGAACGGGACGGCCACGGGGACGGTGACGTTATCGGGGCCGGCGCCGGCGGGCGGACAGATAGTGCAACTGAAGACCAGCAATATACTGGTGGCTTCCGCTCCCTCGCTGGTGATAGTGCCGCAGGGGAGCACGACGGTGACGTTCACTATTACGACATCGAAGGTGCCGTCGACGCAGACAGTGACGATCACGGCGACGGCGGGGACGGTGTCGGAGACAGCGACGTTGACGGTGAATTGAGGGGAAATCGGCGGGGCGGGCAGGCGAGCGCCGCCTGCCCCACGTCATGGTGTCCGGGTGATCCTTCGGCCCTACGCCTTCTCTTTGTGTACCGCGTCCAATACGCCATTCACAAATTGCACCGACTCTTCATTGGAGAATTTGCGCGCCAGCTCCAACGCCTCATCGATGGCCACCGCCGCGGGCGTGCCTCCACACTTGATTTCATAGACCGCCAGACGCAGAATATTGCGGTCCACGGCGGGCATGCGCTCCATGCGCCAGTGCTCGGCGTGCCTGGTGATCTGCTCGTCCACTTCAGTCACATGCTCTACCGTGCCGCGCACCAGGTCGGCGACAAACGGATCGCGCAGGGGCTGCTCCTCGGAGA
>PLRZ01000491.1:13198-13620 GCA_003164075.1 Bryobacterales bacterium | reverse complement strand
CTGTGGCTGCTGGTGGGCGCGGTGCTGGCCGGATGCGTGCAGGATTTCACCGTTCTGGTGGCCTCCATCCGTCATCGCGGCCGCTCGCTCGCGGAGATCGCGCGCACGGAGATCAGTCCCTTCGCCGGCCTGGTGTCCATGATCGCGGTGCTGTTCATCCTGCTGGTAACGCTGGCGGGTTTGGGAATCGTGGTGGTGAATGCGCTGGCCAACAGTCCCTGGGGCGTTTTCACTATCGGCGCCACCGTCCCCATCGCTCTCATCATGGGGATCTGGATGTTCAAGAGTCACACTGGAAAAATCACCGTCACCGGTCCCAGCATCTTCGGCGTGGTGCTGCTGATCTCAGCGGTGGTGGGCGGCCATTGGTTCGCGCAGACCGGCGCGGCCGGCGCTCTTACTTTCACGCCCCACCAGATCAC
>PLRZ01000491.1:12186-13130 GCA_003164075.1 Bryobacterales bacterium | reverse complement strand
CCCATCATCAAGGGCAAACTCTTTCCGTTCCTATTCGTGACTATCGCTTGCGGCGCCATCTCCGGCTTCCACTCGCTGGTCTCTTCCGGGACCACACCGAAGATGCTCGACAAGGAAACCGATGCGCGCTTCATCGGCTTCGGCGCGATGCTGTGCGAATCGCTGGTGGGCCTGCTGGCGCTGATCGCCGCGACGTCCATGCATCCGGGCGACTATTTCGCCATCAATACGGCGCCCGATGTCTTCGCCAAACTGGGCATGCACACCGTGAATCTGGATATGTTCTCGCGGGAAGTGGGCGAAAAGCTGGCGGGGCGCACGGGTGGCGGCGTTTCTCTGGCCATCGGCATGGCCCAGATCTTCAAGGGGCTGCCGGGCATGGACCGCCTCATGGCGTATTGGTACCACTACGCCATTATGTTCGAAGCGCTCTTCATTCTTACTACGGTCGATGCCGGGACCCGCGTGGCCCGCTACGTTCTGCAGGAACTCGCCGGCCGCGTGCACAAGCCCTTCGCCAATAACGCCTGGCTTCCCGGCAACCTGATCGCGACGCTGGTGGTGGTGTCCGGCTGGGGATATTTGATCTATACGGGAACGATCTCCACTATCTGGCCTTTATTCGGTACCGGCAACCAGTTACTGGCCACCATCGCACTGGCTATTACTACGACGTTTCTCATTAACATGGGCAAGGCTAAGTACGCTGTGTTTACGGCCGTTCCCATGTGCTTCGTCGGAGTAACTACGGTCACGGCCGGAGTACTTTCCATCGAGAATATCTTCTGGCCGTTGACTTCCAAGCCCGGACAGATTGTCACGGGCTACCTGGATTCCACGCTGATGGGCATCTTCATCGTGGGCGTGGTCCTGGTGCTCTTCGACGCCGCGAGGCGTTGGATTGCCGTCCTCAATGGCGCCGAGCCGCCCAAGGAAGCTTTCGG
>PLRZ01000491.1:0-12136 GCA_003164075.1 Bryobacterales bacterium | reverse complement strand
CGTCAGCGTGCTGGTATCGCTGGTGGCTGCTCCCACCGGTGGAACGGAAATAAAAGCCGTCTCGGATAAGAGTGGCTATGATCTCGCGGGCAGTCGGCTTGCGAAGGTTGCGACGCGTTCGCCGGCGAACACCTCCACGTCCTCTTTCGGATCCACCGGCAGTGCGATCCCATCCTCGCGAAGCTCGTCAATGATCATTTGGACGACCTCTTGGATGTGCTGGAACGCTTCCTCGCGAGTGTCGCCCCACGTTGCCGCGCCATATTGATGGAGGGCCGGGCAATATGCGTGCCACCGATCTTCATCGGGCTCGACAATCGCTTTGAAAGTGTAGGTCTTCATATCGATACCATTAATACTGATTGGAGCGCGTCCCTCTTTCAGTGTAGCGCCCCTGAGCAGAACAGCGAGGACAGCCCTTCGCGCCATCTGTGGAGATCCTATTCGAGATCCCAGGGGCGGAAGCGGTGCTGGTGCTCCACCATGTCGACCCGCTTGCCGCGAAAGCGGACGCCTTCCATCTCCAGCCGCGTACGCTGTTCCAGGCCGGCCTCAAACTTCAGTTTAATTTCGCCGCCCGCGCCCACCACCCGTTGCCACGGCAGCGAGCCGCCGGCAGTACGCAGCAACTGCGCCACCTGGCGATGATACAGCGGATAGCCCGCCGCGGCCGCCACCTGCGAATACGTCGCCACTTTGCCGCGCGGAATCGAACGGATGGTCTTGCGGATCGCGGCGTCGCGCGTGGCGCTCTTGGGGGCGCGTACCAGGCGGCGCGCCGCTTCGCGGGCAGTCAGTTTACGCCTCATTTGCAGTTGGCCATGCCGATTGGCCTGGATGAAAGCATACCACGCCACAGGTGCACGCGGTTGCTGTTGTCCGGAGTCTCCGCTGACGGACATGGTAAACTACAGACGAGGAGTCCATGAGAGCCAGGAGCAGCACTGCAATATTGCCAAAGGCTGTCGCCCCAATGGGCAGGCATCCCGCCGATAGCGCCCGGCGGGCTCTGGCACAGGCATTCCTGCAGCGATCCGTGAAGATGCTGGAGCGTGTGAGTTCCTCCGCATCGGCCGAAACCTTGCAATCCGCCTTGTCTTCTCCGACGGATGTGGGCGGCGTAGCATCCCTGCTATCGGACCTTGCTCCGCTGGCTGTCGATCTGTCCTCCGTGGATCCGTTGGTGGAAGCCATGGCGCAGGGAGCCGCTATCAAACGGGAATTGTTGACCAGCGGCGGGGGAGGCCTTTCTTCCAGTCAGGTGGCGAGCGCTCTGGGCATCACCAGGCAAGCCGTGGACAAACGCCGTGGCCGGCGTGCCCTGTTGGCGGTTCCGAACGGATCCGGCGAGTACGTGTATCCAGCTTGCCAGTTCTCCGCGGACGGCGTCATTCCCGGCATTGAGGATGTGCTTCGGGCATTCCGGATTCGAAGCCCCTGGACCCAACTCTCGGTGCTGCTCGCACCCGCGCCGGCTCTGGCAGGCAAGACGATTGTCGAAGCGCTGAAATCGGGCACGGTCGAAAGGGCCGTCGCCATCGCTGCCTCGTTTGGCGAACAGACAGCTTAAGGCGCGGATGACGCCGGCGCCACCCTTGCCAAAGCGCCTTCCCCTGAGCCGTGTGGGGGCTGGGAGTCGCTGGATGCGAATTCATGCGCGAACCAGGAATGCACTCTGGTTTGGCCCTGCCCGCGGACGCCAGCCGATTCATCGCTTCGACGATCCTGCCGGGCGATTCCGCGTGTGCTATTTCGGAACCACTCTCGAAGTGTGCTTTGCCGAGACGTTCCTCCGGAATCCGCCCGTAAGAATACTGGCGCTCGACGATCTGGCTGCGTGCTCCATCGCTACGGTGGAGGTGGTCCGCGATCTGCGACTCGTGCCGATTCACGGTCCGGGCCCCGCCCGGCTGGGGGTGACGGCCGAACTGGCAAGCGGCAACGACTACGCCATGTCGCAACTTTGGTCGCGTGCCCTGTGGGAGCACAGTGACCAGCCGGACGGTATTCTGTATCGATCGCGCCACGACGATTCAGCCCTCTGCGTTGGCGTGTACCATCGTGCAAAGGATGGTTTGGCAATCGTTCAGCATCACTCCCTTGCCGCGGATCGTCAGCAGATGGCGAGACTCCTGAAGCGGTACGGTGTGGGGCTCACGAACTGAGTCTCATTGCAGTTCGGAGTAGCGGAAACAATCGCTGGTATGGTCGTTGACCATACCGGTGGCCTGCATGAAGGCATAACAAATGGTGGACCCGACAAACTTGAAGCCGCGGCGCCCCAGATCCTTGCTCATGGCGTCGGATTGCGGGGTGCGCGCGGGAGGCGCCTCGCCCGCGCGCCGGCAATTCCGCACCGGCCGGCCATCCACGAATCCCCAGATGTACCGGTCGAAGCTGCCGAATTCTTTCTGCACCTCGAGAAATGCCTGCGCATTGGTGACCGCCGAGGCGATCTTCAGACGATTGCGCACGATCCCCGCATCCGCCAGCAACGCGGCCATCCGGGCAGCGTCATAGCGCGCCACCTTGCGCGGATCGAAGCCGTCGAAAGCTTTCCGATAGGCCGGGCGTTTCTTGAGAATCGTGATCCAGCTCAAACCGGCCTGCGCCCCTTCCAGAATGAGGAACTCGAACAGAAGCCGGTCGTCATGCACCGGCACGCCCCACTCGCTATCGTGGTAGGCCGCCGAGAGTTCGTCGGCCGCCCATCCGCAGCGCCGCTTACTGACAGGGTCCGGCATGTAGCAATTCCTTTTCGAGCTTGAGCGCGTAACAGCCGGCCGTCTTCACGTTTTCGAGCGTCAGCCCGTTCCAGAGCAGGTCGCCCGGAATCCACTCCGCCGGAATGGTCACGCGCATTTCCGTCACCGAGCGGCTGATGAGGATGATCTGGTGAGACTCCGGCATGTACTCGGCTTTCACCCGCGCGGTGACCACCGGATCCCGGCGTGGCACCACGATGCGGGTTTCCACGCGAATGCGATCCTTGCCGCGCACCACCATCACCACCGCGCTCCTGGTGGTATCGGCCTTCTCCAGCGTCTGCATCAAGTGGCGCGCGTTCTCGATAGGCTTACCGTCGAGCGCATCCAGCCGGTCGCCCACCTTGAGCGGCCCGTTGTACTTTTCGGGCAGGAAGGCGACCGTCACGCCGGGGCCGGGATCGGTGGCGCGGTAGCCGAATCCGCCCAGGTCGAGCGCCGAACCGGCATCCCCGGGGATCAGCGTCATAGGCAGCACATCGTTGCGCTCCCCGGCGTCGAACTTGGTCGGCTGGACCCAATAGCAACTGGCGAACGTCGGCGAGTTGGTTTCGCAATCCACCGTCAGCGGGTATTCGGCGCGCACGTGGGCCGCCATCCACTCGAGCACGGCCTGGTTGGTGAGCCCGGTGGAGGTCCGCCATTCGAGGTTGACCCCGTCTAATTTGAGCCTGCTGGCCAGTTCCTGGTCGTTGGCGCCGGCACTGGCCCACAGCACCGGGGTATTGGTGAAGTTGATGGCGAACACGCGATTGGTATCGATGGCGCCTTTGGGTGACCCGCCCAGCGCCACGCCCGCCGTCCAACGGTCGGGGATGCGGGCGATGGCATAGAAGACCAGGGCGGCGGAATTGTTGCGTCCGGCCACGTACACGCGGCTGCGGTCGACGTCGCCGGCTTTGACGGCCTCTTCCACTTTGAGGGCCAGCGCCTGCACGCGCTTGTCGATGTTGGCGTCCGGGTCCAGTGGCGCGGACACAATTTGCCAGCCCGACCCGGCGGTCAGGCTCTGCCACTGCGCGGTATCGGCCGCGTCCACCAGGGCGACCGCCGGGGCCGGCGTCTTCGGCGCCGCCGGCTGCGCCCAGGCGAGCCCGCCGGCCAGAATGCTAGTGGCGCAGACGGCTACGGATCTTCTTGACCAGTTTTTCGATATCATCCGTTTTCTTGAGGGTGTCCATGGAGAGCACGAAAGTGTCGTTCTTTTCCAGGTCGGCCTTCAGCCCCGCGGCCATTTCAACCAGGCGGCCCGCGTCCTTGATGTTCTGCTCATGGTCCGCTTTGAGGATTTCGTCCCTTTGCCATTTGCCGTTCGGCAGCTTGATATCTTCCTGGGGATGGCTCGGGGGAAACGGCGCGTCCTGCGACAAGGCCACCGGCGATACGGCCGCCAATAAGAAAAGGAACGCCCCGCGGAACAGTCTGATCTTCATGGGTGGACCTGCTGCTATCATACCCGGTCACTTCACAATTAGCGCGAACTCCGCCTGGATCACCAGGGCATCGTTGGTCACCCGGATGGCCGGCACCTGGAAATCGTGCAGTTCGCGTTTGTACCCTGGCTGGCCGCTGGAATCCTCCAGGATCCGTTTCGCTTCCGCCGCCAGCGGGTATTTGAAATCGCGCGCCAGGCTGGCGCCCAGAATGGAGCAGACGCGCCGGATGTAGATTCCCGTCTTGTTTTCGCTGGTGGCCACCGCGTTTTGCAGCACGATGTTGCCATCGCGATACTGCGGCGTGGCCGTTACCACCACCATGAAGGCGTCGCCCAGGCCCACACACTGACCGATCACGTTGAGGGCCGACCGGCCGGTGAATTTCGCGCGGATGCGCAGGCGGCCATCGGCCCCTTGAATTTGCGGTTTCTCCAGGTAAGCGAAGTTACACTTATTACTTTTATCGTGGTACACATAGCGGCGTCCGTCTTGTGTGAACACCGTCTCCGCGATCATGCGGTCCAGCGCGCCGAACTGCAGGTGCAGTTCCACGGCGCGCGCCGGCCGCGGGCACACGGCCATCAGCAGGATGGCAACGCAGGTGGGGCGTTTAGCGGACCGCATCGGGAGGTTCGGCAAATAATGAAAACTGACTCAGCACCGGGCTGGCCGACGCCTGCGTCACGCGCAGACGCACACGCGTGGAGGTGACGGGCTTGTCCAAACGAAGGAATCGCCGCGGCCCAATGCTGGTGCCCGAGGCCACCTGCTCCCAGCCCCCGCCGTTCCAGCGCTCCACTACGAACGCGTCCACCCGTTGACCGTAGCGAATATCCTCGTAGACCGCGATCACATTGAACGTAATGGCGCCGCGGAATTCGAATACCGCGTCCGCTACGTGCACTTCATCGTCCGTGGCCCACGCAATGCCCGGCTTGCGCGCGACCATGTTGGCCGGGCCGTAGGTCATGTCTTTACCGCGAATATTGGAAGCCGTGACCTTGGCTTTGACCGCCAGGTCCTCACGGAAGGTTCCGTCTGTGTAACTCCGAAAGCCCCGCAATGAGACCAGGTCCTCGTGCTGCAGACGGCCGTCGCGGTTCGGCGGGACGTTCAGCAGCAAATTCGCTCCCCGGCCCACCGACTTATAAAAGAGGTCGATCAATTGTGCCGGCGTCTTGACTCGGGCGTTTTCATTTTCGTGCCAGAACCAGCCGGGGCGAATGGAGACGTCGCATTCCGCCGGCATCCAGTGCGAGCCATGGCGCGTGCCGGTGGGCGATTCGCGCTCGCGCACATCGCCGGGAGCCGCCGGTCCGCCGTCCGCGCCCACCGGATCGTAAGCCGCCCAGCAGGGGTCGCCGGCGATGCCGCGTTCATTGCCCACCCAACGAACGTCGGGACCCACATCGCTGAAGATCACGGCCAGGGGCTGCAACGCCCGCACCAGCTCCCACGTCTTGGGCCAATCGTAGTAAGTGCGCTTATCGATGACGCGCTTCTCGCGGGCGCCTCCATAATAGCCGTCGCCGCCGTTGGCGCCATCGTGCCACACCTCGAAAATGGGGCCGTACTGAGTAAGTAGTTCGGTAAGTTGCTGGCGGTAGATATCGATATAACGGGCCGTGCCGTAGTGCGGGCTATTGCGGTCCCACGGCGAAAGGTAAATGCCAAACTGGAGGCCGGCGCGCCGCGCGGCATCGGCCAGATCGCCCACCACATCGCCCTGGCCGCCCTTCCAGGAACTGCTGCGAACCGAATGATCCGTAGTCTTAGTAGGCCAAAGGCAAAAGCCGTCGTGGTGTTTGCAGGTGAGAATGAACCCGCGGGCTCCGGCCGACTTCAAGGCGAGGGCGATCGCGTCGGCATCGAACTTGGCCGGTTGGAAAATGTTGGGATCCTCGTCGCCATAACCCCATTCCTTATCCGTGAAGGTGTTGACGGTGAAGTGCAGAAAGGCCGTGAAGATCATGTGGTGCCATGCCATCTGAGGGCCCGAGGGGACGGCGCCGTATGGCTCCGGCGGCAAGACCTTCCGCGCCGCGGAGGCTGCCACCGCGGCCGGCGCCGCCGCCAGGAAAGTGCGCCTGCTGATCATGCCGGAAGCCGTTTACTTCTTGCCTCGGCCCTTGGCTTTGGCCTTTGGCTTGGGGGCCTGGATCACCACGGGAGGCGCCTCTTCCACGGCCATTTCCGCCCCTTCGCCGTCGACATCCGCCAGGACCTCGGCGTCGGCCTCGATTTCAACTTCGGGCACTTCCTCCACATCGGCGTCCACCACCGCCAAGGCATCCGGGTTCACCTTCTTGAGCACCTCCTGGAACAGCGCCGCTTTGCGCGCATCGACCTTCGGTGGAGGGGCTTGTTCGTGGCGGTAATCATGATCGCTATGGCACGTGCGGCAGCGCACTTTCGCCGGTGCGGCGCTGATCACCGAAACCACCGCGTGATTCATGATGCGTTTGCAGCGAACGCAAAAATCGTCGATATCGTCGCCCAGGCGGATATCGCGCATAAAAACTCTCCTATCTGGCACTGGACTCCGCGGGCTGGGTGACGTTGTCCGGCGGCGCCTGGTGCTTCGGCTCGGGCAGTACCCACTGGGCCGGCTCGAAGCCGACATATTTGCAGATGCGCAGTTGGCCATCCTCGGTCTCCAGCAGGTCACCCACGGCGATCGGCTCCCCCGAGTCGCGCATGCGTTCCCACGCGTCATATTCGTGGCGAGCCTCGACTTCGCCCCGCGGTTCGTACTCCTTGGGCTTGAGGGAGGCGCAACCGGAAAGATGCGGCGCCCAGCGGAACTGCTGCCGTGGCGAATCCTTCATGCGATAGATCCGATAATGCGGCATATAGCAAGATTATTGTAATCGGTTTCCTGCCATGCCGCTTACCGGCTGCCGCGGAAGGGTGCGTATTGACCGGCTAATGGTTTCGCCGCGATTCCGAAAACCGCGTTCGGAGAGACGGCTTTTACCCGATTCCCAGCTTCGCCTCGACCTTCGACAATCGGCTGCCCATCTCCATCAGCTTGCCTACCACCAGATTGAAATTGGCATCGAACCTGGTCTCCAGGTGGTTCACTTTCGTGAGCAGCATCGTGAATCCGAAGACGAAGATCAGCCCGTTGAACAGAACGGGGACGCAAATCGCCAGATACAGTTGGATGTTCGTCATTTCGCGCTTTCTCCTTGGCCCCACCTGGCCGCAGCGGCCTTCCTGGCGATCTCGCAGCGCCGCTTGCCGGTCAGAGCTTCCGCGCGGGCGACTCCGCTGACGAGGCCGCCCATGCGTCCAATCCTCGAAAGCCGCTCTTTCGAGAGCTTATCGGCTCTGGCGCGGCCTCCGCGTGCGGATTCCTTCTGGCCATGCCGACAGCTTACCCTAAGCGATTTAAAAAAGCATCCGATGAGCGCACATTACATGGTGAACCCGCGGCCGGAAGAAGCGAAGACCTCGGGCGGCTCGGAACGGTCGCATTGATTTCGCAAGCGCTACCGAGCACCCCCAAAGTGCGCCCCTACCTCACTACCGACCGGCCCTTCGGCGATTGGAGCGAACGGACCGTGCGGGGGCTGGTCCGCAAGGTGCAAACTAGAAGCTTATGGGGATGAATCCACTGCATGGAAGAACCGCGCTGATCACCGGATCGAGCCGCGGGATCGGGCGGGCCATTGCCATCGCGTTGGCGGAGGCGGGCGCGGACGTAGCGGTCAATTATCTGCACCGCGAGGCGGAAGCGCAAGCCGTGGAGGCGGAGATCCGGCAACTCGGGAGGCGTTCGACCACCGTGCAAGCGGATGTCTCCTCGGCCACCGGCGTGGAGCGGCTGGCGCGCACCGCCGGGGAGCGGCTGGGGCCCATCGACATCCTCATTAATAACGCCGGCATCGCCCGTGTGCAGCCAGTGGAAGAAATCACCGAGCGCGATTGGGACGAGCTGATCGATGGCAATCTGAAGTCCTGTTTTCTGATGACGCAAGCCGTGCTGCCGGGGATGCGTGCGCGCCAGTGGGGCCGCATCGTGAATCTATCTTCCGTGGCTGCGCAGGTGGGAGGAGTGGTGGGACCGCACTACGCCGCGTCAAAGGCCGGCATGCTCGGGCTGACTCATTTTTATGCGCAGCGATTCGCCAAGGAGGGAATCACCGCAAACTCCATCGCGCCGGCGCTGGTGGAGACGGAAATGGTGACGTCCAATCTGAACACGCGCCCGGAGCGCATTCCCATCGGCCGCTTCGGGGCGGTGGGCGAAGTGGCGGATGTTGCGGTCATGCTGGTCACCAATGGCTACATCACGGGGCAGACCATCAACGTCAATGGCGGCTGGTATATGAGCTGAGTATCGGTCAGACCCGCCAATGCCAAAGGCGATACCTGCCGATAGGATCGGCCCCCGTGTCTGTTCGCTTAGGGTAGCCGGATAAACAAGCTGGACATTTGGCGCTGACTCGGATACCGTAGGGTGGGTGAATACCTGCGTTTAGCGGATCCGACCCCGGTTCGCGCCCAGATTATTGTTCCGGCTACCCTTAGCGGACATCACTCTGAGCCTGGGTGGGGCAGGCTTCAGCCTTCCCCAGAGGGGACCCCGGACTTTAGTCCGCCTGCCGCAGGGTTTCACATCGCTCGCGGCATGGGCGGGGCTGAAGCCCCGCGCAGGCTGAAGCCTGCCCCACAACTCACCAAGCAAGGATCTCCGGATCTATTGGAATTAGATCTCCGCATCATGCCGGACGCCGCGCAGCGCTTACTTGGATGCCGTGAACCGGGCCCATCCGCGGGCGTTCATATCGTGCAGAACCGGCTGGTACCAGGCGAATTCCGGGTGCCTGGCCAGATGATCGGCCGCCTTAAAGCGCAGCCCGCAGGCATGCCCCAGCGCCGCTGTCATCGACATCTTATCGGCCCCCGCGGCGTCAGTCACTTTGTTCTGCACCGCGCCCGCCGGCGCGTAAGGCGCCTGCCACGTGCCCATGCCGCGCGGCGATAAGTCGATATGTCCGCACAAACTGCGCTCGCTGGGGTCCGCTTTGCGTTCGAAGCTATCGTAATGATCGGCGAGAAACTTCTGTCCCGCGGCCACGTCGATCTTACCCTTATATTGCTCCATCAGTGTCAGCCAGCGCGCGTGCCGCGCATTTTCGCTCTTACTCTTATCGTTGACGTCGAAATCGGTCTCTTCCTTGATCAATTTCGGATCGTTAGGGAAGTTCGACCCCACGAAGTACCCGTCACGCGTGCGCTGGAGCACCACATTCTTGAGTCCCAGCTCCAGGCTGGCCACTTCATTGCTCTTGCTGTCGGCCACCAGCCAGTTATTGGCATAGCCGCCGTTGTTGCCGGCCTTCATGATAGCCGCAAACTCATCAATGGTAGCGGCGTACTGCATCGCCTTACGGGCGCGTACAAACTCCGGCACGCCCTGGGGATCGAAGCCGCTGAAACCGCTGATGGTGGTCTCGGTGACGATGATGCCCACGCCATTGATACCGAAATCGTCGGCGCTATGGATCAATCCGGGCTGGCCATCCATGAAAATGCGCGCGCCGCTCGCCGGCCGGATGTCGAACATAATGTTCCACCGCTCACCCGAAGCATAACTGGTCCAGTTATTGTGCCCGATCACCACCCGGCCGTCCTTAGTATACTTACCGGTGGCCACGAAGGCGCTGCAGTGGTCCGCCGTGATGTTAGGCTTGCTCTTATCCAGCCACTTATCGTAGTAAGGCAGCTCCAGCCACGCGTTCATGGCGACGATGTCCCAGATGTCCAGGCTGCCGCCATGCGCCTTCAGCCCGTCGACAATACCGGTCAGCTCGTCGCGATACTCCGGCTCGATGTGCGGCCAGAAAACCTCCTGCGCCGTCTTGCGGAAGAAGGCCCAGTCTTTTTTCTCGTCGTGCGTGATCTCGGTGGAAATCTCTTTGTAATTGTCCTGAATCTCGGGCGCCAGCAGGTAGCCATGCTGGAAGCCGATCTCGGCCGGCGACCCTTCCAGGTGGACCTGAATCCAGCCGCTGCGCTCGGCCGCGCGCGATGCTTTCTTCAAGCGCGGGTCGGTTTGTGGTTCACGAGACACCAGCGTAAACGCCAGCGCCAGCAAAAGGGCGGCGGAGAAAAGAGACGTGCGTCGCATCCCCGCTATTATAGTAAAAGCGCAAAGCCAAACTATGGATGGCACTTCACTGAAGAAGCTTACGGCACACGTGAAAGCCGCGGGTTGAGCGTCCAAGCTCAGTCCAAAGGTTTTGGACCAGGTACTGGCCACCGTGCCCCGTTGGGCCGACGAGAACGTTTTGATCGGGTTTGACACTGCCGACGATGCCGGCGTGTACAAGCTGACGGCGGAGCTTGCCCTGGTGCAGACCGTGGACTTCTTCACCCCCATCGTCGACGATCCCGAAACCTTCGGCGCGATCGCCGCGGCCAACGCCCTGAGCGACGTGTACGCCATGGGCGGACGCCCTATTTCGTCGCTCTCCATCCTGGCGTACCCCGCCAAGGGCGACCTGGACGATCTGCGGGCCATCCTCAAAGGCGGCGCCGAAAAAATGCACGAGGCCGGCTGCTCCATCCTGGGCGGCCACAGCGTCTCCGACGACGAAATCAAGTTCGGGTACGCCGTCACCGGCACCATCCATCCCGCGCGCGTGAAAGCCAATGCCGGCGCGCGTCCCGGCGATGTCCTGGTCTTCACTAAACGAATCGGCACCGGTGTCATCTCTACCGCCCTCAAGCGCGGCNNGGCTGCACCGACGTGACCGGCTTCGGTCTGCTGGGCCACGCGCGGGAACTGGCGCTGGCCAGCGGCGTCACCCTGGAGATCGCCGTGGACGAGGTCCGCTACCTGCCCGGCGCGGTCGAATACGCGCGCCAAGGCGCGGTCCCCGGCGGCTTGAAGAACAATCGCGAGTTCGCTTCCTGCACCGTGGAGACGCTGCGCGAACTGCCCCCTGAAATCGAAGCTCTACTCTACGACCCGCAAACCTCCGGCGGCCTTTTGATTTCGCTGCCGGCCAGCGACGCCGCGGAACTCGTGCGTTCGCTCGAAGGCGCGTACCGCATAGGCCGCGTGCTGCCGCGGCTGGAGAAGGCCATTCAACTGATATGACACGAAACCCGATCATCGTCGCCCTGGATGTGGACTCCGCCCGGGAAGCTCGCTCGTTAGTCGCGAAACTGGGCCGCCACGTCAACTTTTACAAGGTGGGCCTGGAACTCTACGCCGCTGCCGGAGTGGAGTTCGTCCACGAGCTGATCCACGAAGGTAAGGATGTATTCCTCGACCTGAAGGTCTACGACATTCCCGAGACCGTCAAACGCGCCGTGGCGCAAGTGGCTCGCACGGGCGTGAAGTTTCTCACCGCGCATGCCGTTGGGTCGGTGATGCGCGCCGCGGTGGAAGGCCGCGGCGATTCCAACCTGAAGCTGCTGGCCGTCACGGTGCTGACCAGCTTCGGCCCCGAGGACATGGCCGAGCAGGGATACGCCTGCACCATCCCCGACCTGGTAGCGCTGCGCTCCCGGAAAGCCATGGAACTGGGGATGGACGGCATCGTGGCCTCCCCACTGGAGGCGGCGGCGGTGAAGCGGATCATCGGGCCGAAGAAAGTGCTGGTGACGCCCGGAGTCCGCTCCGCCGGCGCCGCGAAGGGCGACCAGAAGCGCACCGCAACTCCCGTGGAGGCGATCCGCGACGGCGCCGACTACCTGGTAATCGGCCGTCAGATCACGCGCGCGGCCGACCCCGCGCGGGAGGCCTCGCGCATCCTGGAAGAGGTCGGCGCCGCGTGGATTGCGTAGGGGCTTACGCGGGCGGCTGACTCGGCCCCAACTTTTTCAGCAGCCACGCCATGTTCCGTCCCAGGACTTTCATGGTGCGGATACCTTCTTCGTCCTTTTCCACTTCGCCGGGGTCGCGGCCGATTCCGA
>PLRZ01000378.1 GCA_003164075.1 Bryobacterales bacterium | reverse complement strand
GTCCCTTGCGTAAGAATAGCGCGTTGCCGGGCGCCTGATGGTGAACGGTCACGCCCCCTCCTGGAACTGGCGAAATCGCTTCTTGTCGTCCAATTGGGATGATGGTCCTGCTGGACGTGTGTATCCCCCGCAGGCTCAAGAACTCTCTTACGGACCATGGATGTCAAACCGTGCCCGAAGCAGGCTTGGCAGGCCAGAAGAATGGCGCCCTGCTTTCGCTTGCCGAGAGTGCCGGTTTCGATCTCTTCTTCACTATGGACAAAGGTCTCCAGTATCGGCAGAATCTGGCTGGCCGCAGGATCGCAATTCTCATCGTCCGGGCCAAATCGAACCGCCTCGAGGATCTCTTGCCATCGATCCGGCCGGGCGAAGTGATCCGGGTTGGGGAATAGAGACACGGCGAGCTCGTGGATCGGTCCAACCGGTCGTCGCGGACCGCAGTTCGGGCAGCGACGAGAGATCCTTCGCAAAAGGCTTCTCGACGAGCCTTGGCGAGATAGTCGCCAGACGAGTCCTAGCCTCAGAACTCCTGATGTCGTGAAATTTGCAGTGAGCCCGCAGGTGGGGCAGGCGGTGCTCGCCTGCCCGCCCGCGCTGAATTAGGGCCGCCGCNNAAAGGAATGGCTCAGCCCATTTCCCCCGCCAGTTTGAAATTGCGGGGCGACATCAGGAGTCCTTACCTGCGCCGGTGACCGATCGGAAAGCTGGGGCCGATCCCTCCTTTATTTGGTTACCTACAGGAGCATACGCAATTCCCCTGTAGGCAATCAACAGGTAATCGGAGGGCATGGAAAGGCGGCTGGCGCCGCGATGGGCTGCTCCCCACGCAGTCCGCCATCATCGCCCCAAAACGGATCGGCTCCCCTCTTGCCCGCTCCCGCGCGTTGACAACCCCGGCGGGTACTGGCTACCATCGTCGCTAAGTTCATGGAATCTTCCCAAAATCGACCGGCCACCGGCTTGCGCTGTAGCGAAGCAGACTGCGGCACCACCGTGGCGCGCGAATATCGCGGCCATCTCTGTCCCACGTGCGGCAACCTTCTGCAGGCCATCATCGACCCTGGTCCCGTGCCTGCGGAGCGTCTCAAAGAGATCTGGCGCGAACGGCGCGCCTCCAATAACAAGCTCGACTCGAGCGGCGTTTGGCGATTCCGCGAGTTCCTGCCAGCCACGTCCGAAGAGGCCGTGGTCACGCTGTTCGAAGGCAACGTCCCGCTCATTCCGGGCCTGAAGACGGCGGCCTACGCCGGCGTGGAGCACCTCTGGTTCAAACATCTGGGATGGAACCCCACCGGGTCTTTTAAAGACCTGGGGATGACCGCGGCGGTCACCGAAGCCCGCCGGCAAGGGGCCAGGACGGTGGCCTGCGCGTCCACCGGCAACACCGCCGCATCCATGGCGGCCTACGCCGCCCGCGCCAATCTGCGTGCCCGCGTGTACCTGCCGCGCGGCGCTACGTCCATGGCCAAACTGGCGCAGGCCCTCGATTTCGGCGCGGAGATTCAGTACGTCGAAGGAAATTTCGACGATGCCCTGCGCACCCTCATGGCCGAGCCGGACCCCAGCATTTACTTTCTCAACTCCATCAATCCCTTCCGCATTGAGGGGCAAAAAACCGCCATCTTCCATCTGCTCGACCAAATGGATTGGAATGCGCCCGATTTCATTGTGGTGCCGGGCGGCAATCTGGGTAACAGCTCGGCCTTCGGCAAAGCCATCCAGGAACTCTCGGATTTCGGACTGCTGCCGCGCGTGCCCCGCCTGGTAATCGTGCAGGCGCGTGGATCGAACGCGCTGGTGCGCACCGTGCGCGCCGGCGGCCGCGACCTCCAGGTAGTCGCCGACCCGCAGACCATGGCCACCGCCATTCGCATCGGCGAGCCCAAGAGTTGGAAGAAGGCGCTCAGAGCGGTCCGCTTTACCAACGGCATGGTGATCGACGTGGACGACGACGAGATCATGGCCGCGAAAGCGGAATTGGGCCGCGATGGTATCGGCAGCGAGCCGGCATCGGCCACTACTCTGGCCGGCCTCCGCAACCTGGTGGCCGACGGCACCATCCCTCCGCACGCTCGCGTGGTGGCGTTCCTCACCGGTCACGCGCTCAAAGATACCGATGCCATCCTGCGCTCGTTAGGAAAACACGATGGCTAAGCTGGGGAAACGCCAGCCGGTAACCATCACCGTTCCCGCTTCCATCGCCAACCTGGGGCCGGGGCTGGATACGCTGGCGCTGGCGGTGAGCCTCTATCTGCGCGTGCGCGTGCGCCGCGCCGAGGGAGTCAACCGCCTGCAATTCCGCTTCGTGAATATCGAGTTGCAGGGCGAGAACCTGATCGAACGCGGCTTCCTTCGGCTGGCGGCCGGCCGCGAGTTTCCCGCGCTCGATATCGAGGTGGAGACGGACATCCCCCTGCGCTCCGGATTGGGCAGCAGTGCCGCGGCGATGGCGGCGGGCTTCCGCATTTTCGAGTTGGTGTTCGGGCCGCTGCCGATGGAAGACCTGTTGGCGGCCGGTTGCGAACTGGAAGGCCACCCGGAGAACGTGGCCGCGGCGCTACTGGGGGGCCTGGTGGCGTGCTGCCAGCGGCAGGATGGATCGGTGATCGCGCTGCAGGCGGCGTGGCCGCGCGCGCTACGCATCGTGGTCGCGACGCCGGAGGTTCAACTGGAGACGCGCCGGTCGCGGCAGGTGTTGCCGGTGTCGGTGCCGCTGGCTGGCGCGGTGAGCAACGTGCAGCGGGTTGCGGTGCTGCTGGAAGCGTTGCGCGGGCGGAATTACGGCGTGTTGGCGGAGGCTTTTCGCGACTGCCTGCACCAGCCCAGCCGGTGCGCCATCGTGCCCTGCCTGGACCAATTGCTGGCGCTGCGCCACCCCGATATTCTAGGCGTGTTCCTCAGCGGCTCCGGCCCGTCGCTGGCCGCCGTAGCGACGCGCAATCTGCCCGTGGTGGCCGCATTGATGACGGGAACGTTTCGCGATGCCGGAGTGAACTGCCAAACGAGAATAGTCGGCGTGCACGTGGCCGGCACGGTTTCACAAATACAGCCGCGTATTTCGCGCACCCAAGGCTAACGCTCCCTTACGGGGTGCCCTCTGGGCCCGGCTCGGTAAGCGACTTCATTCCGAGCACGGTCCGTGAGAGCCACCAGGCAAGAGTACGTTAGCGTACTTCTGAAATGACCGACTTAGTCCTAAGAACTTCGGCTTAGTTAGTTTCTGTCGCGAAANNCCTTGCGGTCGCGGCTCAGTAACAAGTCCCGTGAAATCACCGCTGCGTTACCGAGCCGCGACCGCAAGGGAGCGGTTTCTTGAGTTTCATGACAGAAACTAGTTAGTAACACGGCAGTAGTAGACTTCCCCTACCGCGAGGGCAGTGGGTGCGCCGCGATGCTGGCCGCCGCCCTCTCGTACTCGGCGTTGAATTCGCACCCGATCAACGCAATTACGGCCATCAGGTACATCCACACCAGCAGCGCGATGCCGGCGCCAACCGAACCGTACATCACGTTGTAGTGGCCGATATTGCGGACATACCAGGCGAATCCAGTGGTGGCCAGTAACCATAAGACGGTCGCCAGCACAGCTCCCGGCCAGACGTAACGCCAGCGCTGGCTGCGATACGGGCCGAAGAAATACAATGTGCAGGTGACCGAAACCGTGGTGAGAAACGCCAGCAGGTAGCGCGCTGCGCGACTGACGTCCCGCGTGACGCTCGAAAGCGTCGTCAGGGTGGGATCCAGTTTCATCCAGTGGAGCACCGTGCCCTCCACCTGCGCGCCGAAGATCACCAGACCCGTAGCGCAAGCCAGTGGGAAGGCGGCCAACAGCACCATGGCGATGGACACGCCTTGCGTTTGCAGAAAGCCGCGGCTGCGCGGTATGCGATAGATGGCCTGAAATCCATCCGTGAGGCTCTTGATCACTCCGGAGGCGGCCCACACGGAGATAAGGCCGGCCACGATGAGCAGCCCTACGGGACGCGCGCCCGTCACCCGGAACTGCTGCACCACCAGGTCTTCGGTACCCGGTGGGACGATCTGGGAAAGCGCGCGCTCCAGCACTCTGGAGACGAACTCGGCGCGCGTTTGCACCAGAATGGTGGCGGCGGAAGCAAGTACCGGAAAGAACGAGAGCAGGGCGGAATAGGCCGCGCCCTTGGCGATGGCCAGACAACCGTCATCGAAGGCCGCGAACACACAGCGGCGCAGAAGCCAGGCGAAGATCCGCGGAGTCAAGCGCATCTAGGGTTAGTGTGGCACAAGAGCACGCCCGCGGCTTATCCCAATATCTGGCTCAGGTGGTGCTCCATGTGATCCACGTAGCTGGAGACCACTTCCGATAGCGGTACCGGCGCGCTGCCGCCGATGGCGCACGGCACCGGTAGAGACGAGGGTTGCATCGTCCGGACGATGTGCAGCAGATGGCGATTGTAGAGCAGCCAGAGATTCACCAGGTCGGGCCAACTTTCCGTGGCATAGGACTGCACGGCCACCCAGGGTTCCTGTTCGTAGCCGGGGGTTTCCAGGCTGGGCGCCAATTGTGCGCGCACAAACCTCTGGTGGTTGTTGGACGCGGAATCGATCAGGTGCCCCAGAATCTCCTTCTTCGACCAATGCCCGGGAGCGGGCGGCTGCGACGCATCGGCATCGGAAACGTCGGCCAGGCGGAGAGGCGTGGCGGCGAGAATGCGCGCCAGGCGATCGGCGGTTTGAGTCGTCATTTCAGAATCACTTTCGCGGTAGCGGTATTGTTGGCGCTGTCGGCCACGCGGATCACCAGCAGATGCTCGCCGGCGGCGAGTCCGGGAAGATCCAGGGCGAATTTCTCGTGCGGCGAATCGATCACGCCGTCCACCGCCTCCATGGGAATCCAATTGCCGGCGTCGAGCGAATATTCGCAGCGGCGTAACGAGGAACTGGCGTCGGTGGCTTCCCATTCCACATGCCCGGCTCCGCCGGCATAGCGTACCGCGCCCATGGCGATGGCCGGCGGCGTGTTGTCGATCATCACCGGGGTACTGGTCAATTGCGCTTCCCGCGCGCTGGCCGGTGGATTGGCTTCGCGGTCGGAAGCCACGACGCGGAAAAAATACTTCCCGTCGGCCAGAATATCGGCATCGAAAGTCATGGAAGTGTCGTGCGTGCCGGCGCGCAGCAGCATCCATTGGGTTTCATCCTCGGCGCGAAAATAGAGGCTGTAGACCAGACGGTCGCCATCGGGATCGTCGGCCTGCCAACTGACGGTGATCTGTTGCGATGCCGCGCGCGTCAGCGTCTGCGTGGGCGTGCCGCTGGACGTCGTCGCGCCAGTGGTATCGGCGGTGTCGCCGCTGACGGTCACGCTATACGCCGCCGAAGAGGAGCCGGCGGCGGATTTGGCGGTTTGCGTGGTAAGCGCGGCCTGGCTGATCACGCTGATGCTTTTCACCACCGGGGGCGAATTCTGCGGCAGATAGGCCAGGGTGATGCTGTTCAGCAGCGGGGTGGCGCCCCCGGTGCCGGACATCTCCACTTTCCACTGGATGAAGCGCGCGTTGGGGCTCGAAATGCGCGCGCTGGTGGAATCGGTGAGCGGGCCCGACCAATCGCTCCAGGTGCGGTCGGGGCGCGCGGAATTGCCGGAGCGGGTGCGAAACACCAGCTTGCATCCGGCCGGCGTGTCGGCGCGCCAACTCAGGCTTCCCCAGCGCGACGCAGTGCCGGAATCGTGCACCGGGGCTTCATACGAACCGCTGGCGCCGGGCTTATCGCCCAGGCGAAAAATGTGGCCCATGTTGCCGGTGGCGGCCAGAATGGAGTGCTCGGAAGGCAGCAGACGGGTGGTTTCGCCCTCGCCGGTCTCGGTGACCAGGGTGATGCGGAGGTCCGGCGACAGGCCGTAGATGCGGCCGTTCTGGTCGGTGGAGAAGAGCACCTGATTCTGCAGGGCCAGCAGATCGTAAACATTCTCCTCTTTGGAACTCCAGAGCGTTTCCACGGTGTTATCGGGATTGATGCGATAGACGGCGGACTTATCGACGCCGGTGGTATCCGCGGTCTGCGCCGCCGGTGTGTTGACTTGCGGCACGATCGCCAGTTGTTGCTGCGGCTTGGGTTCGGGCGGTTTGATTTCGCTGCCTGCCTGAGCCTCCACCGTGATGGTGGTGGAAGCGATGGACGGCATACCGGACATGCCCTGCGCGGCCTGCTGGGCGGCCTGCGCGCGCTTGGCAATGGACCCGCCGAGCGCGGCGGCGTACACCGTGCCATCGGGCATGGGGACGATGGAGCGGATCTCGGGCAAGGAGGAATCGTACAGCGCGAAGGCCTTGTCTTTAGCCGTAATGCGGTAGAGGATGCCGTTGGGCTCGGTGCCGGCCAGGAGGCGGCCCTCGAAATCCACGGCCATCCCGGTGATGTGCGATTGGCCGGTATCGTAATAAACCTCGCCCTTGCCGGGGCCTTCCACGCGGAAGATTTTGCCCTGGTCGCCCGTGCCCACGAAGAGCGCGCCATCGGGCGCCACGGCCAGCGACCAGATGTAGCGGGCCTTGGGCGCGAAGTACTCCTCGGCCTTTCCGTTCACGATGCGATAGACCTTGCCCTCGGGGGATGTGCCGGCGTAGACCGCGCCTTTGGCGTCCACCGCGACGGCGAAGATCTCGGGCTGCTCGGCGGTCCACAAGAGCGAGGATTTGCCGGCCGGATCGATTCGGTAGAGGCGGCCGCGGTGGCCGGTGCCGGCGTAAAGCGTGCCGTCGGACGCCTGGGCCACGCTCCAGATCACCGGCTGATCGGAGGCGAAGACGGTGTCCACTTTGGGGGCCAGCGACAGGCGGCCTTCGCGGCTGAGCGAGACGCCTTCGAAGTGGCCGCGGACAAAATCGTTGTAGGAATCCATCTCCCAGGTCTGCGTGCCGCTGCCCACCAGGGCCACGGACAGGCCGGCGACGAGCGCCGCGGCGATTCCGGCGGTGCGGGTAAAATGGCGCATGAAAACGATCATTCCTTGATTTCCACCTGTACGGTTTTGACACCGGAAATGACTACGTCGCCCGCATCGATTTCCATTTCGGCAATTTTGGAATTGCGGGTTTGCGAGATTCCGGCGAGGCTCGATTGCGAACTGGCCAGAATCATGGCGAC
>PLRZ01000717.1:6646-7164 GCA_003164075.1 Bryobacterales bacterium | reverse complement strand
CAGGGGCGCTTGATCGGACATTACCGCCTGCGTGAACGCATCGGCGAAGGCGGCATGGGCGAAGTCTACCTCGCCGAGCGCGAAGACCAGTTCCGCCAACGCGTCGCCGTCAAGTTGATCCGCCCCGGCATGGCCAATCCCGAGGTGGTCCGCCGCTTCGTCATCGAGCGCCAGACCCTGGCCGCGCTCAACCATCCGCACATCGTGCGCCTGGTGGATGGCGGCGCCACCGAGGATGGTCTGCCCTACCTGGTGGTCGATTTCGTGGAAGGCATTCCCATCGACCGTTACTGCGACCGGCACAAACTCTCCATCAGCCAGCGCCTGCACCTCTTCGTCGAAACCTGCGTGGCCGTCCACCACGCCCATCAGAGCCTGGTGGTCCACTGCGATCTAAAACCCTCCAATGTCCTGGTGACCGGCGAAGGCGCGCCCATGCTGCTCGATTTCGGCATCGCCAAACTGCTCGACCCCGCTGCGATGGGCATCTCCGCGCAGGCCGCGCTCACCCGCCAGCG
>PLRZ01000717.1:0-6552 GCA_003164075.1 Bryobacterales bacterium | reverse complement strand
CCCGCCGAAACGCTGACGCCGGAAAAGGTCAGCCAGAGCCGCGAGGGCGATCCGCAATCGCTCCATCGGCGACTGCGCGGCGATCTGGATGCCATCGTCCTGAAGGCGCTGCGCAAGGATCCGCGGGAGCGCTACGGTTCGGTGGACCAACTGGCGGAGGACATTCTCCGTCATCTGGATGGCCGGCCGGTGCTGGCGCGCCGCAATACTACGGCCTACGTCGCGCGCAAATTCCTGCAGCGCCACAAACTGGGAGTCGCTGCCGCGGCGCTGGTGCTGCTGACGCTGGCGGCGGGCCTGGCGTCCACGCTGTGGGAGTCGCACGTGGCGGCGCGGCGCTTCGAAGACGTCCGCCGGCTGGCGCACACGTTTCTGTTCGACGTCCACGATGCCATACAGGATCTGCCGGGCAGCACGCCGGCACGCGCCCTGATCGCCAAGACCGGCACCGAATATCTGGACCGCCTGGCCGCCGATTCGCGCGGCGATGCCTCGCTCGAACTGGAGCTCGCGGAGGGCTACGACAAGATCGGCGATGTGGAGGGCAACGTGGGCGGGTCCAACCTCGGCAAGCCCGTGGAGGCTCTGGCAAGCTATCGCAAGGCGCTGGCCATCTCGCAATCCGTATTGGCGCGCCACCCGTCCGACGGCAAAGCCCGCCAGGTGGTGGCCCAAAGCGATGAAGGACTGGGGCTGTTGCTGGCCTTCCAGGGCAAGGCAGCCGAGGGCCTGGAACACTTCCGCGAAGCCATGAAACTGCGCCAGGCCCTGGCCGACAGCGACCCGCGGAATGTGGAAACGCGCCTCGACCTGGCACGCGCGTACGAAGACCAGGGCGACATCCTGGGTGGCGCCCGCGGCATCAACCTGGGACGAACCGATGAGGCCCGCAGCGCTTATGAGAAAGGGCTCGCCCTGATTCCCGAATTGGAAGCCGGCCACCCCAGCGCTCTCCGCGCCCGCCGCGCCAAAGCGATCGTGCTGATGAAACTGGCGGATATGGCGCGCGCCTCCGACGTGGCCGATTCCCTGGCCAAATACACCAGCTCGCTGGCGACTGCCGACGCCATCCTGCAAGCCGATCCCAACAGCACGCGCGCCCGAAATCTGGTGACCGCACTACTGAATAAGCTGGCCTACTCCAAGGCGAGTATGGGCGACCTGAAGGGTGCGCTGCTCGATTTCCAGCGGGCGGTCGATATCGACTTCGCGGCATTGAACCAGGATCCCAACAACGACAAGGCCCGCAGCGACGTGGTGGTCACCCTGAAGAATATGGGCGACCTTTACTATTACCAGATGAGCAACAACCCGGAAGCTTTGCGGAGCTATCGCAAGGCCGCGGAGTTGCTCGAGGTGCAGGCCGGCGCCAACCCCGGCAATCTTCTCTTGACGCAGAATCTTTCCGAGATTCTTACCGACATCGCCAGTATCCTTATAGAGACCGGCCAGCCGCAAGAGGCGAAGGTCCAGGCGCAACGCGGGCTGCAACTGGCGAAGAGGGTGGCTGACCAGCCCGGCGCCACCGGCGACCAGATGTATAACTACGCATGGCTGGCGGTGACGGTGGATCCCGAGGAACTCCGCGATCCCGCCGGCGCGCTTCCGTATGCCGCGAAGGCAGTGGAGATGGGGAAGGGCCAGGATCCTTTGTGCCTGCATGTTCTGGCGCTGGCCTACGCCGGGACCCACGACTACCGCCGCGCCGTGGAGACCGAAGAGAAAGCGCTGGCCTTATTCGCGCCGGTCGAGGCGGGCAAGCCGGCGCCGCGCAATCGCGGGATCGTCGAGCGGGCGTTGGACGGTTTTCGCAAGCAACTGGGAAAGTAGTTTCTGTCATGAAACTCCGGCTCGTAACGGCAAGACCGCTCCCTTGCGGTCGCGGCTCGGAAAACACCGCGATGATATCCCACGAGACTTGTTACCGAGCCGCGACCGCCAGGGAGCGGTGCTGCTCCGCCGCATGGCAGTTTCGCGACAGAAACTAAGTAGCTGCCGCACCCCGTTAGTGCCCACTGCCGCCAATGTTGACAGGCACTTCGGCAACTAATGGGCCTGTTCTTCAGCTTTTCTCTGTGCTCTCTGTCCCCTCTGTGGCCTCAAAATCACCAGGACGGCGCCGCGCCACAATGTCACGTTACGACATTTTGGGTTTTTCTCTGTGTCTCTGTGTCTCCGTGGTGAATACATAACCGTATTTGCGAAACGGTGTACTAAGTCCGGGAGTTAGAGCGTCTCGCGCCATTCCGGCTCCTGACTCCTCCTACCTAAGTTGCAGCGGGAGCGGCCGTTCCTGGCGCGCTTTCAAACGCAGTTCGCGGCGGCGTATGGCCGGGGTATCTTCCAACTCGCGCGCCGTGCGGGTCATTTCCAGCGCCATGGCGTAGTTGCGTTCGCGATGCTCGTAGTGCTTGGCCAGCGCTTCCAGNNTTGAAAAGCAGCGCGTCGGGAAGGCCCATCGCCACCGCGCGGCGAAGCAGGCGGACAGCCTCCTCGTGGCGGCCGGCGCGGTCGAGCCAGCGGGCCAAGCCAATGAAATCGGCGCCATGGCGCAACGCCGCCGTCTCCGGCGAGCGGAACGCGAACGGGACAATCGCGGTGAGACAGGCGAGCGAGAGGATATCGATGGCGTTGTGGTGGAAGATCGGAATCAGGTCGAAGGCGCGTTGCGTGCGCAGGTATCCGAAATAGCAGTAGGGGATCATTTCGCCGGGCAGATCGCCCTGGCGCTCCACGCCCAGGATTTGATTCTCCAGGTCCACCAGGCGGCAGCTTTCCAGGCGCAGTTTCCATAAGCGGCGCGCGCCGAAGAGCAGGTCGAGGTGCTCCATGCGGTCGAAGGGATGGCGGGCGCGCGCCATGCGGAAGCGCGTCTCCAGCAGCGGCTGGTCGTAGGCCTTGCCGTTGTAAGTGACTAACACGTCGAATTGCGCCAGATACTCGGCCAGACGATACAGTTGCGAGGCTTCTTCGCCATAGTCGCGCATGAAAAACTGCCGCAGGCGGAAGCCCGCCGGCTCGATGGAGCCGACCCCGATGAGAAACGCATAAATACCGGTGCCGCCGGCAAGTCCGGTAGTTTCGGTGTCCAGGAAGGCCCACTTAGTAGGATGCGCGCGGCGGATCGCCCCATCGGAAAGCTGCTCCAGGAGATCGTCCGGGAGTTCGGCGAGGTCGGAAATGTCCATGCTGCCGTGGCGGCGGTGGCGTTCCCAGAGTCTCTCGGTCTCGAAGTGCTCGCCGTGCGGAGTGGAGACCACCGCGCCACTCATGAGGTCCTGGATGTAAGCGGCGGAACTCGGACGTTCCCGCTCAGGGTTCGGCGCGGGCGGAGGGCCGGGAGCGGAATATTTGCGATCCACCTGGGCCATACGCCGTCGCAGGGCAGCGAGTTGTTCCTGGATATCCTCCATTCGCCTTTTCTTTGCCTACTATAGCAAGATCTTGAGGCGTAGCGTGTGGAACCGGCGTGGGCCGCCGATTAGGGGCCGCGAAACAATAAGCTGACCAAATGTCGCGAGCGTGCGCAATCGCTCCCTAACGGGGTGCCCTCTGGGCCCGACTCCGTCAAATGCGCATTCTGAGCCGCGCGCGTGAGCAAGNNAGGATATTTCTTCGCGGCTCCTTAGGGTAATTTTACGGCATGGGCCGGTGGAGTCGCGCAAGGCGCCCTCAAATGCTTGGAAGCCGCGGCCATACCCTATAATGGGTTCTGGAACGTGGAGCAGGCATTTCCTCACTGATTGTGCGGGCCCGTAGCTCAGGTGGATAGAGCATCAGCCTTCTAAGCTGAGGGTCGCTGGTTCGAGTCCAGCCGGGCCTACCATGTTTCTCCTCGGAGATCCTCGTCCAACTGTCAGTCCCCAATCGCCGACCCTTGTATCCATACCGGGACGGCGGTATATTGAGCGGGACGAAATGCTGCGGCGTTACCGGGAAGAAGATGCTGGCGGCAGGAGAAACCACCTTGAGGAAACGATTGGCGTTATTCATGTTGGCAATGGCGCTTGCCGGCCGATCGACCGCCGCCACTGACTCGCAGTGCACCGATATGCTGCAACTCGCGTTGCGCTCCCACAATCCCGATACCAGAATGCAAGGAGTGGTCGCGCTGAGCCTGGCATCGGATCGCAATTCCCTCATGCCTCTACTCATCGGCATGACGGATGATAAGGACGTGCCGGTGCGGCTCGCCGTTGTGGCCAGTCTGGCCGACGTAAGAACCAAGGCCGCAATCGAAGCTCTTCACAAAATGCTGGAAGACAAGGTGCCGGAGGTAAGTTTCGCCTCCGCCAAGGCACTTTGGAACCTCCACGACCCAGCCGGCAAGCTGGCCCTGCTATCCGTCGTCGAAGGAGAAAGCAAGACCAAGTCCAGCTACATCACCGCCGAGATGCGACAGGCTTTACGGATGATGCACACGCCGGCCACCGCGTTCCTCTATGCCGTGCGCGAAGGCGCCGTTTTCGTGCCCGTTCCCGGCCTTGGCCAAGGCATAGCCTCCATGCAGGCGATCCTGATCGATTCCGGCGTCTCCGGCCGCGCCACTGCCGTGCTCCTGCTCGGAAAAGACAAAGACCCCGCGATTCTAGCCGCCCTCAAAGACGCCCTCCACGACAAGAATTGGACCGTCCGCGCGGCCGCCGTGCACTCCATTGCGCTGCGAGACCAGCCTGCCCTGAAGGAAGAACTGGTCCCGTTGCTCGATGACGACAAGGAAGGCGTTCGACTGCGCACCGCTGCCGCTTACCTCCGGCTCTCCGCCATTCAGGCCGCCGCAGCGCACAAACCTCCCGCCAAGTCACCCTCCAACCAATCGCACTAGACGCGCTACAGCACGTACGTCCGCAACATCCAGTAGACCAGCCACAACGCCACGATCGCCATCACAACCTTCCAAACGATGCTGCCCGGCGTCCACCCGCTCTTGTCAGCCATGTTCCGATGATAGTCCCTCCGTGGACTTCCCCTACCCTTTCACGCGAAAATCGTACTTCATGGCCGCCACTTCGCTCGCCAAAAGCAACATCGGGATCGTCCTCCTCGAAGGCGTCCATCCCAGCGCCGCGGAGATGCTCCAGCGCGCGGGGTACACCAACATCGTGTCGCACGCCAAGTCGCTGGCCGGCGACTCGCTCACCGAAGCGCTCAAGGGCGCGTACTTCGCCGGCATCCGTTCGGCGACGCAGTTGACCGCCGACGTCCTGGAGCGCGCCCCCAAGCTGATCGGCGTCGGATGCTTCTGCATCGGCACCAACCAGGTCGACCTGGAATGCGCCCGCAAACGCGGCATTCCGGTTTTCAACGCGCCCTTTTCCAACACGCGCAGCGTCGCCGAACTCGTCCTGGCGGAGATCGTTCTGCTCCTGCGCGGCATCCCCGAGCGCAACGCCGCGGCCCATCGCGGCGAGTGGCTCAAGACCGCGACCGGCGCGCGTGAGGTCCGCGGCAAGAAACTCGGCATTGTCGGGTACGGCCACATCGGAACGCAGATCGGCGTGCTGGCCGAGTCCGTCGGCATGCAGGCCTCGTATTACGACATCGAGACCAAACTGGCCCTCGGCAATGCGCGCGCCGTGGCGTCGCTCGACGAATTGCTCGCCGGCTCCGACGTGGTCACGCTCCACGTCCCCGAGACGCCCGAGACCGAAGGCATGATCGGCGCCGATCAACTGGCCCGTATGAAGCCGGGCGCCAAACTGATCAACGCCTCGCGCGGCAAAGTAGTCGATATCGACGCCTTGGCCGCGGCGCTCCGCACCAAACAGATCGGCGGCGCCGCGCTCGACGTTTTCCCCTCGGAGCCGAAGGGCGCGGGCGACCTGTTCGTCTCGCCGTTGCGCGAATTCGATAACGTGATCCTGACGCCCCACGTGGGCGGCAGCACCGAGGAGGCGCAGGCGAATATCGGCATCGAGGTGGCCGGCAAGCTGATCAAGTACAGCGATAACGGATCCACCCTGACGGCCGTCAATTTCCCGCAGGTGTCGCTGCCGGAGCATCCCGGCAAGCACCGCCTGCTGCACATCCATCGCAATCAACCGGGCGTGCTCTCGCAGATCAACGCGGTCTTCTCGCGGTACGACGTAAATATCGCGGGCCAGTATCTGCAGACCGACGCCGCGATCGGGTACGTGGTGATCGACGTCGAAATGCAGAAGACGTCGGCCACCCGGCGCCTCAAAGCGGAGGTGGACAACGTCCCGGGGACCATTCGTTCCCGCGTGCTTTACTAGCGGCTGGCGCTGCAGCGCCAGACAGCCGGCGCAAGTTCAGAACTCCCGATGTCGNNAGTCGGAGCTGTGTATCCGGGAAAACAGTCTCGGTTTCATTCAGTTGATCGCAGAGATGACGGAGCACTTGGTCATGTGCTGCCTGGGTGAGGTGGTGGAGGATGACGGTGAGTGTGCCTGCCTGAAGGTCGGGAATCAAGTCGCATTCCGTGTCGTAAATTTGGCGCAGCAAGGCGCGCGCATCATCGGCGCGTGACATCTTTTCGCGCAGGACCTTTGGTCTTGTTATCGATAAAGTCGCGATACTCGGTCAGTTGGC
>PLRZ01000579.1 GCA_003164075.1 Bryobacterales bacterium | reverse complement strand
GAGCCAAACTCCAACTACGTCAATAGCTTATACCCTCTGGTTAACGGCTTTCGTGCGTTTTTCCTCGACTCCGATTCCAACGCAAATACCTCCTTTTCGCAACGACTTTGCGTCTTCGCCAATGTCGGCGTCATTCTCAGGTTCGGAAACGGAGACTCCGGGGTCCGAGCGCAACCGTCAGGGTTTCGCCCGCACCCCGCGTTTTCTCCCTCCGAATTCTCTGTTTCTCTGGTCAACAGGGGTCGTTGGTTAACAGGGTGTTGCGGTCGGCGGCCCGCGTGAAACCCGCGAAAGCTCATCCGAGAACCATTTTGCCCAGGTACAGATCGGTCCGCTCGCCTCTTGGGTCGTCGAGTGCATTCTGATGCCCGATTGGTGCGTCTACCTGTGCACTGAGTATCCAGAGATCATCGATCCCCACTGGCAAGTGCCAGCAACCCGTTAACCCGCCACCAACCAATGACGAAAGGTGGGCCGCGTCAGTTTTCCGCCGACCGCATAACACGGATGGGGAGTCGCATTAGATCTCAGGGCGCCACTCCGGCACGGCCGTTATGAAACTTCCGATCCAAGGCGGCACGCATGCGTCCCCGCGGCCTCACATTCGCACGGCCACTGACACCATTTTTGGAAGGGGCTAAGGGCCGGCGGGTGCAAAGTGGCTACCTCTAACTCCCTCTAACTCTGGTCAATGTGGATAATGACCATCTGATAGTGCCGACCGTCCGGCCAGTTCACCAGGACTGCGGCGGTCTGCCCACACTCCGAACCGGGAAACGTCACTGGATCAGGCCCCAATGGGAACCTGCACGCGGACCAACGCCTCAATTCGCTCATGAAGCGGGATGGCGACGCCCGCGACTTCAATCGAGATCGCTACGGCGTAGGATTGCTCAAATCCGGCATCCTGTTGCTCCTTGTTCAACCAGCCCCGCCTCCCGATAACGCATAGGAACATCTCCTCCTCGAAATCCGAAGCGGGGGCGTCGAACCAGTCTTTCTGAACGGTTCCGCGCGTGCGCAGACGCTGTTTGACCGTCCAGTTCCAATTGCCGATCGGCTCATCTTCCAGCTCTTCGTCTTCTTCGGCGGAGGCGGCGGGGTTCACGGTGGAACAGCGTCTTCGAAACTGATCGCAGCTCTCCCCGATTTTCGAGAAGCCCCATTCGAGTATCGTTCCCCGATACTTGGCGTTAGTCTTCCGCACGGGCGCCCTATAGGCAAGGGTCACCGAGACTCGCAAGCGGGTTTCCGGAGTCCTGTCAAAAAGGGCCGTGGGAAAGGGAATTCTAAAGTAGTGCGCAGTACCGATCGGAATACGCTCCTCAATGGTGATGAGGCACCTCGCGCCGCCGGGCACAAGCGCTCGATCCGCTGAGGGCACACCGTACCCCAGGATCCGCAGCGTGTCCTCTGTAGTTGCGAGGCGTTCGGGCCACTGAGCGGCGTTCACAATCAATGCCCGAATCAGGTCGACGGAAGCCTGTGGAATCTCACGCTGAATCAGCCCCGCGAGGTGCGCGACCTTGGGGGCAGCGACGCTTGTCCCATTTACAAACTTGACCAGCCGGCCATCCCGTGCGAACTGCGAATTGGCAACAGCCACATCGGTCAATTGCGCATTACGCCGCAAGCGCGTCCCGCCTTCGAGATAGTAGTTGCCGCCTTCCTCGACGACTTCCGGCTTGATCTCGCGCAAATAGCCGGGGCCGGTCCGGGTAAACGGCGATGGGGTGCCGCTCTGGGCAATCGGGCGGCGGTTCAGGTTCTGGCGTTGAGCGAACGGCGCGCCAGCCCGGGGCACATAGGCACCGACAGTCAGCACATTGATCGCCTGTGCAGGATTGCGCAACCGGCACTTTTCATCGGTCAAATACCGCGGATGGCCGGGCCTGTTGAGCCAGGTTTCCAGTTGCGCGGTCGAGGGGGAGACGGCTCCGTCGATATTGCCGGTGGCGACAATAAACAGATATCCGCGGCCGCCATTATCGTAAACGGTTCGGTCCAGAGCCTCCGCCCAAACGGACATTCGCTGCCGGTTGAAGGGCGCACGGCTGGCAAGCGAATGATTGAAGACCTGGGCGCCGTTTCGCTGGCGCATCTGGCCGGCTATCTCGGGTAGAGCCGACTTCATATTCACCGTTTCCGGCAGGGCGGCATCGTCATCCAGCACTCGCGCGACCGCCACCGGCAATACCTGATCGCCGGCTGCGGGCTGCAGGAGCTTTTGCCGCAGGTTACCAATCGCGGCGACACTGGCGATCGCCGTTCCGTGCCCGTCATTACCGCCATCAATTACCGACGGGGTGTCCGGAATAAAGCTCCGATGCACCGGGCCGTCGAGCGCCCGCCGGACCAAGGGCTGCTCGGGGATGACTCCTCCGTCGATGACGACCACTGGGGGCCCTACGGCGATTCGTTCCAGGGAGCCGGGCAAGCGCGGGTTGTCGATGTCCAGCAGTTCCATGCCTTCGAGTTCAATCGAAGGAGGCGTGTCAATCGATAGCACGTGCGGATGATTATCCACCAGGTCCAGCAGCACGCGACCGGTGATCCGCGCCCGAAAGAGAGCGTAATCCTCTTCAACAATGGCCCCGGCTCCCACGATCACCGCGCCCGCGGCACGAAGGTAGGCGCCAAACTGCTCACGCCGCTGGGCATGATCTTCAAGTGAACTGCCGGCGGCGATCTCGATATCCACCAGGTACGATTGACGGTTCCGGATAGGACCATCAGCAAGCAACTCTTTGCCCAACTTGAGTGTGCGATCGGCGGGAGCAATCCCTTCCAGGGCTGCGATCTTGGTCGCCCCGAAACGCAAGCGGCCCATCTCGGTTCGCTCATTCCTGCGAAACGTGTTGACAGATCGCTGTAGTTTTTCGAGATTCCGGTCGCGCGAGATCGCCGTAAGGAGACCGTCGGGGCGTTCCTCGACCACCTCCAGTTTCCAGCCTTTGGGGAGGGACTCCTCAGTGAGAATTGGCTTACCCCGGACAGCCGAGGACTCCAGCAGCAACTGAACTTCTTCCGGAAGACGGGGCAGTTCTTCGGGGCGGGAGTCGCGCCGGTCCCCGACGGTGTCAAACAGGTTGCGAAGCTGCTGTTCCAGGAGCCGTCCATGGGCCTGCTGGTTCCGCTGTGGCAGTTTCGGACTGCGGCCGATCCGAAATCGCGGCTCTGCCAGGTAGCGGGGGAGCGGGATGTGAGGCATTGGAAATTCTTAGTTGCTCTCTCTCCTTTGCGTATCGTACGCCGACCCGGCGTGCCGGTAGGCTTCGACCGCTTCACGGAAAGCGCCGGCGGTTAGAGTTGTCGAGCTTTCGAGAGCGACAGTCTTCAGGCTCTCGGTGAAGATGCGGTCGGCGTCGGAGAACGAGCAGGCCTCGCACCAGCCCGCGGCTTCCTCGGGCGTAAAGCCATCCACTCGAAACGGTTTCATGCGCGTCCGGAAGTACGACACCAGTTGTTTCTCCGATGGGGCGGGAAAATGGACCAGATCATCAAAGCGGCGCGCGAGTGCATGATCGAGGAGCTTCTCGTAATTGGTAGCGGCGATGATGGGTCCCTGCCCGGTGTAGCCGTCGAGGAGCTGTAGGAAGCTGTTGACGACGCGCTTCAATTCGCCCACATCGTCGCGCGCATCTCTGGTTTTCCCGATGGCGTCGAATTCATCGAAGAACACGACCCCACGGTTGGAGTTGGCGAACTCGAAGACGCGGCGGAGATTGGCTGCCGTCTCGCCGAGATAGGACGCCACCAGGCTGTCGAACCGGACGTAGAACAGCGGCATCTCCAGTTCCCCGGCGACGACTTCGGCGCAGAGCGTCTTCCCATTTCCCGGTGGCCCGAAAAAAAGCAGCTTTCGTTTGGGAGTGAGCCCGACGGCGGCCAGGCGTTCCTGTTTGGTGTATTCTTCCAGAAATCGGCAGATGCGCTTCTTGGGCCGGTCGCCGAGGACCATGTCCTGAAAACTCTTGCGCGACCAACGGACATCAACCAACGGCGCGGCTTCACCCTTGCTGCGGGGCGGGGCGACAGTGATCGATTTTTCCAGTTCAGTTCCATTCACTGCGGTCGGGTATGGCTGCACCTCCGCATCTAGGGGGGGCTGCTGGACCATTGAGCGCAACTCTTCGGCGAAGGCCTTGTGGCCCTGCTTGCTCTCCGAATTGGCCAGCTGCTTGACGGCGCTTGCGAGCGCCTGGCGGTCCGCCTTCAAGCCGGACCGCACGATCCGCCTGATGAGTTCACGGTTCATGGCAACCTCCCAGTATCCTCGATTCCGCGCACGATCGGGAGTCGCACGTTCGGCGCGTCCGGCGCGTTCGCGGCGAACACCGGGCACCACGAGAGAATCGAGACCCGCCTGCAGTGGGACGAGTTGAGTGAATTGAGGACGCTCAGTTTGATCCGCTCGATCGGGGCTTCCGGGACCGCGCTCCCATCCGTTTTGCTGGCTGCCAACAGGATATCGGTCATCGCGGAACCTCAAGCGAGCTGTCCGTAACACCCGCACATAGCGACAAACGACCGGTGCCAGGCCGTCGGTTGACTGAAACCAGTTTAGCGCGTGCTAATCAGCATTATCACGGGTTATTGCCGACACAGACGCGGTTCGGCGACGGATCTAAAGATTGTCGACCCGTGTTCCCGATGCCTGGTACCCAGCCGGCCACAACCCTAAGAGATCATTAGGCCTCAGGGTGCCAGGTCCGATTCCGTCAACTTGGGGCTGCTGAGCGTTATCCTGGGGTCTTTATGCGCAAAGAGGTGTTCGAGCAACGGGCCGCGGAGATGCGCGCCCGGCTCTTAGCAGAGCGCGAGCGAAACCTGTCTCCCAAAGCAGGGAAACCGGCCGAGCGGAAGGCGGTTGCAACAGTAGAGCCGACACCTGTCGTGCCTGGCCTTGCCGTGATCGAGCCGCATCAGCTACTGGCGCAAGTGTGGAAACCAGCGTACACCAAGGCGCTGCTCGATGCCTTGCCATCCGCACATCCATTCGTATTGCGTACCGCGCGGCGGGTCGGCACCTCGCAAGTGGGGTACGACGGGCTGCTCTCGCTCGGCGGCGAAGAGGCACTGGATGTCAACGTCAGCTTGGCGTTCTTGGTCCGGGCGTTGCGATTATATGGTGTCTTGATTGAACGAATCATTGCTCTTGGCGGCAAGGTCGAGCTCGCGCAAAACGGCACGCTCGTGCGCCTTCGCGGTGAAACGGAAGGCGTCCGATTGCGCGAGGGAATCATTCGTCACGTCAAACCCACGACGGATCGCATTTACGGCGGTTACACGTACGAAGCAAGCGGGCTCCTATACTTCGTACTCTTGGAAGACGGAGGTGGAAAGCACAAGACTCTCGTTCGCATGGCTGAAGAGGTTGATGTCTTTGTGCGCAAGCTTCAGAATGCGGTCGCGCGACGGCCCCGGCAGCGGGCCGAGCAAGAAGCACGCCAGCAAGCGTGGCAAGCAGAGCACCAGCGAAGGCAGGAACAAGCCCGGCTTCGCGCAGAGACGGAACGCCAGCGTAGTGAGGAACAGCAGAACTTTGACACGTTTTACAAAGACGTCGCGCGGTGGCAAAAAGCGGCCCAGATCAGGTCGTACTTGGATGCTTTTGCCGCGGAGTATGAACGTCGCCACGGGAGCTTTCCACCGGGAAGCAGGGCCGACGGATGGTTCCGCTGGCTCCACTATTACGCAGAAAGACTTGATCCACTGACCAATCACGATGGCCCGTCCCAACAGCCCGAAGGGTTTTCGGACCCCGCAAATAAAACACCATCTGTCTGAAATCCGTATCTACCCACTTCCATTAATGACATCGACCAGCTTTGCCTCAGCTGCTACCCCGTGCGACGATAAATCCAGTAGCGTGGCGTGCTATGTACATCGCCCCCCACGATCGGCCTGATCGGGGTCGCTGGGGCCGTCAATTGTAACGATCGGATCAGGCCAACCTAGTCGTCCATTGGGAGAGTCTTCGATATGCTTCGCGTGAACGCCGATCACTACGTGCAGGTCGGCAAACTCTTTCAGGCGTCTACCAAATTATTCGATGGGGGCCTGCTTTCAGGCGTTACACAGCTTACGCCGCCGAAGGCAAGGGAACTTGCCGACATTCTGACTGCCATGAAGAGTCATTGCGATCAGCTTCAGATGCCGGTGACCTCCAAGCTACTCCTACAGTTCGTTCAGGAATATGAACGCAAAATGCCCACGTGGACGTCGACAGTGGGTTTCCTGGATTGCGTCGAAAGGAGCTTTCGCGCCGAACTCGAAGCTCGACTTTTCGTTTTCATTGAGCCTGATCGGGCAGCATACTTCAGCGACGCCTTGGCAGTTGGCGGTGAAATCATGGATTTGGAGAGCAGTCTGGCGTTGCACAGATCTCCGAGTGCCGGATTTGATCTCCGGGAAGCAGGGAATTGTTTTGCGTCAGGATGCTACACGGCTTGTGTTCACCACCTGTCCAAGATTGTCGAATTTGGTCTGTTTGCGTTCGCGACGTTCGGAGGAGCGAGTGATCCGCTGAACTGGAATAAAGCCCTGAATGAAGTCCAAAAAGCGCTTTCACAGAAAACCGGCAATTTCGCCGGAACCAGTCGCGCCGACGACCAATACTACAGCGAGGCCTTAGGGCTCTTGCGAAATTTCAAGACGGCTTGGCGCAACCCGGTTTCCCATGTTCCCGTCAGTTTCGATGAAACCCGCGCCCGCACGATGTTCTCCATCGTCCGCGCAACCATGCATCATTTGGCGGAGCGCTTCATCGAGATTCCGATGCCGCGAGCAGTTGTGTCAAGCTGAAGACCGATCCTCCGGCAAGCGTAATAGTGCCGCTTGGCGCCCCTCCGCCTTGCCTCCGCATAGCTCGGTAGGAGATCATACTCGTTCCGGCAATGAGCGAATTAAAGGAAGGAATCTACGACCAGCTGGTCACCCGGCGCCTCCGCGACTTCCTGAATCGCCAGGACGGCCTGAAGTCCGAAGTGGATGCGATCGAAGAAGCGGATTGCCCCGACTATCTCGCTCGTCATCTCATCCGCCAGATCAAATCTACCCTTCGCGGGGTCCCGAGCGAAGACCGGCAGCGGCGGCAGATCGAGTTGGCCAACACGCTGCTGGAGTTGGTGCGGACCCAACAGGAGGATCCGCCTGAATCTGATCCCATCGATCCACCGGGGGAACTACTGCGGGCGCTTTATCGCGGTGCGACGCCACCGGTGCCTCCGTCCACCCCTCTGGGCGCCACAACTCTGCTGATGAATGCGCTGGATGAACCCCGGCTCGGATTCGAGCTTGAGCGCGAATTGGCGACCGCCGACCGCGTTTTCATGGTGGTGAGTTTCGTTCAATGGCGCGGTTGGCAGCGACTCAAGAGCGCGTTCCATGATTTGGCCGGGCGCCAAGTGCCCATCCACCTCCTCACCACGACCTACATCGGTGCAACCGACTTCCGGGCGATTCAGGAACTGGCACGGCTGCCCAATGTAGAGCTTAGAATCTCGCTCGATGGCCGCCGACGCCGCTTGCATGCCAAAGCCTGGCTTTTCCAGCGGGATAACGGCTTCAGCAGTGTGTATGTGGGCTCGGCCAATCTGTCCGGACCCGCTCTCGAAGACGGCATCGAATGGACCGTCAAGCTGAGCGAAGTTGAGGCACCCCACATTGTGGATCGGTTCCGGGCGGCCTTCGATTCGCTCTGGTGCGATGAGGAATTTGAAGCTTTCCGTCCAGACGACGAAGAATGCTGCCGCCGTGTGAAGCTTTCGCTCGAACACGCCCGACGGGAACCGGGGCAAGCGGACGCTGGCTCACCGGTCTTTTTCGATCTGCACCCGCATCCCTACCAGCAGGCCACGCTCGACCGTTTGGAAACGGAGCGGATCGACAGAGGGTTCTTTCGCAACCTCGTCGTCGCTCCAACCGGAACCGGCAAGACCCTGGTTGCGGCCTTTGACTTCGCGCGCCAGCCTTTCGCCGGCCGGCGCCCAAGGCTCCTGTTCCTTGCCCACCGTGAGGAGTTGCTCCGGCAAGCGCGCGACCGGTTTCGCCATGTTCTGAGGGACGAATCTTTTGGCGATCTACTCGGCGGCGGGGAAGAACCGGCCAGCTTTGACCACCTCTTCGCGACCATTCAGAGCTTCCGAACGCGCGCGTTGCTGGACTCGCAAGGCGCCGAGCATTGGGAATACGTCGTGTTGGATGAGGCACACCATGTGCCGGCGGAAAGCTATCGCGAGACCGTCGCGTCGCTCCAGCCGCGTATTCTGCTTGGCCTGACCGCCACACCCGAGCGCATGGATGGCGAGAGCATCCTGCCGTGGTTTGACTATCGCATCGCCGACGAGATGCGTCTGTGGCACGCGATCGAACGCCAATATCTCGTGCCGTTCGACTTCTACGGTGTTTACGATGGCACCGATCTCTCCGCGCTCTCCTGGTCGCGCGGCTCCTATGCCATCGGTGAACTTGAGGAGCGCTACCTCGGGAACACTCGCCGCGCCAACCTCGTCCTGAGCCAGTTTTGCGAGGTCTACGGCGAATGGAGCCAGGCGCGGGCGCTTGGCTTTTGCGTGTCGATCACCCATGCGCGGTTCATGGCGCAGATATTTCGGGACGCTGGAATACCGGCCGCGGCCATCACGAGCGATTCGCCGGCAGAGGACAGGGTACGCGCGGCCTCGATGTTGCGCAACCGTGAGGTGAACGTGCTGTTCACCGTTGACCTCTTCAATGAGGGCGTCGACATCCCGGAAATCGACTGCGTGCTCTTTCTCAGGCCAACCGAAAGTTCCACGGTATTCCTGCAGCAATTGGGCCGCGGCTTGCGATTGGACACAGGTAAGACCAATTGCCTGGTGCTGGACTTCATCGGGAACCAGCGGCGGGAGTTTCGTTTTGACCAGCGGTTCAGTGCGCTCTTCGGGGGTACCCGACAGCAGGTGATCGGAGAAATCGAGACCGGGATCACGCGTCTACCAGGGAACTGCTATTTCCGACTCGACAAGGAATCCAGAAAAGTCATTTTGGAGAATCTGAAGGCGCAGCTGAATGCTAACCGAGCCAGGATGGTTGCCGAATTGAAGATCTTAGCCCGAAGTTCCCCTAACAAATGTGCCTCAATCCTGTGGCAAGGCATTGATTTTGCGGCAGATATGCTAACCACGCAAACGCTATATGCTCCCATGTAAATATCACAATAGTACTCGTGAATAGCTGCTATATGGCGTATAATGCTCCCATGTACATCGAGACCGTCCCCAACCGCAACTCCCCGCCCGCCATCCTCCTCCGCGAAGGTTGGCGCGATGGCTCCAAAACCCTCAAACGCACCTTGGCCAACCTCTCCCACTGGCCCCCACAGAAAATCGAATCCTTCCGCCGCCTCCTGCAAGACGAACCCTTGGTCTCTCCCCAGGATTTGTGCTCCACCCAAAAAACCCTCCCTCACGGCCACGTCCAAGCCATCCTCATGGCCATGCGCAAGCTCGGCCTGGATTCCCTCATTGCCTCCAAGCGCTGCCGCGAGCGCGATCTGGTCATGGCCATGATCGCCGCCCGTTTGCTCCACCCCTGCTCGAAATTGGCTACCACCCGCGAGTGGCACACCACCACTTTGGCCGAGGAATTGTCGGTCGCCGATGCCACCGAGAACGACCTGTATCAGGCCATGGACTGGCTGCTGGAACGGCAACCGCGCATCGAGAAGAAACTCGCCGCCCGTCACCTGAGCGAAGACTGTCTGGTCCTGTACGACGTCAGCAGTAGCTATTACGAGGGCCACACGTGTCCGCTGGCGCACTACGGTCATGATCGGGATGGCAAGAAAGGATTACCGATCATTGTCTACGGCGTGATGACCGATGGCGAGGGGCGCCCCATCGCGGTGGAAGTGTATCCCGGCAACACCGGCGACCCCACCACGGTGCCCGACCAGGTGGACAAGTTACGCGAGCGCTTTCAGTTGTCGCGCGTGGTGCTGGTGGGAGACCGCGGGATGCTGACCCAGCCGCAGATCGACAAAATGAAACTGCATCCCGGATTGGGCTGGATCACGGCCTTGACCAGTGTGGCGCTGCGCGGTTTGCTCGCAACCGGAGCGCTGCAACTCTCGCTGTTAGATGAGACGAACCTGGCCGAAATCACGTCGCCCGACTATCCCGGGGAACGGCTGATGGTCTGCCACAATCCACTGTTAGAAGAAGAGCGCGGGCGCAAGCGGCGCGAGTTACTGGAAGCGACGGAGAAAGCACTGGCCAAAGTCAGCAAGGAAGTAGAGCGGCGCAAGAAGAAACCCCTGACGGAAGCCGCGATTGCGCTGAAGGTGGGCAAGGCGCTGGGGCGTCACAGGATGGGCAAGCACTTTCTGTACACCATCGGCGCGGGTAAGTTGCAATGGTCGCGCCACGAACAGACGATTAAGCAGGAGGCGCAGTTAGACGGCATCTATGTGATTCGCACCAGCGAATCGGGCGAGCGCTTATCGGCCGCCGATACCGTGCGTAGTTACAAGAGTCTGGCCCAAGTGGAACGGGCTTTCCGCACTTTGAAAGGAGTGGACCTGCTGATTCGACCGATTCGCCATCGCACCGAGGACCGCGTGCCGGCGCACATTTTCCTATGCCTGTTGGCATATTACGTGGAGTGGCATGTGCGGCAGGCGTGGGCGCCCCTGTTGTTTGAGGACGAGCAACTCGCTCAGGAGCGCCGCCGGCGCGATCCGATTCTGCCGGCGACCTGCTCGCCATCCGCGCAACAGAAGAAGGTTACCCAGCAGACGGCGGACGGATTTCCCGTACAAAGTTTCGCCACGCTGATGGCGGAGCTGGCCAGCCGAGCGCGCGTGACCTACGAGTTGAAATCGGAAGAATCCGCCGTAAGCTTTCAGCAGGTGCCAGAGCCGACTCCGCTGCAAGCCAAGGCCTATGCGCTGCTCGCGATGTTGCCAGTAGCGGGAAAGTGAAACTTGACTTATCTCTCGGCGAATCAGCAGAATACCGTCTGAATACGTCAGGAACTTCGGCTTAGCCAATCAGCTTCGACGGCGC
>PLRZ01000508.1:4122-4433 GCA_003164075.1 Bryobacterales bacterium | reverse complement strand
GCAGTTGCCAACCTGGAGCACGGCGTGCTTTTGAGTTTCGGCTCGGCCGTCATGGCGCCGGAGATCTATCTGAAGGCGCTGTCCATGGCGCGCAACGTAGCCCACCAGGCCGGCCGCTCCATCACACAATTCTGCACGGCCGTATTCGACCTGATTCCGATTCAGGGCGACATTCACTCTGAGTTGGCGAAGGCCGATCCCGGCTACTACTTCCGGCCTCACAAGACCATCCTGGTGCGCACCGTGGCGGACGGCGGCGAGAGCTTTTATTTTTGCGGTCCTCACCGGGCAACCATTCCCGCGTTACGGAA
>PLRZ01000508.1:0-4067 GCA_003164075.1 Bryobacterales bacterium | reverse complement strand
GGCAATGGGCCTGGCGCACGTGGCGGCTCTGGGATTGGCCGACGACCGGGGTCATGGGGCCGATCTGTTGCATGCCCTGGAAAGCCGCGGAATCGATGCTGCCGCCGTGCTTCGCTCCCCGTCGGTGCGAACGTTCACGTATACCAAGTTGCTCAACGCCAGAACCGGAGCGGAGGACCGGCCGCGCATCGACTTCATTCAGGCAAGCCCGATTCCGGCTTCTCTGGAGATCCGGATCGTCGATCGGCTGAACGAGATTCACGGCCGATTCGATCTGATTTTTGTCGCCGACCAAGCCGAAACGGAGACCGGCGGCGTCATCACAGAAGCGGTCCGTCTGGCGCTCGCCGGAATTGCGCGGGAATTTCCGGAAAAGATCATCTGGGCGGATTCGCGGATGCGCGCCGAGTTGTTTCGCAATGTCACCCTGAAGGTCAACCAGGCGGAGGCCGACGCAGCCTGCCGGCGCGCCTTCGCCGAGGTGGACTACGAGCGCCTGCGGCGCTCGGTTGGCGCAAGGCGCCTGTTCATTACGCGCGGCGGCGATCCCACCATTGTCCACGAAGAAGGCAGGGTGGTCCTCGTGCCCGTTCGCCGGGTGGAAAACCCCGTGGATATTTGTGGCGCCGGCGATGCCTTTTCCTCCGGGGCGGCCTGTGCATTAGCCCTCGGAGCCAGCGCGGAGGAAGCGGCTCAGGCCGGTAGCCTGGTGGCCTCCGCCACGATCATGAAACAGGGCACGGGCACTGCCAGTATAGAGGAACTCGAACACAGCCTCGCCGGGGAACTCTCCTTTCGGACAGGGGCTAATCCACAAGCAGGGCAAGGAGGCGAGCGGCTATGAACTTCACATCGCAGTACCTCAGCGACTTGCTGGCCGCTCTCGGCCAGGTTGACCTGGCGAGAGTCGACGAGGCCATCGAGTGGATTCGCGCCTGCCGCGATTCCGGCGGACGGATCTTCGTATTTGGAAATGGCGGCAGCGGCTCGACCGCTTCGCATTTCGCTTGCGACATGGTAAAAGGCGCCAGTTATCAGCGCCGCCAGCGTTTCCGGGTTATGGCACTCACGGATTCTCTGCCGACTCTAACAGCCTACGCAAACGACGCCGGATACGAGTTCGTATTCGTCGAACAGCTCAAGAACTTCGCTTTGCCTGGCGACGTGGTGCTGGGGATCAGCGGTTCCGGTAATTCGCCGAACGCCGTCTGCGCATTGGAATGCGCCGCATCCTTAGGATGCAGGACGATCGCACTGACAGGCAGGGACGGGGGAAAGCTCGGCGCGTTGGCCCAGTTGAATATCCAAGTTCCGGTTCCCCACATGGGCCGGATCGAAGACGCCCACCTCGTGGTGTGTCACATGATTGCCTACTCCTTCATGGAGTCGGAGCAGTAGCGCCACCGTCCGCCGACCGTGGGTATCGGGGGCAACGGGACAGAAAACTCGTCTATATAGAGACGGAGGATTCCGTATAGCCAGCCATATTCTACTTCCGTAACAGTAGCGCCCAATCATTTCGGCCCGGAGCACCTAGATCTCACGTTCAAAGGAACCGAACTCTGACCAAGAGCCTCGCGACTGCGGAGGCTTAGGCCCGAGCGCCGTTGGCCGGGGTGGCGCCGAGAGGGCAGCCCTCGACCGAGGTTCAGGAGTTTCAGGCGTCGGGATGGCGCCGCGGGCCTCACGATGGCCCTTAAAATGGTCCTACGAAGGCTTTAGTAAGGGCGTGACCTTTGGGGGATCTTTGGGGAAAACAGGGCCGATTTCAGGACCACTTTAAGACCACGATAAGCGTTCCCTGCGGCTCCAAAAGTGCTTTTGCGTGCCACTCGTGCCTTTTGGTTTCTGCCCGGGAAAAGCAGAAAGGGCCCAAAAGAGCCGCTACGAAACTGCTCGAACTGCGGCCGATTTCAGGCCTCCAGCGCCGCATCTACTTCCTCCCTACTCGTCGCAGGGACAAAGAAGCGCGGCACGGTGGATTACTCGCCGAGGTGGCAACCGCCTCATCATTAGGCCCATGCCCNNGCCCTCCCGCCACTACTGAATCAGGAATTCCAGAAATTCGTGCGCGGAGTGAAGCGTCACCGGATGCGCCAGCACCGCGCTGAGCGCGCCCGTCAACAGCAGACCGGCACTGGCCGTCAGAATCGGCTCGTGACGGGTGCGCCGGGCGGTCCGGCGAGCGGGACCGAGCAGACGGTCGACACGCTCGGAAAGGTCTGCGCCGCCGGCCATCAGCGACGTGGCCAGTACCGGCGTCGAGACCGCCGAACCCAGGCGCGCCACCCGCACCAGCGCCGCCGCCAGAGAGAGGGAGGCGCGAGTTTTTCCAGCCGCCGCGCGATCGTCCGCGGCCCACTCCGTAATCTTCTGCCAGGCCCGCTCCAGATTTCGATATCCGGGGACGAACGGCAGAATACCCGGCGCCAAAAGCACCAGCAGGCGCTTGAGATTATCGCGTGAGATTCCATGCGCCCGCTCGTGCCGGATCGCCGCCGACAGTTGTTCCGCCGAAAGCGCCGCCACTACGCCGCGGGAGATTACCAGCCGCGGGCGAAGCACTCCGGCGAGCATCACGCAGGGAGCCGGTCCGTCGACCACCCACGCCGCCATCCGCTCTCCAGGAAGACGCATTTCACGGCTCCGCATGCGGCACTGGCGAATGTGGCGCGCCGATCGCGCCATGGCGCACGTGGCGCGCGCCAGCGATCTTCCCCAGATAATGAGGCCCATCGACGCCGCGGCCAGACAAGGCAGCCCCATCGCTTCGGGAGCGCCTTTCGGTTCCAGCCACAGATAACTGGGGGTGCAGAGCCCGGCCACCACAAAGAGTCCGAAACCGGCCGGAAAGAGCCGCAGCCCCAGCAGCACTCGCGCGCCGTACGCCGGAGCCACGCGGGCGGCGAAACGGACGGCCCACGGGGTCAACGCGGAAACCGCCATTCCCAATGCCGCGTGCACCAGGAAGAATGCCGCCAGGGACAAACAGGCCAGCCGCGCCAGGTAGGGAAGGATCACGGTTTCCTCCGCCCGTACAGTTCCTTGCGCTTTACGCGGATTTTTCGCTCGAGCTCGTCCAGCAACGCTTCATCTCTTTGTCCGACTGCATCCACCAGACAGGAAATCAACATCTCGCCGGCCGCCTGCGGTCCATTCAGAAAGCCGGCCACGAATTCGCCGGCCCGCTTCTGCTCCCATTCCAGGCGCGTCTGGCGGGTGGAATAGAGAAAGGCGCGTTCGGACTTGTGACGATCCAGCAAGCCCTTCTTGTACAGGCGGTCGAGGGTGGTCATGATCGTGGTGTAGGCCAACGGACGGCCCAGTTTTTCGATCACGTCGTGAACGTTGCTTTCGCCCCGTTCCCAAAGGATCTCCATCACGGCAATTTCCAGGGGTCCCAATACCGGCGGATTGGTTCGGTGGTCGAAGATGCGGTGCTTCAGAAAACCCATCATGCTTGCCAGCTATAGTACCAAACGCCGGTCGCCTTCGCGGCGTGTGATGTGCTCGCGGTCCAGGTATTCCAGCAGTGGAATGGCGTATTTCCGCGAAATTCCGGTCCACTCCTTGAACTCGCCGACTCCGAACCGCTGCGCTTTTCGCGGCAGCAGAATCTGTCGCAGCCGTTCGATGGCGCTCACGTGAAACACCAGCTCTTCGTTGATCCGCAGAAGCCGTTTCTGGCGCACCAGAATCTCCAGCAGCGTGCGCGCGCGCCTGGTTTCCACGCCCGATTTTGCCAGCGCCTCGGCCATCGTGGGCACCGCCAGTCCCGCCGTTTCGAAGGTGCGTTCGATGGCCGCGCGCGCCCGCTCTTCGTCCTCCTGCAACACCACGCTGTGGCTCCGCAGGCGGACGGTCTCGCCTTCCACCGCGATCTCAGAGGCGCCGGCGAGCAGCGCGTCCAAAAGGAAAGGTGGAACGCGCGGCATCTCCCGGGCGCGCAGGTCCTGCTTGGCGATTCCGGGGGCCAGCGGGTTTTGGCGATGGAACGTACGCACCGCGTCCACCAGTTTGCCGCGCGCCAACCGGAACCAGCCGGCGTCTACGTACCAGGAATCGGC
>PLRZ01000504.1:6786-17246 GCA_003164075.1 Bryobacterales bacterium | reverse complement strand
AGGTGGGCGTCATCGAAGTCCGGCAGTTCGAGTTGATTGACATCGGCCACTTTCTGGCCGTTGTAGTAAATCCGCAGACGGCCGTTCTGGACCCAGATCGCGGTTTTGAGCGGTGCGTGCCAATTGACCTTGATGTCGGTGTTTACCAAGCTTTCGTTGGTGGTAGCGGCCCCAATGCTTATCTGGTCTTGGTCGGTGGCGCCACTCACCCGGAGAGCCGAATTGTTGTGGTCTTTGGCGGAGAAGAAGTCCCAGTAGAACTGAGCACCTTTCGGTCCCCATATCATGTCCTGTTCCAGGGTGAAGTTCTTCGGATAGTTCTTAATTGAGGGGGTGAGGATGGTACGTTCGCCGACGTTCAACTGGCGCAGTGCGCCCGATGCGAGGAGGGTAACGGCAGGGCCGCGGACTTTCCAGTGCGGGGGCGCTTCGTCGGGGGCCATATCGGTGAAGTCATCGTAGAGGATGATCTTTTCGCCGGGGATGAAGTCGTCCTTCAAAGCCGTGAAATCGGGCTGGCTACCGGCTGCCTGACCGGCTGCCGGATTTGCCGCCGGCGCGGTGGCGGCCGGAGTTGCTGGAACGCCAGCACTGGTATTGGCCGCGTATGACGGGGCCGGCTGATACGCGGCCTCGGAGGTGGCCGGAGCGCCCGTCAGAGTCGACAGCGGTGGACCGCTGCGAGACTTGGCGCTGAGCGTGAACACGCTGCCGGGATCGAACCGGATCTCGGGCGAATCGCAGGCAATTTCGATGACCGCGATGGAGGCCGCGGCGCCCACGCCGGCGCCTATGGCCGCGCCCTTCAATCCGCCTGCCAGGCCGCCAATCAACCCACCGGCGGCGGTTCCACCCAGGGCCTTGCCGGTATTGCCGCCGCCCCGGCGGATGATGCGCCCTTCCTCATCCACTTCAGCTTGCCCTTTGGAGTTGTGGAAGGCCCGGATTTCCGTGCTGATGGGCGTCTGCTGGCCCCCGTGCACCAGGGTTTCAAAACTGAAATTCAACACCGAATTGCCGTGAAGCTTGCCGCCCGAGCGCACTTCCTTCACGGTGCCTTCCACGGTGTCGCCTTTGAGGACATCCGGCTGGACAACCCGCGCGAACACGCGGTCGCCCTTGCGGCTGGTTTTGGTGCCCAACGGGCCCATTAATTCCACCTTCATTTCCATTTCCTGCGCCAGCATCGCGCCGGGAAGGAGCAAGGCCAAGCCTACCATTGCGCTGCGAAGTTGCACGGCTACCTCCTGTGGCTTCCGCCCCGGACGCGGCGTTTCCGGGCTTCCGGGCGGAGCATTTATGAGATAAGCGAGATTCGTCGGGATTTTGGGTCAGCGGCGGGGGAAATTTCCGATAGCCGGGGCGGCGGAGCGCGAGTCGGCTCCTGGCGCACCCGGCGCCGCAACCCCGCTCACTTCCCGCCCCGGCCCTTCCCCCAGGTCTGCACAATGCGATCGATTTCCGCTTTGTTCTTAGCGTAAAACGCAAGGTTCTCCTGCGATACCGCGGCGCCCACCACCGACCCCTGAGCCTGGGAGTTGTAGACGCTGGCGGTAATCTGGACGCACGAAGGAATGATCAGAAACTCGTGAGCGGAGATCCCTGACGACTTGAAGATTGCCATGAGTTTCGGGTTGTTTTCAATCGCGGCCATCATACCGCCCTTCTTGATGGCCTCTTGGAGGCTGCTTTGCATCGCCGGGTCGGACGCCATCGCAGTTTGCATCTTGATCCGCGCGGAATCGTAGGCCTTGATCTTCTCCATGCTCAGCTTGTAGTTTTTCGCCTCGGAATCCAGAGTCCCCGATTGCGCCAGGCTGGCCGGCGCGACGGCCGACAGGCAGATGAGAGATGCGGCAAGAATATGTTTGGGTGATATTTTATGCATGACCATTACGCTGCGAACTCGCACGGCATCCTGCCGGCGCAAAGCGACTCGCCGTATGCCCGTGCTTCCGGAACAGGACGCCCACGAAAGAATAAGCGAGATTCGCGGGAATTCTGGTTCAGCGTACTTTCGAGATGCGCGTGGGGGAGGCAAGTTGGCTCATGGCGCGGTCCATCGGCCATCCGCCCCGACGCCCTCGCCGAAGCGCGGCAAGGCCGGCCCGATCCTCCTTGCCGCTCGCAACGATCGATCTTCTATTTGCCGACTGAGCCATTGAGAATGGGCGTGACGCTTCCATTTACGCCGTTCTCCAGACTGATGGTTGCGGTTCCGCTCAAGCCAATGGCGCCCTTCAAGGGGCCGGCGCTGCCGCTGGCCTGAACCGTGCTCTTCAGGCTTAGCTCTTCCACCGCTCCGGAATCGTTCACTCGCACCCCCGCCATGATCTGGGCGTTGGCACTGAATTTGGCTTCCGTGCCCGGCGGGGACCAGCTCTTGCCGTTGTCGCCCAGGCTGCCGCCGCCGCCGAGACTGATGCTGGGCAGGGACGCGGCTACGCCAAGGCCCACCGAATAGGCAGTGTATTTCTTGATGAAATTGCGCTCCACCTCAACGCGCAGAATCTCTCCGCCGGAAATCTTGACGTGGTCGCAGCCCAGCTCCATCTTAAAGGCGACCAGGTTGACGTTCAAAGGAGGGTTGAGGGGGCAATCCGGCTCTTTTTTCGTGAGCGTCGGATCCGGGATCGTCTCCGGGGGCTTGGGGGGCTCGGGCGGAATGCATTCGAGATCCTTGTAGCTCTGTGCCAGGCCGGCCAGGGCGGTGGCATAGTTGGCATCTTCCTTGTAGAGGGCCAGCACGGCCAACTCGCGGTTGGCCTGCACGAGTTCGTTGAGCGATGGGACCCAGATCTGGTCGATGATGGGCTGGGAGTAGGCGTAGAGATCGCGCGAGGATGCGCGGGCGGTATCGGAAAACTGCTTCCAGATCTTGAAGTGCTGGGCATAGAGCGTATCCAGCGTCTGCTTGCTCAGTTTGCAATCCTTATATCCGATCTCGCCCAACTGCTGCAGGATGGCTTCTCTTCGCGCCCCATCCGCATGGATGAGTTCTATAAAGAGCGGTTCAGCGATCTGCAGGTCGGCGAGAATCTGCGACATGCTCTGCTGGCCAGTCCGTTCGATGACGCCGATGGCCGGTTGCATGGTTTGATTGATGCCGCGCGAGGACGCACCTACGGTGAGCATCGCTATCTGGCGGTACTCGAAGAGTTGCTTGTCAAAAACCCGGGGCAGATCGATGGTTCCGTCGGGGTCGATCCGGGCGCGGCGGCCGATTGCCAATACGCGGGCCTGGGCGTCCTGCACCCGTTGCATCGCAGCCTGCATTTCCTTGTCGGCGTAGGTCTTGGCCTGCTGAAAAGCGGGCGCGGAGCCGAGCGTGGCCTGGGGATCCGCACGGGCAGGCAGCTCGGGGAGCGGACTGGAATCGGCGCTGCCGCTGGGTGGAAGCGAGGGCGGAGGCTGATTAGAGCTCTGCTGCTGTTGTTGTTCTGCCTGCTGCGCGTTGGTATAACCCACCGCCACTACGCCGGAGTAGCTTTTGCTGAGCGATTTGCGGAACATGTTCATAGCGGTGGCAGTGTCGCCTTTGCAACTGGCCAGCATTCCCAGGCCGGCGCTGGGGCCGGAGAGATCGGGATCGAGAAGGGCCGCATTCTGAAATAGAGTTTTGGCATCGGCGGCGTGACCGGAGTTGAAGTAGACCCAGGCCAGGTTGAGGGCGGGCAGCGCCTGCTGCGGGGCCAGCTTGCGCGCGTAGAGGAGCACCGCGCTGGCGGCTTTGGCGTCGGGAATGGAATCGAGCGCCACGCCCAGGTTGCTGGCCACCTGCAGGTCGTCGGGGTTGGCCGCGGCCGCCACGGCACTGGCGTAAACCGAAGCGCCGGCCGCACCGCTGATATAGAGAACCGGGCCTGCCTGGGCGGCGGAGAGCCTGCACCGGGCTTGGCAAAGATGCCATCGAATTCGGCACGGTGCGCTCCCAGCTTCCCGCCGTAGGTCTCAGCGAGGGACTTGACGAGCGCCACGTATTCGGCGCGCGTGGGCGCGGCGGCGGCGACCAGCGAGGCGCTGGCGGGCGGACACGGAGTGGAGCGCTGCGAAGCCGCGGCCGGGGCGGCACTGGCGAAGGGGTTCTTCCCTGCGCCCGCCGTTCCCGCCGCCGACTGAGTTTCAATGGAGTCACCCCACTCGTCCATACGTTTGCTCTCTGCGTCCGTGAGCGGTTGACCGGACCTCATTTTGGCGACGATGGCCTGAACGTCGGCGGGAATCGAGGGCGCCTGCGCCCTTGCCCCCGGACCTGCCAGCAGACTCAGGATCAACGCGCTGACCAGATACCAGTGCTTGCCAATCATAACTTGCCGTCCTTTCGAAAGTTCTCGTGGATTTCGCGCGAAGAAGAGGCGGGATATTTACGGCTGCCCCACCCCTTCGATGGCGGCTCGACTGTTCACCTCGCTGTGGCTGCCCGCTAAAGTGGGACCGGTGGCGCCGCACCGTACCGGCTTTTTGGAGCTGAGCGCTTCGGTCAGCTTATCGATGTACTCGTCGATCCAGGCCTGACCCTGCTGGGAGTTATACAGAAAGGTGACGCTGATGGTAACGATCTTGCCGGGTTGGCAGGCCGCCTTGTTGGATAAATAGCCCATCCATTTCCCGTCGTAGTAGACCACTTTATCCGGGCAGGGGGCGTGGCCGCCGGCGATCGTCTCGGTATCCTTGCGCCACTCCAGAACTCCGTTCTTGTAAGCCTTTTTGCCGACCGGTTCGTCCAGGTACGCACCGTCGTTCTTTGCGGGATCCTGGGGAGCCTTGGACAAATTGTGGGCCGTGGTTTTGTCCATGTAAGCGGTGGTCCAGCCATAGCCGAAGGAGATCTCGATACGCTTGGGGCAGCCCGAAATCTCTTCGTTGGCCTTTGTCCCCCCTCCAGCATCGGCCATGCCGCTCGCGCGAAGCTGGGCCTGCACCTTCGCAGCGGCTGGATCGGCCTGAAAACCGCCTGGGAGCGGCGGCAGGGGCGGCGGACGGGTCTGACCCACAGCGGTTGGAACGGCCATGCCCAGCAAGATTCCCAGGCTCAGAGCAAGCATCGTTTTCATCGTTTTCCCTTTCGTGCGGCAGGTTATGAATCCGAGCCGCTCTTTTCGATTTATCCATTCACGACGGGGAACCGAATGAAAGCTCCCAGGCAGTGCACTCAATCTGTGACGATCGATCCTCTATTTGCCATACGAGACCTTGGAGACCGGCGTGATACTGGGGCCATTCTCCAGGCTGATGGTGCCGGTCACTCCGAGTGCGCCGCTCACTGGGCCGATATTGCCACCCACCTGAACCGTGCTTTTGAACATCACATCGTCCAACTGTCCGTTTTCGCCGATGCGGAAGCCCACCAAGGACTGTGCGGTGGCGCTGGCGCCGACGGAAACGCCGGGCGGGGACCAGCTCTTGCCGTTTTCGCTCACGCCCAGGCTTTCGTCGCTGGCGCCCAATCCGGGCAGGGATCCGGTTACGCCCACGCCGACCCAGACCGTCGTGGATTTTCCGAACTGGCGCTCCACCTCGACCCGCAGAATCTCGCCGCCGGAGATCTTGACGTGATCGCACCCCAGTTCCATCTTCGCGACGACAAAATTTAGATTCAGCGGGGGTTTGAGGGGGCAATCCGGTTCCTTTTTCGTGAGCGTTGGATCCTTGATCGTCTTGGGTGGCCCGGGCGGTTGGGGTTCAACGCATTTGAGTTCGTGGAGGCCTTTGGCCAAGCCGGCAATGACGAGGGCCCCTTGGGCGTCAAACCTGTATAGAGGCAGCACGTGCAACTCGCGGTCGGCCTGAATGAGTTCATTGAGCGACGGAACCCAGATCTGGTCGATGATCGGCTGGGAGTAGGCATAGAAGTCGCGGGAGGATGCTCGCGAAGAATCGGAATACTGCTTCCAGACCTTGAACCACTGGGCGTAGTTTGTTTCCAGATTCCCCTTCGTTCGCTTGCACATCTTGTATGCCAAGTCGTCCCCCTGTTGTTGAAGAGGGGCGAGCTGGGCTCGATACCTGGCATCCTCGGCATCAATTGCAGCCGCCTCCGCCGCCGGCGGAAGACCTTGCCTTACTATCCCGGTAAAGGCGTCCGAATGGGCCTCCGCGTCCGCGGCCTGTTCTTTCTGCAATCGCAGTAAGGTATCCATGTCGACCCCGCCCGCTTTCGCGTCTTGCTCGTTGAGCGGCCCAATGACGCCCATGGCCTGCTGGAGGGTTGGGAAACTCACCTGCTGGACGGTTCCGACGGTAAGCATGACGATCTGGCGGTACTCAAAGATTTGCTTGTCGAAAGTGCGGGGCAGATCGATGGTTCCATCGGGATCGATCTGGGCGCGGCGGTTGATGGCCGAGACGCGGGCCTGTGCATCCTGAAAGCGCGCGAGGACGGCTTGCACTTCGTTTTCGGCGAAGTTCCAGGCCTGCTGAAAAGCGGTTTCGGAGCCGAGCGTCTTCTGGGGATCGGCAGTGGCCGGCATCTCGGGAAGCGGACCGGAATCGTCGCTGCCGCTGGGCGGAAAAGAAGGCGGAGGCTCGGTGGAATCCTGCTGCTTCTGCTCTTCCGCCTGCTGCGCTTGTTTATAGCCCACCGCCACCACCCCGGAGTAGCTCTTGCTGAGCGACTTCCGAAGCATGATCGTTGCGGTAGCCGTGTCGCCCTGGCAACTGGCCAGCATTCCCAGGCCGGCGCTGGGCCCGGCGAGATCGGGAGCGAGAACAGCCGCATTCTGAAATAGAGCTTTGGCTTCAGTGGCGTGGCCGGAGTTGAAGTAGACCCAGGCCAGGTTCAGGGCGGGCATTGTCTGCTGCGGAGCCAGCTTGTGCGCGTAGAGCAGCACCGCGCTGGCGGACTTGGCGTCGGGGATGGAATCGAGAGCCACGCCCAGATTGCTGGCGACCTGGAGGTCGTCCGGGCTGGCCACGGCAGCCACGGCACTGGCGTAGACAGAAGCGCTGGCCGCTCCGCTCATGTACAGCACACCCGCGGATTGGGCGGGGGAGGAACTCGGGCTGTGCTCGGCGAATATGCGATCGAACTCCGCGCGGTGCGTGCCCAAGCCCTTGCCATAGGTCTCGGCCAACGACTTGACCAGCGCCACGTACTCGGCCCGCGTGGGCGCAGTGGCGGTGATCAGAGAGGCGCTGGCGGGCGGACAGGGAATGGAACTCTGCGATAGCGATGCAGCGGCCGGGGCTGTTGTACCGGCGGAGGCGGCGCTTGCATTGTTCGCTCCTCCTCCGGAGGCCGCGGCACTCATCGACTTGCTCCACTCCTGCAAGCGCTTCGCCTCGGCTGGAGTGGTCCCCTGGCCGGACTTCAACTTATTGATAATGGCCTGAATATCCGGAGGAATCGAGGGCGCCTGCGCCCTTGCGCCGGGACCTGCCAGCAGACTCAGGATCAACGCGCAGACCACGTACCAGTGCTTGCCTTTCATAATTGCCGTCCTTTCGAAAACATTGCGTGAAGTTCAACTGGGGTCGATGCTGCCGCGCCGGGGACTTTCCGGGAGCCGCGCAGGCAGATGAGAGATGCGACAAGAATATATTTGAATGACATTTCACGCATGACCGTTACGCTGCGAACTCGCACAGCATCCTGCCGGCGCAAGGCGACTCGCCGTATGCCCGTGCTTCCGGAACGGGACGCCCACGAGAGAATAAGCGAGATTCGCGGGAATTCCGGTTCAGAGAGAGTTTGCAGGGCGCGATCGGCCGATCGATCTTCTATTTCCCGGCCGAGCCATTGAGAATAGGCGTGACACTTGTATTTACGCCGTTCTCCAGACTGATGGTTGCGGTTCCACTCAATCCAATGGCGCCCTTCAAGGGGCCGGCGCTGCCGCTGGCCTGAACGGTGCTCTTCAGGCTTAGCTCTTCCACCCCTCCGGAATCGTTCACTCGCACCCCCGCCATGATCTGGGCGTTGGCACTGAATTTGGCTTCTGTACCCGGCGGGGACCAGCTTTTGCCGTTGTCGCCCAGGCTGCCGCCGCCGCCGAGACTGATGCTGGGCAGGGATGCGGCTACGCCAAGGCCCACCGAGTAGGCAGTGTATTTCTTGATGAAGTTGCGCTCCACCTCAACGCGCAGAATCTCTCCGCCGGAAATCTTGACGTGGTCGCAGCCCAGCTCCATCTTAAAGGCGCCCAGGTTGACGTTCAAAGGGGGGTTGAGGGGGCAATCCGGTCCCTTTTGTGTGAGCGTTGGATCCTTGACCGTCCCGGCCGGTTTGGGGGGCTCGGGTTCAACGCACTTGAGGTTTTTGATGACCCGTGCCATCTCGGCTAGGCTGTTGGCATAGAGGGCGTCCGTCGTGTAGAGAGTCAGTACGCTCAACTCGCGGTCAGACTGGACGTATTGGTTGAGCGCCGGAACCCAGATCTGGTCGATGATCGGCTGCGAGTAGGCGTAGAAGTCGCGCGTGGCTGCACGATAGGTATCGGACAACTGCTTCCATAGCTTGAAGTACTGGGCATACTCGGTTTCCAGCACCTGCTTGTTGAGTTTGCACAACCTGTCATTTATCTCGTCCTCCTGTCGACGAAGAACGGCGATTCTCGCCTCCTCGTCCCGCTCTCGTTGCATCGCGGCGATTCTCGCCGCCTCATTATGACCGGCATTTGCAGCCGCACTTTGATCTTCATTGGATCGTTGTTGAGCCGCGTCGATTTCTCTATCGAGCTCTTCAAATTGCGGCATTGCGGCGAGGGCCACGGTCTCCATGTTTTTGGAGGCCGTCGTTATCGCCGCGAAGGCCTGGTCTATGGGCTGATTGGTTCCCCTCAGGGACGCACTTATGGTGAGCTTCAATATCTGGCGGAATTCGAAGAGCTGCTTGTCGAAGAGACGGGGCAGATCGATGGTTCCATCGGGGTCGATCTGGCGGTGGCGGATGAGGGCCAGTACGCGGGCGTTCGCGTCCTGGAGGCGCGCGGACGCAGCCTGTGTCGCCTTGTCGGCGTAGATCTTGGCCTGCTGAAATGCCGCGATGGAGCCGAGTGTTTCCTGGGGATCGGCAGTGGCTGGCAACTCGGGGAGCGGACTGGAATCGGCGTCGCCGCTGGGCGGAAAGGAGGGCGGGGGTTCGGTGGAGTTCTGCTGCTGCTGCTGTTGCTCTTGTGCCTTTTGCGCCTTCTCAAAGCCCACCGCCACCACGCCGGAGTAGCTTTTGCTGAGCGATTTGCGGAACATGCTCATAGCGGTGGCGGTATCGCCGCTACAATTGGCCAGCATTCCCAGGCCGGCGCTGGGGCCGGAGAGATCGGGATCGAGAACGGCCGCACTCTGGAATAGGACTTTGGCATCGGCGGCGTGGCCGGAGTTGAAGTAGACCCAGGCCAGGTTGAGGGCGGGGAGCGCCTGCTGGGGGGCCAGCTTGCGGGCGTAGAGCAGCACCGCGCTGGCGGCTTTGGCGTCGGGAATAGTATCGAGCGCCACCCCCAGGTTGCTGGCCACCTGCAGGTCGTCGGGGTTGGCCGCGGCCGCCACGGCGCTGGCGTAAACCGAAGCGCCGGCCGCTCCGCTCATGTACAGCACACCCGCGGATTGGGCGGGGGAGGAACTCGGGCTGTGCTCGGCGAATATGCGATCGAACTCCGCGCGGTGCGTGCCCAGGCCCTTGCCATAGGTCTCGGCCAACGACTTGACCAGCGCCACGTACTCGGCCCGGGTGGGCGCGGCGGCGGCGATCAGAGAGGCGCTGGCGGGCGGACAGGGAGTGGAACTCTGCGATGGCGATGCGGCGGCCGGGGCTGCACTGGCGGAGGAGTTCTTCCCCGCGCCCGCGGTTCCAGCCGCCGGCTTGGATTTAATCGAGTCGCTCCACTCGTGGATACGTGTTTTCTCTGCCTCGGTGAGCGATTGGCCGGACTTCATCTTATTGAATATGGTCTGAATATCCGGGGGAATCGTGGGCGCCTGCGCCCTTGCGCCCGGACCCGCCAGCAGACTCAGGATCAACGCGCAGACCAGGCACCAGTGCTTGCCAATCATAATTGCCGTCCTTTCGAAAGTTCTCGTGGAGTTCGTGCGAGGAAGGGGCGGGATATTTGCCGATGCCCCACCCCTTCCAATGGTCCACGGATGGGCCTACTTAGTGGCAATCTCGACCAGTTCGACGCGGCGGTTCTTGGCCCTGCCGTCGTCGGTCTTGTTGGAGGCCAGGGGCGCCCAGGGTCCGGCGCCGAAGGCCACCAGGCGCGCGGCGGCGATGCCGTGCTTGGAGACCAGATCGGTGATGACTGACTGGGCGCGCGCCTGGGAGAGACGCATGTTGCTGGTGGCGTCGCCGACCATGTCGGTGTGCCCGACGATTCCGACCTTCAGCGCGGGGTTGTTAGTGAGCAGCTTAGTGATCTCAGTGATGGCCGGCTCGGAGTCCGGCTTGATGACGGAGCTGGCGGTATCGAAGTTGATGCCGTAGATGGCCACGGAGCCGGTGTCTGCGATGCTTGTGGCCATGGCCG
>PLRZ01000504.1:2865-6771 GCA_003164075.1 Bryobacterales bacterium | reverse complement strand
CCAATTGGTGCCTTCTGAATCGTCAATCACCTGTCCGCCGGCAGTGCGCACGGCATTTTGCAGATTGCGTATGATTTGCAGCGTGGAAATTTGAGCCCCGCCTCTTATGGTTCCGTAGTGAATCACGACCTTTCGGCCTTCGATTGTCTGGTCTGTCTGCTTGCCGTTCTGGGTGACCGTGAACTTGGCCGAATCGAACTGGAAATCGTGGTATTCGGTTATCTCCATGCCCGGCATGCGGGTGATTCCGGGGTAGTCCTTCGATCCGGGGTAATCCTGGCCGAAGGCGGTTGAAGTGATGGCGATGGCGGCGAGCGCCACGAGTAGAGTGCGGAAAAAGAGTTTCATCGTAGCTCCTTTGGTAAACGTTGTTTGTCGATTGGAAGTGGCCAGGAATGCTTGGGATTCCTGCCGGTGTAAGCGAACGCGCGAATGGTCATTGCCGCTTGCCGCCGGATTTCACGGTAACGTCGCCGGTGGTTTTGCCGGTCTTCAGGTCCACCTGCCCCGATCCATGCGCATCGATGCTGGTTCCAAAGTGGACGTGCATCCCCTCGGCGGTCCACTCGCCCTGCGCCTGCGCCGTGCAGTTTGCGGGCGCGGCCAGAAGCGCGGCAGCCGGCTTCTCGAAACGCAGTTCTTTCACTTCCAGCATCACCATCGGTTGGGCGCCNNGACTTTCCCTGGCCGCTGGTGCTTTCCGTGAGGTTGGCCGCGATGCCGTTCACGTCCTCCCGGCGCACTATGTTCTTGTTCAATTTGGCGAGTTCTTCGGCGGATGGGGCGGGGGTGGCAATCGGATCGTACATGTTGGGCATGTCCGGCGCGGTGTAAGTCATCCAGGAGCAGGTGTTCTGGATTACGTCGAGGGTGTAGACCTTGTGAGCCACCAAGTCGAACCAGTGGCGCGCGTGAATGGCCTTGTGCCCCGCCTGAGGCGCCACGGTCGCGTCGACGAACTCCCTGGGGCCGAAGCGAGAAACCTTCGCCTCCACGGGGTTCCCCGACATCGCTTCAAGCGCTAAGCTCGAAGAGGCGGTGAGGGTGTAGGACTGCGGCACAGAGGACTGGGCCGGAAGGAGTGGAACCAGCAAGCCGCCGAGGACGGCCAGACGTATGAAGCGGATAACTCGAGCCTCCATTGCGTCACCTTAGCTTTCTCCGCCCTGCCTATCGAGGCAGGATACGGATTGAAAACGATCTACAGGCCTGATTCTACGATGCTGACAGCGGACCTTTTCGCAAACGACGGCCAAAGCTTGTTGGCCCGGGTTCGACATCCCGGCCTCTGCAATTCCGGCTGCCCGCCGCGCTCGATCCGGAGATGGCTATTTATTTACAGCCTTCCACACAAGCCGCCTGTTGCCTACCACAGATAGTTTTGGCTGTTTCGGTCTTGGCGGCTTTGATGCACGCCGAATAGTTACTCTTGCACTTGGCGACGCAGGTCGCACGAATCTGCGCAGGAGTTTGCCCTGTTTGGGGAAACAGCAATGCGCACGTCAGCAACAAAAAAGCGATTCCGAGTTTCATTGGAGCCTCCAGGCTTAGATCTTTCCTCGTTTTGTGTCAAGGCGACTCGCCGTCTGCCCGTGGTTCCGGAAAGACGCCTACGAGAGCATAAGCGAGATTCGCGGGGATTCTGGTTCAGCGAGCGCTTACAAGGCGCGATCGGCAGAGTGCCAGTTGACTCTTGGCACGGTCGCTGAACAGACCGGCCCCGATGCCATCGTCAAAGCGCGCACCAGCCGGGATGCCGCTCAGCGCGGCAACGCTTTTCGTGTAATTCTCCGCCGCCTCCCGCCAACGATCGCTCGCCTGGGGGCCGCCGAGCGTGGCGCGGCGCACCCCCGCATCGCCCAATTCCAACAGGGCCCACCCGTAGTGCAATCGCGCATCCTGGTTGTTGGGATCGCGTGCCCGCGCCCACTCGAGATAGCGCAGCGCGTCTTGCAGCCGGCCGGTCGCTTCCGCCTCGCGTCCCAGTTCCTGCCAGGCCGGCGCCGCCGTAATCAACAGCTTGGCCAGTTCCAGGCGGGCTAGAAAGTCGTCGGGATCGGAGGCGCACACCTGGCGCAACAGACGCGCGGCCCACTCGAACTCGGAGACCGCGACCTGATTGTAACCGGCGTGGTGATGCATCCAGCCGGAAAGCACCAGGTCCCAGTAGAGGTCCATCTTCGGCTGGGCCGCGGCGGGATCGGCAGCCGCGCGTCTCTCATCAATGGCCAGCGCCTGCCGGTAGCCCTCCAGCGCCGCGGCACGGTCGCCCGTGTTTTTGTATGCATCGCCGAGGTTGCGGTAGCAACGCGCCAGATAGCGGACCGTCTCGGGATCGTGCGGTTGGAGCGCCAAAGCGTCCCGTGCGGCGGATAGCGCGTTCTGCCATGCTGCCAGGCTTTCCGGTGCTCGACCTTCTTCCGCCAGCGTGTAGGCTTTATCCCACAGGGCATCAAACCGCAGCACGCGATCCTGGGGATGACTCGCGGCCATGCTGGCCGACATCTTCTCGGCTTCCGCCCGCATTTCCCGCCATGCGCTTGAGTTGCCTTGCTGCCGATAAAGGCCCGCAAGACTGATATCGATGTTGCGGAGTTGCTGTGGTCCCCGCTCGTCCCCTGGATTCGCCGACGCGGCGGAGGCTGCCAGACGCCGCGCATTCAACAGGCTTTGCATGGCGGCGGCCGAATCCCCGGTATTGGCCCGCCCCTTGCTGGTCAGCACATCTCCCACGCGCATATAGGCGGCCGCCAGTTCCCAGTTCAGATCGCGGTTGTTGCCGCCCGTCGCTTCCAGTTCCCTGAGGTAATCCAGCGCCTCCTGCACTAGAAGCCGCCGGGCCGCCGTGGAGCCTGGCAGGCGCTCGATGGCGTCGTGCAGGTCGAAAAGCACCGAGTGCGCCAGCCGCTTCACCTGTGCAAAGCGCATTTCCGCGCGCAGCCGTTCCTGCCGGGCCTGGTGCGCCTGCCAGAGAGAAACGCCGGAGCCGGCAATCATGGAGAGGACCGCAATCGCCACCGCGGCGCTGAGCGTCTTGTTCCTGCGCACCAGCCCGCGGGCACGCCGGACCCACCCGGTCCGGTGCGCGCGGACGGGCCGGCCGTCGCGCCACGCGGCCAGATCTTCCGACAGGCCATGCACCGAGGCGTACCGTTCGTCCGGATCCTTGCGAAGGCATTGCAGCACGATTGCCTCAAGCTCACCCCGCAAGGCTTTTCGCCAGGGAACCGGCGCGGCGCTCGGCGCAACCGGCTCATCCGTGCAGATCGCCCGCATCACCTCCAGCGAATCCTCGCTCCCATGGGCGAAGGGCTGCCTCCCCGTCAGGATCAAATAGAGCAACACTCCCAGGGCATGGACATCGGTGGCGGTGGTGACTGGCTGGCCGCGAACCTGCTCGGGGCTTGCAAAACGCGGCGAGAACAGACGCGTGCGGGTCTGGGTGAGTCCGCCCGATACGGGGTCGAGCAGCCGGGCCACGCCGAAATCGAGCAGCACGGCCTGGCCTTCGGGCGTGACCATGATATTCGCCGGCTTCAGGTCGCCATGCACCACCAGATGGCGGTGAGCGTACTCGACGGCCGGACAAATCGACAGAAACACCCGCAAACGGTCCTCAAAGGAGGGACTGCGCGCCAGCCAGTGGTCCAGCCGTTCTCCCTCCACATACTCCATCACGAGGTACGGCGAGCCGTCTTCCATCGATCCGCCGTCGAGCAGGCGCGCGATACCCGGATGGCTCAGGTTGGCGAGAATCTGACGCTCTTCGACGAATCGTGCGATGCCCGAGGAGGACTGCACGCCGGAAGAGAGAAGCTTGATGGCCACACGCTGCTCGAAGCTATGGTCGTCGCGAGCCGCTTCCCATACCACGCCCATGCCGCCGCGGCCGATTTCGCGCTCCAG
>PLRZ01000504.1:0-2825 GCA_003164075.1 Bryobacterales bacterium | reverse complement strand
CCGCGACCGCGAGCGCATCCTCAAACAGAGCTCTGACGCGTTGCCACTCTTCACTGGTCAAGGCCGGTCCGCCCTTCCAGCAGCCGGCGGCGCAGCCACGTCTTGGCGAGGAGCCAGTCGCGCTTCACGGTACTCGTCGAAAGGTTGAGCGCTTCGGCGGCTTCTTCGATCGACAGGCCGCCAAAATAACGGAGTTCGACTACGCGGCTCTGGACCGCGTCCAGTTTCTCCAGATCGTCGAGGGCATCGTTCAGGTCGACGACATCGGCATCCATGGCGCCTTCGCCAGACTTGCTCTCGAGGGCCACGCGCAATTCACCGGCATCGCGTTTGGCGGTGCGCCGCGCGCGTCCATAGTCCACCAGGATTCCGCGCATCATGCGTGCCGCAAAAGCGAAAAAGTGCGTGCGGTCTTTCCATTCGCGTCCGTTGGGGTGGCGGATCAGGCGCAGACAGGCCTCGTTGACCAAGGCGGTGCATTGCAGGGTGTGGCTGGCACGTTCGTTGCGAAGGCGTTGCATGGCAATGCCCTTCATGTAGGGATAGGTCGCCTCCATGAGACGATCGAGCGCCCCGGGCTGATCTTCCCGCCAGGCTCTGATGAGACCGGTGATGTCGGCGTCTGGGCTGCGCATTTCGCGATGGGTACCCCGGCTCGGTCGCCATCACTATTATTTCGTATTTCGGACCTGGAATTCTACAGGATTCGAGGCGGGCGCTGGTTATCGCGCCGCCGTGGCCGCTTCCAGCGCGAGATACCGGTCGCGGTCCCCTTCGGGTTCCACTTGGGACTTCACGTCGATGCGCATACGCTGGTAATTACTGTCGTCGCGGTAGGCCGGCCAGTTCGGCAGGCCGGGGCCGTTGGGGTTGAAAGTCTTGATGAAATTCACGAAGTAGGCCTGCATCGTTTTGGAAACTTCGTAGTCGGCGGGCTCCCAACTGTAGCGCTTGTCGAGATCCAGATTGCCCATGGCGTACTGGATCTCGGCGGAATGCGCCGCGCCGCGGGGAGCAGGGGGTTGCTGGGAGCCGGCGCCGGCACGGCCGCCCCTGCCGCCCTCGGGCGCAGTGGGTGCGGATTCGCCCGGCATGCCGAGATAAGCCGGGCGGGGACGGGCGTACAGGTAGCGGTATACCGGTTTCCCGCCGGTCTTCATCTGGAGTTCAGCCCACTTCCAGGTGCCGTACGCGATGAAGCGGGCGCTGGCCAGGTGGGCGGCGGCTTCGTAAACTTCATCGGTGGTGCTGGCGGCGTAGGCCTTCAGCACCGGGTCGGCCTTATCCCCGTAGAACTTCCTGATGGCGTTGGCGAGGGTTTCCGGCGTAGGGTCGCCGGCGCCCAGAACGGAGCGCGCCGGCTGTTCCTGGGTGTTTGAGCCCTCCAGCAGAGGGATCTTGGCCTGCTCGCCCGCCTCGAAGATTGCTGTCAGGGGCTTCGAGAGGAAATAGCCGTCCATGGCCGTGCTGAAGCGGACGCCCTGGGCTTTGGCGGCGGCGTCCTGAATCTGCTCCGCGGTCATGGCGCGAAGGGCGGCAAGCGTGTTCACGCCGGCGGCGGTAGCGAATTTAACGCCATTCTGTTCGGCCTCGGCAAGCGGCTGCGGTGGCAGGCTGGAGATAGCGGCGCCACTCTCGCCGATGGCGCCGGCCATCAGGTTCCTCGAAAGCGGCGAAGCCATGAGCGCGCTGACGGAGATGGAACCGGCGGATTCGCCGGCGATGGTGACGTGCTTGGGGTCGCCGCCGAAGGCCGCGATGTTCCTCTGCACCCACTGGAGGGCGGCCACCTGGTCCAACAGACCGTAGTTGCCGGCGGCGTGGTGCGGGGACTCCTTCGTCAGCTCGGGATGGACGAAGAAGCCGAAGATGTTCGTGCGGTAGTTGAGCGAGACCGCAACCATGCCCTGGCGAGCCATGCTCTCGCCATCGTAGCGCGGCTCCGAGCCGTCGCCGTTCTGGAAGCCGCCTCCGAAGATGTAAACCAGAACTGGAAGTCCTTTATTACCGGATTTGGCGGGGGTCCAGACGTTGAGGTAGAGGCAATCCTCACTCATGCCGTTGCTGCGGAACCAATAGTCGGCGCCGGGTGAGGTGCGCTGCATGCACCGTGGGCCGAACTGGTCGGCGTTGCGGGCGCCGGTCCAGTTCTTGACGGGTTGCGGCTCCCGCCAACGCAGGTCGCCGACGGGCGGCTGGGCGAACGGGATACCCTTAAAGGTGCGCACGCCGTCTTTGGGCGCGGCGGTGGATTCAAGGATGCCGCTCGCGGTCTTGACGCGGTCGGCGGCGAAGGCCGGCAATACTCCGGCGGTGCAGATAGCGATGGCGGGGAAGAGAAAGCGCATTAGAGGCCTCACTTGAGATTTCCGTTTTGGAGACTCAACCACTGAGTATCGCCGATCGTGCATCAGGGGGTCAACGCAAGTGGAGTTGGCTTCTCTGACTTGTGTAGCCATGGCTCGGCGTCCCGGTTATACTGGCATCGCCTGGGCGGAGGATAGTGGCAACGCAGGGATGCGACCCGAGCGCCGACCCAGGTGCCGGAACGGCGGGGCGGCGTCCAGCCGCCCCAGAAGCTAGTATATCGTTTCATTAAAACGTAAGCACATGAATTTGTTTTCTGCTATGCTGAGGCATGGCAGGTAAAACAAGGCGATCCAAGCTGGTTTTGACGGACGAAGACAAGGCGGCATTGGAACAGTTGGCTCGGTCGCGCACGGCGCCTCATCGGGAGAAGCAACGCGCGGCGATCCTTCTGGGGTATTATGCCGGTGAGAACATCGCCAGCATCGGTCGCCGCCTCGGGATGACGCGTCTGAGCG
>PLRZ01000692.1:11957-16847 GCA_003164075.1 Bryobacterales bacterium | reverse complement strand
GATTTCCTGGTGCCGGAGCACATCCCCGCCGGACGCTCCGTTCCCGGCAAGCTGTACGTTCGCAATCAGAAATGGCTGATGCCCTCTTTCTCCATTCGAGTGGAAGGAATCCGCCAGCCCAACAGCCCTACGCTCAAATCGGGAATCTATTTCCCGCTCATCGCCGGCGGCGCCACGCTGGAGGAGACGGTGGAAGTCCGCTTCCCCAAACGCGGCGCCTACCGGCAGAACAGCTTCGCCTTCCTCACCTCGTTCCCCTTCGGCTTCCTGGAAAAATCGGCGCGCGTCACGCTGGGCCGCGAAATGATCGTCTATCCCTCCATCGACCCTTGGCCCGGCTTCGACGACCTGCTGGCTGGCATCGCCGGCGAGATCGAGACCCACTATCGCGGCCTCGGCCGGGATTTCTACCGCATCCGTCCCTACGAGGTACTGGAGAGCGCGCGCCACCTGGATTGGAAGGCGTCAGCCCACACCGGCAGCCTGCAGGTCCGCGAATTTGCCCGCGAGCAGGAGCGTACCGTCGAAATGTTCCTGGACCGCGACATCCCTCCGGAGCTCGACGCCTGGTTCGAACACGCCGTGGATTGTTGCGCCTTCCTGGCATGGCGTCTCTCCAGCCAGGGCGCTTCCATTCATTTCCGCTCCAACGGCTACGACCTGCGCCAACCGGAGGAGGGCGACATATATACTATTCTCAAGTATCTGGCTCTGGTCTACCCACTGAGGTCCAGCGGGCCGGAAGCGCCGCTCGATGACACGAGTTACAAAATCGTCTTTACGCCCTCGCCGCGCCAGTTTGCCGAGGCGGGTTGGTTGGATGCGCGCCTGCTGTCTCCCGATGTGCTCCCGCTACCGGCCAAGGGATCGGCGGCCACCGGATTCCCGGAGCGGGATTGAAATCGGATTGAAAGGGAGGTTGACATAGGTGACGACGAATCCATACGCGCCTTTCCTGGGCGGCCGCGAGCCGCGCGAAGTAATTGAGGCCACCGCCGGGCGGCTGAAAGTCTTGCTGGAAGCCCTCGGCGCGGAGCGAGTGGAACTGGCGCCCGCGCCGGGGAAGTGGAGCGCACGGCAAATCCTCTGCCACCTGGCGGACTGCGAAATCGTCTTCGCCTTCCGCTTGCGTCAGGCGCTGTCGCAGGACGACCACGTGATCCAGCCGTTCGATCAGGACCGCTGGGCTGCCATGTACGATTCTTTCGACGTCGCCTCGGCGCTGGCCGTGTTTGCCGCCGTACGAAGCTGGAACGTCCGCCTGATCGCCGCCATACCGCCTGCCAGTCTGGGTAAGAAGCTGTCCCACCCGGAGCGCGGGGAGATGACCTTGCAGGTGGTGGTGGAGACCATGGCCGGTCACGACCTGAACCATCTGGCGCAGATCGAGCGGATTGCCGCCACATAAAAGCAACCCTAATCGCGGGGACCACGTACAATACTCGGAGACGTATGAAGGCGCGAGGGATCGCCATTTTTGCCGCTGGACTGGGCTTGCTGTCGCCGCTGCTGTTCCGCGGACAGGACGTCAACATCACGCCCCGTCCCAAACCCGCGCCGAAGGAAGAGGAGCAGCGGCCCGCCAACATCCGCGTCAACGCCAACCTGGTGTTGATTCCGGTGACGGTGAACGATCCCCTGAACCGGCCCGTCTCCGGCCTGGAAAAGGAGAACTTCCGCGTCTACGACGAAAAGGTGCTGCAGTCCATCACCACTTTCGCCATGGACGACGAGCCCATCGCCGCCGGCCTGGTCTTCGATACCAGCGGCAGCATGGGCGACAAGCTCAAGCGCTCGCGAATGGCGGCCTCGGTCTTTTTCAAAATCGCCGACCCGGATGACGAGTTCTTCCTGGTGGAATTCGACAGCAAACCGCGGCTGGTGGTGCCGCTCACCAAGGACACCGGCAGGATCGAAGAGGAGCTGACCTTTTCGCGGTCCCGCGGCTCTACCGCGCTGCTGGATGCCATCTACATGGCCCTGCAGGAGATGCATAAATCCAAGAAGAACAAGAAGACGCTCCTCGTCATTTCCGACGGCGGCGACAACAACAGCCGTTACACCGTGCAGGAAGTCAGGACGTTGATTCAGGAAAGCGACTCGCTGATTTACGCGATTGGAGTTTTTGGGGGCGGCAGCACGCCGGAGGAAGCCGGAGGGCCGGACCTTTTGAGGCACATCGCCGAGCAGACCGGCGGCCGGATGTTCTTCGCGGATGCTGCCGAGATGCCGGACGTCGCCAAGAAAATTGGAATCGAACTGCGCAACCGTTACATTCTGGGCTACGCGCCCGAGAACCAGATGCACGACGGGAAATATCATCACGTGACGGTGAGAGTGGTGCCACCGCGCGGACTACCGCACCTGCAAGCGCATTGGCGCGAAGGCTACAACGCGCCCGATCGGTAAGGTGGGGCATGCTTTAGCTTGCCCGGTCCCGCCGGGTTTTCATTCTGACTCCTGACTCCTGATCTGTGACTCCCGATCAAACCCTTTATTTCCAATATCGACCGGTTTCCAAAAAGCCGCGAAGCGGACAGCCCGCCGGATGGCTGGTTCGGAGTCACACCCCGTTCATTCCGTCACCGCCGGTGGCAAAGCTGACTTCTGACTCCTGACTCCTGACTTCTGATTTCTGACTTCCATATCGCGAAGCGATATCCAAGGGCGCAGTCCTAATAAGCGTTAACTTAAGCGCACCCTGATACCCAGTTATCCCTGAGAAGAAGCCCGTTGACGCTGTGGTCCTCTTGATTTCGACTCGTCAGCAAGTCTCCAAGACGTCCCAAGCGGGCGTCGGTAGCCGGATTCCCGGGCAGAGGGCGCCCTCCTTTTCCTAGTCGGCCAACTTCCCAGATCACCTTTTGGGGCCAGTGTACGATTCGGGGACTATACGGCCGAGCGGATTGCTTCCGACGACGCGCTCGGCATACGCGAATATCTGCGGTCAAGCTGACCGCTAGGAATCGTCATATACTCGGACCATGAGTTCGATGTCCATGTTCTCCCTGCTCCGCCGGTTTGCGAAGCCAGTCCTGGTGTTGTGTTCGTTAATGCCATTGCCCGCGCAATCGAGAGGCGCAGCTCCTAGTCAACCCAAATGGACTACTGTGCCATTCGTCGGCTGCAAGTCCGACGGCCAAACCGGGCCGGTAGAAGCACCGGGTGGTACGGACAAGAAGTTGGCGATACCGGCGGCGTCCGCATCGCGGCTTGCGTATTACGAGGCGAAGTTCGGATCCGGAGTTCTAGCACCCCGAGGCTGGCACTGTTTCTGTACTTACGGATCGAATGGCAGCAGCCTTTTCGTGAGTCCGAGGCCGATCGGTTCCGCAGAGTTCTTCTCAGCGCAATGGAAGGGATTCGACGGGCCAGCGATTCAGATTTCCATCATGTTGGGAGACACGTCAGGCCGATTCAGTGTCGCCCGCGATATCGCCCGCGTTTTTCCGGCCCACTCGTTGTTTGTTGGAGACGTCATTGCGGAGGGAATCGAGCCAGCAAGCGAGTTCGTGTTCGGTCCGTACCCTGACGACACGCTGAACTACCTAACCAGGGAAATGGTCGAGTTTCGGACGCCCGCGAACACCGACGGAATGGGGACGGTCTCATGGCTGCGCAAGAATAGTGATCCCATCAGCGGCGTGTTGATAGTGAGCTTAGAAGAGCCAGACCTGCTTCATTTGTCCGTACGACTTCCGCTTAAAATGGCTGAACTCATTCCGTTGATCGTTCAGCACGCTGAGCCAGACGAAACTCTCCACTGAGTCCTCGCCCGGACCGGATAGGCTCGACTGAAGGTCCCTTTGCGCCGCCGGTCTCTGCTCCTGGATCACACACCCGGCGCCGGCCAAGTTGACGTGTCACGTCCAAACCTGGATCTGTTCGCGAAAGGACGGCCAACGGCCAACCTTACTCGCAAGGAGGGCTCATGCCGTTGTCCGTGCGGGCGCAATTGTTACCGTTTTGAGCCACCGGTACGCACTCGGATCGGCGGTTAAGGTTTGCCAGTTCTCGATCCGTGCCAACCTCCCCTGCCGAATGTATATACTGGTTGATACGTGGAGGTTTATTTTGAAGACAACAGCAACTCTGACGCTTCAGCGATGGGGCAACAGCTTGGCAGTGCGAATTCCGTCTTCCATTGCCAGATCTGTCGGATTCAAAGTCGGGCAACCCGTTGAAGTCTCGGCACAGGACTCGGCGGTGCGAGTGGCCGCGGCAGGGGAACCCCGGCTAACACTCAAGCAGAAACTCGCCCGCTTCGATCCGGAGCGACACGGCGGTGAGGTCATGGCCACACGTCGTGCCGGGAATGAGGCGCTCTGATGGCGGCCCGCAGGCTCTGGGCTCCCGACCGGCGCGACATGATTTGGATCGACTGTAATCCTCAGGCCGGCCGCGAGATGAGGGACGTTCACCCGTTATTGGTACTTTCTCCGAAGGCATTCAATGAGCGGACCGGCATCGTTATTGGTTTGCCGATGACGACGGCGCCGTTCAACGAAACAAATCCATTCGCCGTGAAGTTCGCCAGCCCCAGAAGGAAAGCGAGCTATATTCTCGGCCACCAGCCGAAGTCGTTCGACTGGCGGAGCCGCCAGGCAAAGCCTCACCCGTGGAGGCAAATTCCGGAAGACATATTTGCTCTCGCATGCGAAACACTGAATCAGATCATCAACATTGGATAAGGACGCTCTCGAAGGCGGAGCACCAAGGCAGGCCCACGCGCTACGTGGCTTTGGCCACCAAGGCCTCCATCTCAACCGACACGGTCCACAGTGCCACATGTCCGCCAAACGCCTAAGTCGCTTTTTGGGGGACCGGAGCGGGCCGCCCTGCAATGCAGTAGCGGTGCCTGGGCCGACTCCTGAGTTTTCGGCGTCCCAA
>PLRZ01000692.1:0-11918 GCA_003164075.1 Bryobacterales bacterium | reverse complement strand
GCCTGCTCCTCCTGCACGGAGAGTGCAATACGAATCACTTTTCGTTCCAGCAACTCGAAGACAGCATCCGCGTCGCGGCCCTCTCGCGTCAGCAGAAACGCCGCCTCCGTCAGAACTGGCTCGCATGTTAGTAGCGGAGGGCGCAGCCGCTTCCATTGCTCCACCGTCCATAAATGATGCCTCAATCCGGAGGCGAGGAAGCTGACCAGCGGCCCGGTGTCCAATAAGACCGGGCCTCTCGTCACTGGCCAAAGCCTTCCATGTACTTGGAATTCTGGGCGAGATCCTCTGGCAGACCCTTGACAGCGCCGGCAAGGTCACGGGCCAGATCGTAGCATGACGGCGCACCCACCCGCGATTGCGGCCGCAGCGCTTTTTCCAGGCTTTCCCGGATGAGCGATGACTTCGTCACCCGTCTCGCCTTCGCTTCGCTAGCGATCTGGGCCAGGAGATCGTCAGGCAATCTCAAGGAAATCGTCTGCATGATCATAGCGTAATACGCGCCGATCTGCTGTGCAATACCGAGCGCCAATCTCGAAATCCAATTTGCCGAATAACGCCCGCTCCGGCCCGCGCGACTGCTGGGCAGCTTGAATCCGATCCGACGATGGAGCGCCATTCACGCTCACGCCCATCGCCAGAGATCCGGCGATGCGGGTCGCTTAAGGCAACGCTTATGGGATGCAGCCCTTGCCCCTCATGGCCGCAGCCCCTGTTTGGTCCGCTTCAATGCGTACATGCTCTGATCGGCCTCATCCAGAGCTTCGCGCAACACGCGGCCGGCGGCCTCGGCGGTGCCCCAACTGAAGGTAATAGGCAGCACGCCGTGGCCGCGCACCCGAAATTCGCGCAGACGTGCCGAAATCTCCTGCATCCGCTTGTTGGCCACTGCCGTCCGCTGGTTTCGAAACAGCATGACGAACTCGTCGCCGCCCCAACGGAAGGCTTCGTCCTCATGACGAATGGACGATTTCAGCAGGTTGCCGATATTCCGCAGAATTTCGTCGCCCACCAGGTGTCCGTAGCGGTCGTTAATGTCCTTGAAATTGTCCATGTCGCACACCGCGACCACGCCTTCGAATGCGCCCGGCTGGTCGACGCGCCGCGACAGCGCGGCCTGGTTCAACAAACCCGTCAGATGATCCAGGTCGAGACGCTGTTGGGTTTCGCGGCGCAGATAATCCACCTCGCCGGCCAGTTCCCGAATCCGGTCGATCTGGCTTTCGTTCCACATTGCCATGGCGGCAAAGGCCAGCACGCAGTGCAGCGTGAAATCGTAGTACGCTTCGTACCGCAGGTAGGGGGCCCAAAAGGGCGCGTTGCCGGTGCGGTACAGGCTGATAAATACCAGGGCGTGTACCAGAAACGCCGCCGCCAGCACCAGCAGCGAAAGGCGGAAAACCCGCACACCCAACCCGGCGTTGCGGCGCAGCGCCACGAAATTGTAGGCGTAGACGCCAGACAACACCAGCGTGTCGGAAGCGCGGTAACCTTCGATCCTCGAATACCACCCGAAGGCGTACACCAGCGCCACAAAAACCGGCAGGATGGAGATCAGCCGCGGCACCGTGCGCCAGTCTTTGATGCCCGCCGCGAAGCCGGCCCGCGCCGCCGCAATCAGCACGATGGCAAAACCGAATTCGAACACCGCGTACGGCGCCATCCATTCGAGCGACCCGGTGCGCAGCAGTTCGTACCCGAAGATAACCGCCAGGAACCGCAACAGCCAGGCAATCGACCACAAACCGAAATAGACTACCCGCGACTGCCGGTAGAGAAAGAGAAATACCAGCCCGAAGAGCAGCGCTCCGATTTGCTGTATATAAAATGCGGCGAAATCGGGAATCCGGCTGGAAGGGTCCATCCCGCTCAATCTCCGTTGATGGCGTGACGCCGCATAGCGCGCGCTTTACCTGTGGCCTCGTCCACGTCCACGATCACGGCGTGCAATTCCGCGCCCTTGCGCGCCGATTCCATGCGCACCGGCAGGCCCGTCAGAAAACGCTGAATGATGATGCCGATATCCACACCGATCACCGATTCATAGGGCCCCGTCATGCCGCAATCGGTCTGATAGGCGGTGCCGCCCGGCAGGATGCGCGTATCCGCCGTGGGGACGTGCGTGTGGGTGCCCACCACCGCCGAAACACGGCCATCCAGGTACCAGCCCATGGCCATTTTCTCGCTGGTCACTTCGGCGTGAAAATCCAGGAATTTCACCTTCACCGCGGGGTCGAGCGCCGCCAGAATCTGGTCCGCTTTACGAAACGGGCAGTCCGTGGACGGCATGAAAGTGCGGCCTTGCAGGTTGATGACGGCGCAATCCACGCCGTTGCGGGCGCGGTAGACGATCACGCCGCTACCCGGCGCTTCGGGATAGTTGCCCGGCCGCAGCAGCCGTGGCTGGCGCCCCAGGTAATCGAGGATTTCCCGCTTGTCCCAGATGTGGTTGCCCGATGTCAGAACGTCCACGCCCAGCGCCAACAACTCCTCGGCGATGGCCGGGGTGATGCCGAACCCGCCCGCCGAATTCTCCGCGTTGGCGATCGCCAGGTCGATACGATTGGTTTCGATGATATCCTGCAAATGGTCGGCGACGATGCGCCTCCCGGGAGATGCGAAGATATCTCCCACAAATAGTATGTTCATCCCTAGGATTCAACGTTAACACGTTCCGGGACGGCCCTCGGCTTGAGGATGAGCCACAGGTGGGGCAGGCGAGCGCCGCCCGGCCCAACGCACATCTGCTACCGTCAAACTTATGCCCGCGAAACACCGCCAGTACGTGCATGTCCGCCGCGTGGACGAATGCTCCACTCTCGACGAGCTCTTCACCCATTGTCTGCCGGCCTTCGGAGGCGCCTACCTGCGCCGCATTTACCAGATTCTGGACCACGCCATCGGCATGGGATGCCCGCTGACCCTGGCCGTCTCCGGCCCGGTCACGGTCTCCGGACAGCATCAAACCTGGCTCATCCCTCTGCTCGAAACCGGCTGGGTGGCGTATCTCAGCACTACCGATGCGGTCTGCTACCACGACGGCCACCGCAGCCTGGACGCCTACAAATCCGGCCCCATCCATGAGGTCCCCATCTTCACCGACGATGGCGCGTTGCGCGACGAGGGCACCATCCGCGTTACCGACATGGCCTTCGATGAAGGCGTACTGCTCCACCAGGACCGCTTCCTCACCGCCGTGCTGGCGCGCCCCGAATTCCAGCGCAAAATGACCGGCACCGAACTGCGCTACCTGCTGGGCCGCTACTACGCCGCGCAGGAACGGCAAAACGGCGTGGCGCCCGGCCTGCTTTCCACCTGCCACAGCGCCGCCATCCCCATCTTCGTGGGCGCCCCCGGCGATGGCAGCGTGTTCCTGAATTCCATGAAGCTGTGGGCCATGCGCCAGGCCGGCCTGATTCCCGAATATGCGTTCGATCTCGACCTGCACGCGGAAGTCTTTGAGGCCTGCGCCTACCATCGTTGGGGCCTGTTCGACAATCCCGTGCAGGCCCTCGGCACGGTAATTCTGGGAGGCGGCGTGCCGAAGAATTACAACCTTCAGCCGGAGCCGGCATTAGGCCAGGTGTTGGGACTGCCCAACGTCCGCGGCTATCGGTTCGACGTGCAGATTGTGACCGCGCCGGTGACCGACGGGTCGCTCTCGTCATGCCCTCCCGCCGAGGCGGTGACGTGGGGCAAAGTGGACAAGGACACCTATCTGCAGACCACCGAGAGCATGCAATCCGACTATTCCATCGTGATGCCCTTCCTGATCAAGGCGCTGCTCGACAATCGCGCGCGTTATGAGCGAATGGTGCGGGAGGATGGCGAGGAAGCGGTGTTCGCAAGGGAGCCGAAAGCCCGCGGATATCTGCGCCCGCGAGCCGGCTACCGCCTCTACGATCAGCGCGAAGAACTATGCCGCCGTCTCACCGAGGATGTTCGCAAGAATCGCGAGTGGCTGCTGGAAAGCCTGGCGTATCCGCTGGCCCGGTAGAGTTCCGTCTTAGGGGCCGCGAAACAATAAGCTGACCAAATGTCTCGAACGTCAGAACTCCTGATGTCGTGGAATTTGCAGTGAACCCGCAGGTGGGGCAGGCGGTGCTCGCCTTCGCTCGATCCTATTCGAGCAGCGGGCCTAATTCAGCGCGGGCGGGCAGGCGAGCACCGCCTGCCCCACCTGCGAAGCTCTGGCCAGCGAAAGGAATGGCTCAGCCCATTTTCCCCGCCAGGCTGAAATTGCGGGGCGACATCAGGAGTTCTGAATTTCCCCAACTATCCGAAATCCCCAGCCGACATCAGGAGTTCTGAACTTGAACCCCAACGTTGCAACCGGCCTACTGGATCGCAAGTAGGGATCTACTTCAGGCAGGGGTTCGTGCGCCAGTTTGCCAGCATGAGCGGGACCTCGATCCGTTCGAAATGTCGCGTGTTGTTGGTCACCAGCACCGCCCCAACCGAAAGAGCCTGTGCGGCAATCATCATGTCCAGTTCCCCGATCAGGCGGCCCGCCGTTACGAGTTGATGGCGGATGTCGGCGTACCGGTCGGCCGCTTCCGCATCCCAGGGAAGGGCCCGTACAATACGGAGAAAGTGACGTACGCCGGCATGCAATCGATGGCTCGCCGGCAGACGTTTCAATCCGTACAGTAATTCGGCCCGCGTGACGACCGATATGCAGATCGTCGAAGGCTCGATCGCCGCCAACCGGGCTTCCAAGCCGGAATCCCGGCCTTTGATCGCGTAACTCGCCGTGTCGGTGTCGAGCATGTGGAGCAAGCGTCAGCCCTCCGAGTCTCCGAATACATCCCGTTCAACGGGCGCTATGTTCATAGGGCGTTCCGCCATGAAGTCGGCGGGCACGTCGATAGTGCGCATGAGCTGGAAGAACTCGCCCCACGTCCCGGCGCCTGGCCGCGTCGATAATACAACGTCGCCGGTGATCTCGTCGCGCGTGGCGAATACCTCATCGCCATCGAAGCGGAACTCGGCCGGGAGCCGAACGGCTTGGCTCGATCCGTTCCGAAAGAGTTTTGCGATCCGAGTTTTGGGCATCCAACACCCCCTCTAATAGTATATACGACCATCTATACTTTCGCGCCGCGAAAGCGTGAGCCGGTTCCTCCAACCATTGGCCGCAGCCACCGTTCAGGCGGCGTTGGGCGTGTGGGAAGACTCGCGTCGAGCCCGAAACAGCCGGCTGAAAGCCGGCTGCAGGCAGGATTGCCTGCCCCACAACAAATGCAGAATACCAGCCGCGAGGCAAAGTAAGTGACATTGTCCCTCACGGTAGCGGAAGCAAGCGTTTCTACCGAATTTTCTGGGAAAGCCGCGCGTCACCGGTACTGGCGCTCGATACTGAGCTTCTTCATGCGCGATTGCAGAGTGGTGCGTCGCAGCCCCAGCCGCTCCGCCGCGCCAGTCGGCCCCGCAACTCGCCCCTCGCACTCGCGCAACGCTTCCAGAATCCGCTTGCGCTCGGCGGCATCGTCCGCGCGCGTCTTTGCCGGCGCCGCATTCCTGGCGATCTCCGGCATGGCGACTTGCAGTACGCGCCCCGGACTCAGAATCACCGACCGCTCAATCACGTTCTGCAACTCTCGGATGTTGCCGGGCCATTCGTAGTTCGTCAGGCTCTCAATGGCCGCCGAGGGAATCGACTCGATGGGGCGGTTCATTCGCCTGGCATGTTTCTGCGTGAAGTAGCGGATGAGCAGCGGGATGTCTTCCCGCCTCTCGCGCAGCGGAGGAACTGTCAGCGGAAACACGTGCAGCCGGTAATACAGGTCGCCGCGGAACGTGCCTTCCTCCACCATCTGCTTCAAATCGCGATTGGTAGCGGCAATCAGACGGGCATCCACGCGAATGGTGCGGTTGCCGCCCACGCGTTCGAGCTCCTGTTCCTGAATGGCGCGCAGCAGCTTGGATTGCAGCTCCAGCGGAATCTCGCCCACCTCGTCGAGGAATAGCGTGCCCTGATCGGCCAGTTCGAACCGTCCGATTTTCTGCGCAAAGGCGCCGGTAAACGAGCCTTTTTCGTGGCCGAACAATTCGCTTTCCAGCAGCGTCGCCGGAATGGCGGCGCAATTCACCTTAATGAACGACCGCTTGCTTCGCCCGCTCAAATCGTGCAGCGCGCGCGCCACCAGTTCCTTGCCGGTGCCCGTTTCCCCCTGGATGAGCACCGTGGCATCCGTGGGCGCCACCACCTGAATGGCCCTCTGCACGGCCTGAAACGGCATGCTCTCGCCGATCATATTGCCCAGGTTCTGATCGAAGCGGATCTCGTCTTCCAGGTACAGTTTTTCGGTGGCCAGCTTGTCGCGCATCTGCGAAAGCTCGCGGTAGGCCAGCGAGTTCTCCGTGGCGATGGCGATTTGCCGCGCCACTTGCATCAGCAGATCCACTTCATCGCCGGTAAACGGCTCGCCGCTCTTGCGCGCCAGGTCGAGCACTCCCAGCATTCCATTCGCGCCCGCCAGCGGGATGGAGCAACTGGCGCGGAACCCCAAGCTCGCGTACTTGCGATAGAGCGGCGAAGGGAAGCGTTCGAAATCGAGCCCCGCCGCCACCACGGGCTTCCCGGTAGCCAGCGCTTCGCCGGCGGGAAGCCCTTCCGGCCGCACGCTGGTCTCTTCGGGTTGGAACTCCATATTTCCCGATATGTGCAGCCCGTTCAGGTGGATTTCTCCGGTGGCTTTATCGAGCAGAGTCATGACCGCAAAATCATGCGCCACCACGCGATTGAGCTGTTCCGACACGGCGGGCAGCAACTCCTCCATGGGCAGCTTGGAAACCAGGGCCTCGGCGATCCGGAACAGTACCCGCATGCGATCGCGCTCGTGCAACAGCGCCTGCCGGGTGAGATATCCGTCCACGGAGGCAGCCACTTCCCTCGCCACCCGCAGCAGGAATTCGAGCGCTTCTGCGTCGGGTTCGAAAGGTTCGGCAAATCCGAATCCCAGCATCCCCAGCCGCCGGTCTCCGTTGGAAAGCGGCACCAGGGTGAAGGCGTGGATGCCCACTTTCAGCGCATCGCGGACGACACCGCTCCCGCTGGCATCGTCCTCCAGTGGAGACAGCACCAGCGGCTTCTGCTCGCGCCACACCTGGGCTCCGAAATGGTCGCCGTCGGCCTGAATCACGACTTCCTTTTCCTGATACGGCCGGTTGCCGCTGACGGCGTGCACCCGCAGTTGATCGTGAACCGGATCGTGCAGCACCAGCGCCAGAAAGTCGAACGAAACCACGCGGCGCAACGCCGTCGCCAGGGAATTGCAGAGCGTACCCAGATCGCTGTGCCCGGCAATCGACTGCGACAGGTCGAAGAGCGTCTTGTAGAGTTCCGAATCCGGAAGCCGCATATCGACGATGGTATCAGGCGGACACGAAAGAATTTCCGAGAGGGGCACGGTTCAATCCTCGAAGCTGCCGGTGGTCCCCTGGAATCCATGGGCCGCCTGTTTCAGCAGCCAGCGGATGGCCCGGGAGGCGTCGTAGCAATAAGAGAGGTTATGGTTCAGCGTGGAGAAGTCCACGTCCCCGTATTTCTCCGGGTATCTCGGGAAGAAAGGAGTCGGCAGACCCACCGGCTCATCGTTGTCATGACTGCTTTTAGTTGCTGCCGCCATCTTGTGCCTCTAGCGTTGAAGGCCACACAATCGCCACCTAACGCTCCCTTACGGGGTGCCCCTTGGGCCCGGCTCTGATGCGCGTTCCGAGCCGCGACCGTAAGGGAGCGTTAGGCAAGTTTATTTCTTAACAGCTCCCTACCACCGTTGCGGCACCAGGTATCCTACGACGCTCGATGTACGCAACACCGCCAGCCGCACCAACCAACCAGCCCCCCTGTGCTCCTTGCGCGATTCGGCAAGTTGGGCCATCCGCTCCTGGGCGCCGAAAGTGTCGGGGCCCATCCGTTCCAATAGCGCCGCCGCGCGTTCCAGCCCTCCGCCGAGCCATTCCGGGGAATCCACGTAGAAGTCGAACAGCTCCGCCAGGTACTGTTGGTTCCGCGGATCGAGTTGGACCGCCTGTTCCAGGTTGCGGCGCGCTTTGCGGGCATTCTTCGAGGCGGACAATGGGCCCGACACCTCGGCAAGCCGGGCGTACGATTTGCCCAGCCAGTAATGCAGCCCAGCGTCCTCGGGCTGTACCGCCGCGGCATTTTCGAATGCCCGCGCGGCCTGTTTGAACTCACACGCGAAGAAGTGAAACCGGCCATCTTCGGCCCACTGCGCCGAAAGTTCGGCACTTCTCGCTCCCGGCGCGGCCCCGGCCAGGGCAGCGCCCATCGACAGGATTGCCATCCAGTAGCGCACTTCAGCCTCCTCATTTTGCCGCACTGCTCTCCTGGCGGTGGATGCAGTTCGATGTCCAGACGGAGGAGAAACTTGCAGAATTCGAAGAAACCGCTTGCTTGCGCGCGCGGCTCGGAAAAGTCACATTGAAAGGCAAGCACTTACCGAGCCGGGCCCAGAGGGCACCCCGTGAGGGAGCGGGTTCGCCACCGAATTCTGCAAGTCCAGAAGTGGTCTGTTTTCAGAGGGCGCAACGCCGCTGCGTCGTCAAGTGCCGAAGCGAGTGCCGACAGTTCGGCAGCAATCGGTTTAGTGCGACACTCTGGAGGGATGCACTGTGGTGCCCGACGGGGTGAGCTCGAACTGCAGCAGCCACTCACTGGCAGCTTCCCTTGGCTCGAAGCTCCACTGCTCGACCGCCTTTACCGTCAGATTGGCGAAGTACCGGCTGTTCTGCGATTCCACGGCGGCATTCGTGACGCGGCCGGCCGGGTCCACGCTGGCCCGCACATCGATCTTGACCTTTCCGCGAATGGTACTTCGCGCCTGGTCGGTCACCTCCGGCAACACTTGATGCAGCACCTGTCCCGGTGCGGCGTCGACGAGAGCCGCAGGCGCGCGCGGCGTGGGCGGAGGGGGCGCTGTTTCGACCGCGACCGGTGGCGCCTTGGCGGCAGCGGGAGAAAACGCCGAGGGGCGGGCCGGTTCCGGAGGGGTAGCGACCGGCGTGGAAGCCGGCACAACCACCGCCTGTTCCGTCGCGGCGGAAACCGGTGGATGATGGAGCAGCCGCGGCGCCACAAGAATGCCGGCCAACGCCACAGCCGACGCGCCCACCAGTGCCAGGCTCAGCCACCTCCGGGGAGCGGCGGGCGGTTCCTCGGCAGGCTCTTCCACCTCGGCCGGCGCGGGCCGCTCGAACTGCGCCAGGATGTCATACAGCGAGGCTCGCCGGCGCGGGTCCGGCCGCAAGCAGGCACGCACCATGGGTAGAAATTCGGCGGGCAGCGTGGCCGGCAAGACCGGCTCCTGCTTGGGCCCGCCCACGGTGGGCAATTGCTGCGTCAATGCCTCCACCAGGGTCATCCCGAACGACCAGACGTCTCCCACCGGCGAGCAGCCCCGATCGCGAAACTCCGGTGGATCGTAGGGCCCGGGTGCGCCGGGCGCCACGCCCGATTCGCCCACCAGCGAAATCCCGTCCACCGACAGTTTCAGTTCGTCCCCCACTGCCATGATGTTCGCGGGCTTCAGATGGCCGTGTACCAGGCCTTCGCCGTGGATGTACGCCAGCGCCTCCACGAGAGGCCTCAGCATCTCGCGCACTTCCACCGTGGTCAGCGGCCGTTCGGCGAGCACCGCGGCCAGGTTCTCTTCGGCATATTCCGTCACGGCGTAGCGTAACGCCAGTTGGTTCACCTGCCATTTCCCGGTTCGAAACAGGCGCAGCAGGTTGGGATGAGACAGTTGCGCCGCACGCTCCCATTGCGACGGCGGGTCGCCCACCCCGGTTTCGGCCAGCACCAGTTTGATAGCGGCGTTGCGCGGTTCCGGATCGCCGTACTGGGTGAGATAGACGGCGCTCCGGCCGGTGCCCCCGAGATGGTAGCGCAGGGGGAAGCACAGGTCCACTACCTGGCCTTCCCACAGCTTCCAGGGAACGGGCATCATTCCGTTTAAGCCTCCGCGACGCGTCTAGAATTTGAACCGATTTCGAACCATTGTAGCCCCTTCGAAACCGGAGTGAGGCCCGGTGAACCCCTGAGGGTCAAATCAGTGTAAAGCTGATTTTCGTCTGTTGTTCGCTCGCCACTATGCGTTCCGGAGGCGGTAGTCTCAGAACTCCTGAGGTCGTGGAATTTGCAGTGAGCCCAGAGGTGGGGCAGGCGGTGCTCGNNGGCATGCGCATTTGACAGAGCCGGGCCCAGAGGGCACCCCGTGAGGGAGCGATTGCGCACGTTCGAGACATTTGGTCAGCTTATTGTTTCGCGGGCTCTTAGGCCCGCTGCTCGAATAGGATCGAGCGAAGGCGAGCACCGACCGCCTGCCCCACCTGCGAAGCTCTCGCCATCGAAAGGAATGGCTCAGCCCATTTTCCCGCCAGGCAGAAATTGCGGGGCGACATCAGGAGTTCTGAAGTTTATTTCTTAACAGCTCCTTACCTGGTGGTGTGGCTTGTCTTTGAGTAATGGCGGATCCGGAGATTCTCCAGCAACCGCTCGTAGGCATCCGTCACGGCATCCCACGAGTACTTTTCGCGCACCCGCTCCAGAGCCCGGCAACGGAAAGCCTCGCGCTGCTCCTCGGACATCTCCAGCAGACCGCGAATTTTCCCCGCCAGTTCGGATGGCTCGAAAGGAATGCCTGCATCGCCGGCCACTTCGGCGTTTTCCGGAGTATTGCGATACAGCACTAATGCCCCGCGGCCCATAGCTTCGATGAGCGCCGGATGCGTTCCCCCTACTTCAGTGGCGTGAATGTAGGCGAAACAATGCGAATCCAACTCGCGATATCCTTCCCCATAGATCGCGCCGGGGATCACCACCCGCGGATCGCGGGTGTCGCGCACGCGGCGGATGTAATCGTGAGCGTACGGGGCATCGCCCACCAGTGCGAGCTTGAATGGGGTGGCCACGGTCTCAAACGCCTGCCGCACTTCGAGCGGATGGTTCTCCGGCTCCATGCGGCTCACGTAGAGAAAATAGCGGCCCGGCTCGAGACCCAGTCCGGGCAGCGTCCCGCCAGCGGCAACTTTGCCGACTTCCGCGCCATAGGGAATAAACGTACTCTCCTTGCGATAGCGCCGGCGATAGTAGTCCTGGATGGCGAGCGCGTCGGTCACCACGGCGGTAGGACAAAACGTCGAGAGCCACTCGGAGACCAGGTACCAGGCTTTGGCCAGCCGGTTCCACTTCTTGCGCTTGCGCTCGATGCCGTCCACGTTGAGCGCCACCGGCATGCCCAGCATGCGCGGCCAGACGGTGAAGACCGCGTTGGCGCCGTTGCAATAGAGCGCCACATCCACGCGGTGCGCCAGAAGATGCAGAGTGGAGACGCAGGTGTGCGCCATAGTGTCGAAATATTTGTGGCGGATGGTGGGCAAATATTGCAGGCGCACGCCGCGCCAGGCGGGCTGGGAATAGCGTTCGCGGCAGTAGACCGTGACTTGGTGGCCGCGAGCTGCCAGACGGGTGGAAAGTTCCTCGGCGAAGGTCTCAAATCCGCCATAGTTAGCGGGGATGCCGCGGGTGCCTACCAGGGCGATGCGCACGGACTAGGTCTTCGCGATTTCGGAGCGCGAAAGCAGTCGCGCCATCTTCTTGGGCGCCTGTTTGCTGACCGGCGCATACTGGAACCAGCTCGCCATATACTGATCGTCCACGCGCTGGCTGGCTTGAATCCGGCGCCGCTTGGCCAGTACCCGCTTCAAATTTCGCACCAGGAACCAGAATGCCTTCAGGGACGTATGCTCCCACATCAAACAGCACATCACCACGATCAGGTCGCGGGTGGTAATCGAGAGCCAGTTCCGCCAGTAGAGGTTGGGCGAAATGTTCTTGATGCGCATCAGGAAGCGGTTCTTCACCGAGTGCATGTTGATCTCGGGCGGCAGCGCGC
>PLRZ01000110.1 GCA_003164075.1 Bryobacterales bacterium | reverse complement strand
GTGCGGAGCAACCTCACGCGACCCGCCGCTTCCGGCGCCGGGATGCAGTCGCCTGAACCGCTAGACGTAGTCCGCAAGCGTTCAAGACCGACGCCAGGCTCTCCAGCGATGGATTGCCAGACTTGGAAAGCATTCGGTAGAGGCTCTCCCGGTTCAAGTGGGCATCCCGCGACAATGCCCTAAGGCCGCCCCGCGCGTCAGCTACGTCGCGAAGCGCCAGAAGGAAGACCCGGGCGTCCTCGTCCTCCAGACAGGCGTTGAGATACTGAGCTGCATCTTCCGGATTCTGGAGAGACTCCAGAAGGCTCTCTCGGTAGGATTCGGTCTTAACCGTCGGTCTTGGCATCCAAATACTCCTTCCAATGCTTCTGGGCTGTCAGTATGTCCTTGGCCTGACTCCTCTTGTTCCCGCCGCACAGCAGCACCACCACAAATGAACCTTCCCTTCCGTAGTAGACCCGATAGCCAGGACCGAAATCGATTCGCAATTCCTCAATGCCGCCCCCAACAGCCTTGCAGTCTCCGAAGTTGCCCAATCGGATTCGATTGAGACGGGCGCGCACGATACCGGCCGCCCGGGCATCCTTCAGCGAGCGAAGCCAGTATGAAAACGGAGTCGAACGGCCCTTGCGATAGAGAAGGATTTCGATTCGGGCCACATTCTCAGAGTAGCCTATAAGCTACCGACGGTCAACTCCTGCAAGCCTGCGTTACCAGTGCGTCTCTACGGTGAGATGCGTACCGTCGGTGCGGACCGTCACCAGGCCGTTCTGGTCGGTGCGCCAGACCTCGGCGTGATGCTCGCTCAGTCTTTCGAGCACGTCGCGGTTGGGGTGGCCATAGCTGTTGTCGAGTCCCACCGAAATGATGGCGAAAGCCGGATTCGCGGCGCTCAGAAAAGCCTCCGTGCTGGATGTGTGGCTGCCATGGTGGGCCACCTTCAGGACGTCCGTGGGCTGAATCTCGTTTTCCTCGATCATGCGGCGTTCGATGGGCCGCTCCACATCGCCGGTCAGCAGGAAAGACCGGCTGCCGTAGCGGATGCGCAGCACCAGGGAGTCGTTGTTCTTGGGCGTGTCGTTGGGGATGTAATCGGGTAGCGGCGCGAGCACTTCGATGGCGGCGTGCCCGAAATCGAAATGACCGGGAGCTTCCAGCGGCACCACTTTCACGCCATCGCGCGCCGCCTCGTCGCGCAGTTTGCGCCACGCGGGGCTATCGGGTGTCGCTCCGGTCCACAGCTCGCGCGGATGGAAATCCGCCACCAGCGCCGGCAGTCCGCCGATGTGGTCGTCGTGCGCGTGCGAGAGCGCTACGATGTCGACGCTGCGCATGCCGCGGTCCCATAAATAGGGCGCCACCACGTCTTCGCCGGTGTCGAGCTGCGACCGCGTCTGGTGGCCGAAGGCGGGGATGCCGCCGCCATCCATGATGAGGCGCTTGCCATCGGGGAAGACCACCAGGATGCTGTCGCCTTGCCCCACGTCGATGACGCTCATTTCCAACTGGCCGGCATGGAATTCGGGTGGGAACGGGTGCCACACCAGCAGTGCCAGAAGGACGGCGACGGCAGCGCCCGCGGCAGCGCGCCACCATCTCCCGCGCGCCACCGCGAAAGCCAGCAGCGCCACCGACAACGCGATCCCGAGCCACAGCGGCGGAGTGGGAATGCGCCAGGCTGGCTCGTGCGCGGCGTGCCATCCGACGATGGCGTGCGAAAGCCGCATCAGCCATCCGCCAACCGCGGCCACCCATTTCCATCCGGTGAAGACAGCGACGAAACCGGTGGGCACCGCCAACCCCATCAGCGGGATGGCGAAGGCGTTGGCGGAGAGGCCGGAAAGTCCCAACCGGTGGAAGTAGACCACCATGGGAAGCGCCAGGCCGAGCTGAATGACGGCGGAGATGACCGCGATTTCATAGAAGAACAGCAGCACCCGGGCCGGCGCCGTGACGGCCGCGGTGGCTACGCGCGCCGGCAGATGCAGGGCGCCGCGCAGGGTCTGGACCAGCAGCCGCATTTCGATGCGGAATTGCGCGACGCGCGGCGGCAGGTGAAGGTCGCGGGCGGTATCGTGGAGACCGGCGACTCCCCGCGCCAACGGGCCGGAAGTGGCCTGCACCAGGGGTGTGGCGAAGGCGCCCAGGAAGGCCACCGCTAGAAAACTCAATTGGAAACTGGCCTCGAAAAGCTGATCGGGGTCGAAGAGCAGGAAGGCCAGCGCGATGGCGGCCAGCAGATTGAGAGCGCGCCGCTCGCGATAGAAATAACTGCCAACCATGTAGAGCGTCAGGCCGGCGGCGCAGCGGACGCAGGGCGCGCCCCACCCGCTGGTCATGGCGTAGAGCCAGGCGGCCGCCGCAGTGAGCAGCATGGCCAGGTTTCGCGGCACGAAGCAGAGCCGCAGCAGGAACAGGAAGAAGGCCGCGAGGATGGCCACGTGAGTTCCGGAGATGACAATCACGTGGAAAGTCCCGGTGTTGCGGTATTCCTCGGTCCAGATTCTTTGCAGTTGGAAGCTCTGGCCCATCAGCATGGCCTGCATCATGCCGGCGAGATAGGCATCCCCGTGGTAGAGCTGTTCGGTGCGGCGGAGGACGGCCGCGCGGAGATCCATGGCGGCCTTCTTCAGTGGCGAGCCGCAGTGGCCGCTCAGGATGCGGACGGTATCGGCAGCGCCCGAAGCGGTCCAATAGATATCCTGGCGGGCGAGGAAATGCGCATAGTCGAAAGCGCCGGGATTGCCGTAGTTGTGCGGCTTGCGGACGCGCGCGTCGACCTCGATATTCTGGCCGTAGCGCAGCGGCGGCAGGGATTCGCCCTCCTTGGTATAGAGCGTGATCTGGGCGCGCGCCTGGGGTGCGAGTTCGAGCAGAAAGCGTTCCCGTTCGTCGGAGATGGCCGGCGGTTCGACGACGCATCCGCCGAGGATGACGATCTCGCGCCCTTCGGCGTTGATCTCCGGCGGCGGTCCGGGAGCATGGACGTGCGCGAGCAGGGCGCCGGCGAAGAAGAGGCCGAGCAGACAGCAAGTGCCGGCCAGGTTCCGCGAGCGGCGGTACAGGGAGAGCGCGCCCAGCAGCAGAAAAGCGCCGATGGCGAGGAGCAATTGGGCCTGCGGAATGGGCAGGAAGCGGTAGACCAGGATGCCCGCGGCGATGGCCGCCAGTGGGCAGATCAGCGGATACTTCTGGCGACGATGCGTATCCGTGTCCATCCGTGGCCCCTTTTCATGAGTCGTGGAAAGGGGTCAAGAATCTCACAAATCAGAGGAAATAAGGCTAAGGGAGCGGACTTGTCACTGTAATGGGCTCAAACCACCACCACACTCAAGATCCCCGGGCCATGTACTCCGCGTACCAAAATCTGCTCGATGTCCGCGGTACGGCTCGGGCCCGTGATCAACACCATCGAACTGGTCAGCTCCGCGGGGTTCGGCAGCAGCGAGAAGAGTTCATCGAGGCCCGTGAGAATGCGCTCCCGCGGCACTACCGCAATGTGCGCCGGCGGCAGCAGCGAAATCAGGCGCGCTTCCCGCGGGCTCGCCAGCATTACCAACGTCCCCGTATCGGCCAGGGCGTAATCCGCGCTCGTGATCCCCACGTCCGCCGTGGCACACAACTCGCGCAGCTCTTCGCGGTCCGTAATTCCCGTCCGTACTCCCGGCAGACCCGCGATGCCACACTCCGCGAGAAACGGAGCGTTCGACGCCACAGCCGTCTTTCCCGCGATGGCGCTGGCGACGAACCCGCGTGGATCGTCCGATTCCACCGCTTCGGCGGCCAACGCCCGCACGCGCTCCACCATCGAGGCGACGCGCGCTTCCATCGACACTTGCGGTACCCGAATGCGCGCGGGGGGAGGGTCGGCCACCGGCTGGCCGGCGCCGCGGCCGAGCGCCGTGCGGATGCGGTGCAAAATGTAGTCGCGCGACATTAGCGGCGCCTCCACATTTCCCGGAAACTGTGCGCCGGGAGCGGCGGCAGGTCGCGCTCGCTCAACCACGCGCCCAGCGGCCCTTTGGTTCCCGCCGGCCAACCCAGGGAACGCCCGATCCGGCCCGCCATTTCGAACAGCCGGGGATGCGTCATGAGCCATGCGAAGGCGCGAAACGCCAGCTTTTCGAGGCGGTTGCGATTCTCTCTCGCGTCGGCCTTTCTAATGTCCGACCGCAGTTCCAGCAGGATCCTGGGGATGTCGATTTTCACCGGGCAGACTTCGCCGCAAGCGCCGCACAAGCTCGATGCGAAGGGCAGCGACGGCTCGTGCTGCAGGCCCATGAATTGCGGCGTCAGGATGGCCCCGATCGGACCCGAATAGACCCACGGAAAACTATGCCCGCCGATCTTGCGGTACACCGGGCAGGTATTGAGGCACGCCCCGCAACGGATGCAGTAGAGCGATTGCCGCTNNAGCCGCGTGCGCCCGTTATCCAGCAACACGACGTAGAATTCATCCGGACCGTCGATCTCCGAGGCGCGCCGCGGGCCGCTGAGGAACGACGTGTAGACCGAGAGCAGTTGCCCGGTGGCGCTGCGCGCCAGCAATTTCAGGAACGTCGCCAGGTCCTGCGCCCGCGGGATCACCTTTTCGATGCCCGCGACGGCGATGTGAATTTTCGGGGCCGTGGTAGTGAGGCGCGCGTTGCCCTCGTTTTCGATAATTACCACCGCGCCGGAATCGGCCACCAGGAAGTTGGCGCCGCTGATGCCGATATCGGCCGCCAGAAATTTCTCCCGCAGCACCGAGCGCGCCAGCGCGGTCTGCTTCTCGATCACCGTCTCCCGCGGCACATTGAGGCAGCGCTCAAAGATGTCGGCCACCTGGTAGCGCGTCATGTGCAGCGCCGGCGCCACGATGTGGTAGGGCCGTTCGTTCGCCAGTTGCAGAATGTACTCGCCCAGGTCGGTCTCCACCGATTCCAGACCATGGTGCGCCAGGCGCTCGTTGAGGTCCACTTCCTCGGTGGTCATGGACTTCGACTTCACAATCAGGTGGGCGGCGCGTTCCTTGGCCAGTTGCAGCACGAAATCGGAGACTTCCGTGCCGTCCTTGCAATACACAACTTTTCCGCCGTGGGCCGCGACGTTGCGCTCGAATTCCTCCAGGTAGTGGTCCAGATTGTCGATGGTGTGCTTCTTGATGGCGTTGGCCTGGGTGCGCAGTTCCTGATAGTCGGGCAGCGCTTCGGAGGAGACTACTTCGATACGCTTTTCCTTGAGCCGTGCGGTGGCCGTGTAGATGGCCAACTGGAGATTGGCATCCACCAGCGTGTTGTGCGACTTGCGATCGAACTCGGTGGACATAAGAATCAGCGGCTGGCGAGGACCTCGGCCAGGTGCAGGGTGCCGATCGTCGAGCCGGCTCGCGAGAGCGCACCTTGAATCTGCATCTGGCAACTGGGATCGGCCGAAACCACGGTGGCGGCGCCGGTCCGCTGGATGGCCTCGATTTTGGTGCGCGCCATGGCGCCGGAAAGCTCGGCGAACTTGACCGCGAAGGTGCCGCCGAAACCGCAGCATTCCTCCGCCGGCAGCATCTCCCGCAGTTCCAGACCGCGCACATGGGCCAGCAGCCGCCGGGGCGCGTCTTTGATGCCCAACTCGCGCAGACCGTGGCACCCATCGTGATAGGTGACCACCCGGTCGAAGCGCGCGCCCACATCTTCCACGCGGGCCACTTGCGTGAGGAATGTGGAGAACTCCCAGACGCGTTTCTCCAGGGCGTGTATGCGCGCGAGCGTTTCCGGCTCCTTGTGGAACATCTCCGCGAAATGGTGGGTGATCATGGCCGTGCAGGAGCCTGACGGCACCACGATCGACTCGCTGGTTTCGAAGGTGTCGAGGAAATGCCGTGCGACGGTCCGCGCCTCGGCGCGATATCCGCTGTTGAACGCGGGCTGCCCGCAACAGGTCTGGTTCTCCGGAAAATCCACCTGGCAGCCGACCCGCTCCAGAACGTCCGCCATGGCCATCCCAACCTGGGGGAAGAGCTGATCGACCATGCAGGTAACGAACAGCGACACTCGTCTGCCCATGCAGTGGACGATTGTATCAACTTGTGCGGCCCGACATCGGTGGCGATTGAATAGGTTATTTCCACACGGGCACTTAGCGCGCGTTCGGCCCCGAAGGTGGGGCAGGCGGTGCTCGCCTGCCCTCGATCCTATTCGAGCAGCGGGCCTGATTCAGCGCGGGCGGGCAGGCGGCCGCCTGCCCCACCTGCGAGGTTCTCGCCATCGAAAGGAATGGCTCAGCCCATTTTCCCCGCCAAACAGAAATTGCGGGCCGACATCCGGAGTTCTGAGTCNNGCGGCATGGGCCGCCTCGCGGGCTTCTGTGATGATCAGCTCGTGAGCCTGCAACAAGCGGAACAACTGCACGGTGGCGTCTTCGCGTCCCCGTGGCACACGAGCTATGCGCGTTGTCTCGGCAACGTCGTGGGCCATGGCAATGGCGACTCCGCCGAGGGTCTGTATGCGTTCGGCCAGTGTATCGACAAGCTCCGCCTGCTCGCCGAAGTGCTTATCGAAGAGAAGGTGGAGCTGGTAAAACGTCGGCCCGGAGACCTGCCAATGATGTTTTTTATACATGTCGCGCAAGGTCATTGTGTCGGCGAGAATCTGATTGAGGCTGCCGGCGCCGGCCAAGCGAACCTTGTGATCGAGCGATAGAGGCCGATGGACGACTGTTCCATACTGTTGGATTTCAGCCTCCCGCCCGGTAAGATGCGTCTGTTGTGAAGAATTGTTTTTCATGGTTTTCCACACTCAGATCAGCAGTCCAGTGGCCGTTGGGAAATCACAATTCATTTGGCATGTCGCGTGCCAACGAAGAGAGCATGAAACAGAAAACCGATAAAGGAAACCGCACGTACGCTATCGTCCCGACTGAAGAACGGCGCAGACCGGCGGATTCAGCCGGCCAGTCCGGCGACACTCAGGGTTTGTCCGATGTCGCTGAGGCAGGCCCGCTGAGCGTCGAGGAACTGATTGAGGAGGGGCAATCTTTTGAAGCCGAAGTAATCGCCGGCGTGGAAGACGCGCCCGATCCGGACGTGGCTGAAGTGCACACGAAACAGGTGCCGGAAGACGATGTGCCTGCGGAGTATCTGGACAGAGATTAGGCCGCGGATTCGCGGTCTTGCTCGTCAAACGGAGCTGGCTGAAGCCAGTTCCACCACCATCTTGCCGACGTTTTGGCCTTCGAAGAGACCGATGAAAGCGGCCGCCGCCTGGTCGATTCCTTTCACCACCGTCTCCTTGTTCTTCAGCTTGCCCGCTTTGAAATACGCCCCCACTTCCTTCTCGAACTCAGCTTGCCCACCCAGCCAATCCGAGACAATGAAGCCCTTCACGGTGAGCCGCTTGGTGGTGATGTTGAATAGATTCGAAGGGCCGGGGCGCGGCGTTTCCGAGTTGTACCCGGAGATGCCGCCACAGGCGACGATCCGGCCGTGTACCCGCAGAGCCGAGAGCGCCGCTTCCAGCGCTTCGCCCCCTACATTGTCGAAGTACACGTCGATCCCCTCCGGCGCTGCCCGATTCAATTGTTCGAGCACCGGATCGGTTCTATAGTTGAAAGCGTTGTCAAAACCACACTCTTCCCGGAGGAACGCCGCCTTTTCGTCCGAGCCCGCCGACCCGATTACGCGGCACCCACGCAGTTTCGCCAGTTGCCCGGCCACATTGCCGACGGCGCCGGCGGCACCCGAGATATAGATCACATCGCCGGATTTGACCTCGACCAGATTCA
>PLRZ01000708.1 GCA_003164075.1 Bryobacterales bacterium | reverse complement strand
AATTGCATCTGCCCCGGCACCGTGGAGACGCCCTTTGTGGAAGGCTACCTGGAGAAATTCCATAAGCACGAAAAAGACAAAGTGCGCCAGGAATTGCACGCGCGCCAGCCGGTAGGACGCATGGGGCGGCCCGTGGAAGTGGCCTACCTGGCGCTCTATCTGAGTTCGGCGGAAGCGGAGTTCGTCACCGGATCGGCCATGACCATCGATGGCGGCTGGACCGCGGCCTGAGCGCCACGCGCCGCCGGGTAGCGTTTCCTTCTTCTGTTGCGAAACTCCGGCTCGTAACGGCCGTCTGGGCCCGGTTCAGTAACAAGCTCTGTGGAATCATCACTGCGTTACCGAGCCGCGCGCGCCAGCAAGCGGTTCTTGCCATTTTCCGGAGTTCGCGACAGATACTTTCGTGCCTTTCTCTGTGCCCTCTGTCTCCTCTGTGTCCTCAAAGCCGTGCCCTCAAAACCCCGCATCCCGCGACTTCAGCCGCCCCGGCCTCTCAGAATTTCTTAGCTTTTCTCTGTGTCTCTGTGCCTCCGTGGTGAAATTCCGTCTTCGTTGTCTATGACGGGATGGTCTTTGGCGCCGGCCTGAGCTATCATGGCGGACACGAGGGGATTCCAGCCGGGAACTTTTCGCCGGGTATCGGAGTCTGCTTTGGATAAGCGCCGCTTCTGCGGGGGAGGCCGATGCAATGCGATGGCTGCTGGTAGTGGCGTTCGTCGTCCCTTGCACGCTGTCTGCCAGCGCCGTGGCCGACCTCGGACGTGCCCTTCGCGAAAACAGCTTCGACCGCAACGAATGCTATCGCGTCCGCGACATCACCATCTTTAAGGAAGACCTCAAGATTTACCTCACCGACGGCCACCTCATTTTCAGTAAGCCGGTGGCCGGCCACCGCATCGCCGCTGTCTTCGCGGCCGATGTGGACGGCGGCGACGGCGAAGTCATCCTGCTGCCGCCCAATCGCGCGGAACGTGCCTCACTCGCCACCTACACCAATTCCCCCAACCTGGACGAGCATTTTGGATCGGCCCTTTTTCTTTTCACCGGCTCGGACTACGATGCCATCCTGTCCCAGTTTCCCAGGAATTCCGCCAACAAAAAAGCCCCCGACGCGGCCGCTGCCATGGACGACTTGTGGACTCCCCTCCTGCGCTCCCTGGCAGACAGCTTTCAAACCCGTGTGGCGCTCGACTTCCTGGGCGGTCCGGCCGGCCATCCCGGGTTGTTCGCCGGAGTTTTCGAGAACGCCAAGTTCGGCAATTTCGACGTGATTTTCGATCCCAATGGCCAGGAGCAGATTGCCGCCGGCCGCGTATCCGTGCGCGACAACCAGACTTTCTTCGACACCTGGACCAGTTTCCCGATGCGCTCGGCCCGCCGCAACCCCCCTGCCCGGCCGGAGGACGTCGTGCTGAGCGACTTCCGCATTCAGGCCACTCTCAACCCCGGCCTTTCCCTGGATTGCGTCACCCGCGTGAAGGTGAAATCGTTGGTGGATGGCGCTACCGCGGTGGCCTTCGAGATGACCCCGGAAATGGTCCTGGCGTCGGTCTCCGTGGATGGCCGGACGGCGGAAATGCTGCAGCGCGAGTCCGTGCGCGCCAATATCGGATATGGGGGCAACGGACTCTTCCTGGTGTTTCCGCCGGAGCCGCTCACGGCCGGGCGCGTCTACGAGTTCGAGTTCAAACACTCCGGCAAAGTGATTCAGGATGCCGGCGATCGCGTTTTCTTCGTGGCCGCGCGCGGCAACTGGTACCCCAGCCACAACCTGCAATTCGCCCAGTACGATATCGAATTCCGCTATCCCGCGGATCTGGACCTGGTAGCCACCGGAGACGTGGTCGAAGACCGCACCGACGGCGACCGGCGTATCACGCGGCGGCGTACGGCATCGGAGATCCGCTTCGCGGCCTTCAATCTGGGCCATTACGAACATGTCCAGGTGGCGCGCTCCGGCTACATGGTGGACGTGTGCGCCAACCGTTCGCTCGAAAGTGCGCTCCAACCGAGGCCGGTACAGAGCTTCACCATTCCCTCGTCCATGCACCCGCACCAACCGGTCGGCATCGACACGTCCATGGTGGCGCCGCAGGCGCAAAGCCCTGTCGACCAGTTGCAAAGCCTCGCCGCGGAGGTAGCATCCTCATTGGAATTCATGGTGGCCAATTTTGGACCTCCGGCGCTGCCCCACATTGCCGTTTCGCCGATTCCCGGCACTTTTGGTCAGGGATTCCCCGGGCTCATCTACCTTTCCACGCTGTCCTATCTCAGGAACCGGCCCGGGCTGGGGGCCTCTAACGAGCCGATGCAGCTTTACTTCGACGAACTGCTGCAGGCCCATGAAGTGGCGCACCAGTGGTGGGGCAATCGCGTGACCGCCACGTTCTACCGCGACGGGTGGCTCATGGAGGCGCTGGCCAATACCTCCGCGCTGCTATACCTGGAGAAGCGCAAAGGCGCGCACTCCGCGGAGTTGATGTTGGACAACTACCGCGCCCTTCTGTTGCAGAAAAGCCCCAACGGTCCGGTTGAGGACTCCGCCGGCCCGTTGACCTTTGGCCCGCGGTTGATCAATTCGCAGGCGCCTGCCGCCTACCGCACCATCACGTACGGCAAAGGGGCCTGGGTGATGCAGATGCTACGCCGCCGCATGGGCGACCAGCGATTCCTGGCGATGTTGTCGGAGATGGCCAGGCGGTACGATCATCGCGATATCTCTACCGACGAGTTTCGCCAATTGGCGGCCGAATTCCTGCCGCCGCGAACCGACGACCCCAAACTGGAAACTTTCTTCGAGCAATGGGTCAACGGCACGGGCATCCCGAGTTTGAAACTCACCTATACGGTGAAGGTTCGGGCCCCGCAGTTGCGGCTGGTGGGGACGCTGACGCAGTCGGACGTTACCGAGGATTTCAGCACGCTGGTGCCGGTGGAAATCCAGGTGGCGCGCGGTCAGACCGTCACGCAATGGGTGCGCACCGGCGGCGATGCGGTAACGTTTACGGTGCCTCTGAAGCAGGCGCCGCTGAAGGTGACGCTCGATCCCCACTACGCCGTGTTGCGCCGGTTGTAAGGCAGGGAATGAAGTCGCTTACCGAGCCGCGACCGTTAGGGGCGGGTGCTTAAACAGTTTCGG
>PLRZ01000702.1 GCA_003164075.1 Bryobacterales bacterium | reverse complement strand
TTCCTGTGGTGTGACGAGCCATTCGCATTCCAGATCGCGAAAGGCGAGATTCATGCGCAATCGAAATCCGCGCCCATCGTCACCGGCGTTTCCGGCGCTACTCTTCGCGAGGTCTTCCTGCATGTCAGCCGGCGCTTCTTTCCCGCCTCCGGCAAGACGCCCCACCCGAACCTCTTCCTGCATCCGCAGTACAACACCTGGATCGAACTCACCTACAACCAGAACCAGAAAGACGTGCTCGCTTACGCCCGCGCGATCGGCGCCAACCGCTATCCCGAGGGAGTGCTCATGATCGATGAGGGCTGGTTCAGCCACTACGGCAACCTCGACTTCGACCGGGCGAGATTCCCCGACCCCAAGGCGATGATCGGCGAACTCCATGACCTCGGTCTGCCCGTGATGCTCTGGGTTTGCCCCTACATCTCGCCGGACGGCCAGTTTTTTGCCGAGCTTATGCTCGATCACACGCGCAACATGAAGACCGTCTGGTTCGTCAACGCTGCCAATCCCAAGCAGCCCGCCATCATGGAGTGGTGGGACGGCTTCAGCGCCGTCGTCGATTTCACCAATCCCTACGGTCGCCAGTGGTTTAAAGCCCAACTTGACCGCCTCATGAAGGAGTACGGCGTCGATGGATTCAAATTCGATGGGGGCGACGCCTCCTACTACTCGACGAAATCCATGCTTGGGCCTTCCCAGGCGTTCGATCCGGCTGTTTCTCCCAACGGGCACACGGAGGCCTTTTCCCGTCTCGGTCTCGACTATCCGCTCAATGAGTTCCGCGCTACGTGGAAGATGGGCGGACAGCCACTCGCCCAGCGTCTTCGCGACAAGAATCACGCGTGGCCCGACCTCCGCATGCTGATCCCCGGCATCCTCAACCAGGGCATCATGGGCTATCCATTCACGTGCCCCGACCTGATCGGCGGCGGTGAGTACCTGTCCTTCCGCGACGCAAAGACCGTCGACGAAGAACTCATGGTCCGCGCCGCGCAGGTGCACGCGCTGATGCCGATGATGCAGTTTTCCGCAGCGCCGTGGCGCGTGCTCCGTCCGGAGAACCGGGAGATCGCCCGCCAGGCGGCGCTTCTCCATGAGAAGATGGGCCCCGAGATCCTCACACTCGCCCGTAAGGCCGCCGCCTCCGGCGAGCCCATTGTCCGCTCACTCGAATACCAGTTCCCCAACGAGGGCTACGGTGCCCGAACCGGTGAGTTTCTCCTTGGAGAAGAGATTCTGGTAGCTCCAGTGCTCGAAAAGGGCGCCACGGAACGCACAGTTGTCTTTCCCCCGGGCCGGTGGCGTGGCGACGACGGCCAAACCATCCGGGGCCCTTCAACCCAAGCCGTCCAGGCTCCGCTGACACGGCTCCCGTGGTGGCGGCACATGCAAGACTAGCCGCTGGTCGAAGAGGTTCCGGGAGGCTGCGGCCACGGTCTTGGTATCCCTGATTCACTTGCTGGCGAGCCTGAGTCTGGCGGTATTCCTGTACGTGTTCCACAAAGGGCAGGGTTGAGGCCGCGGAGCACAGTGCCGTTCTCGGGCTCCGAAGTGAAGGAACGCCCGAACCACCCGTTCCGGACTGGTTTACGCGAGCCCACCTCGGCAAAACGCCTTCAGTATACTGATGGGTCATACCGCGTCTGGCATCGCCTGAAGCCGTGGCCCGACTCCGTCGCCGGCCTCACGCGCCTCAAGAAGCCGTACACGATCGCTCCACTCTCGAACGGCAATGTCGCGCTGTTCACTGCCATGGCTAAGGCTAAGGGCGCCGGCATTCCCTGGGACCTCATACTTTCGGCGGAGTTAGCCAGGCACTACAAACCCGATCATGAAGCCTATCTCACCGCGGTCAGCCTGCTGGAGCTGAAGCCCGAAGAAGTGATGATGTGCGCGGCCCACTCCACCGATCCGATCGCCGCGCGCGATTGTGGTCTACGCACCGGTTTCATCCATCGGCCGGACGAATTTGGATCCATGCGCAGGGCGGACGAGGCCAATCCAGGCGATTTCGACGTAGTGTCCAGTGACATGCTGGATTTTGCGTCGAAACTCGGGGCGTAACACGCCCGGCAACCGATCAAACGCTGCCGATGTCGGGTCTTGACCTTGAGGTCGTCGGGCAGTAGGTCATAATCGTCAGCATGGAGTGTATTGAGGCTTTGAAGACCCGGCGGTCGGTTCGCGCCTACACGGGCGAACCCGTATCCCGAGAGGTGATCGAGGATGGATCGCTCGATGCGCCGGCGCAGTACGAACTGGTGCACGCTCTGCTCCATCGAGATCTTGGGCCTGGCGGACCGCGACGCCCGACGGCCGAACTGATCGACGGCCAGGGCGATCCGTTGATTTCCGGCGAGTGGCTGGGCGCGCGCGCCAAGCCGCCCGTGCCCTTCTACGGGCACCGCGACGGCTTATCGGACCGCTGGACGAAATTGTTTGAGTTGAATTCCCCGCACGCGGCGGAAGTGCCGGACGTTCGCGGTAGCGAGCGTATACCCGTACTGCAGCGCGGTAGCGGCGATCAGTGCGTCCGCAACCTGCAACCCGTCGCTGAGCGCATAATCCTCGATTGGACTAAACCGCTACGCGGT
>PLRZ01000140.1 GCA_003164075.1 Bryobacterales bacterium | reverse complement strand
GGCATCACCGAGTACATGAAGATCGCCGCCATGTGCGAGACGCACTTTACGGGATTGATCCCAGAGGGCACGGGACCGATTTCCACCGCCGCGGAGGTGCATGTCGCCGCCGCTACCGATGTGCCGTTCCTCTTGCAGGTTGGCGGCTCGGGCACGCGGCCATACCTGCCGCAATGCTATGACTTCCGTCAAGGCAAGGTCTATGTGAACGAGCGGCCCGGTTTGGGTGTCGAATTCGATCCCAAGGAGGCAACTCTCATCACGGAAGTGACAAAACCGGGGAGTCTCGGAGGTATGCTCCGTCCGGACGGGTCGTATACGAACTGGTAGTCGCCGCTCTTCGGGCGTGAAGCGCGTGAACTCTCCCGTTGAACCATTCGGATAAAGCCCGTGAACACCGCGTTCAATCAGCCAGGAGACGAATCGTCGAAGTTCCAGCTCATTGATCTGGCCCCGTTCATCCAGGGGCACCAGCAGTGGGGTGAATATGCCGTGGAGCCTCGTCAAGCCACAAGGATACACGGTAGCGCGCTATTGCGCATGGTCGTCGTTACCAGGTTGCCAGGAAAGCCGCCGGCGTTTCACTTTCTGGAATTGCGGCTTTGTGAATGTCAACCACTCCTACGTGGATTGCGACGTTTTCGTCACCGTAGCCAAGTATAAGGATCATCCCACCACCGGCGTCAGCACCGTGATGAAGAACCTTTTCGGCCTGACTCCCCTGACGGTTTACGGCAACGGAGTAGCCCGCGCAAGCGGCAATGCAGACGACAATTAGGACAACGAACTCTCAAAGTGTACACGAGACGGCGCCCGCGGCGCACGTCACTTCTTCAGGGTGATCAGCCGATCTTCCCGGGGGAAGGTCTCCACCACGATGTCCTTGTATAAAACCTCTTGTGGTCCGTCCAACGCGTGCAGTTGGATGCCGATAGGTCCGACTTTGATGCGGTTCGGGTCGGGTTCCCTCCATTCCATCACCTGGACGCCGTTGAACGCCGACCGCACGCGGTTGCCCTGTGCCAGAATTTCCACCTTGACCCATTCGTGCTGGCTGGTGACTTTCTCCGCGGTGGTCCGATATACGCGCAGGCCCCTAGCCTCGATATAATCCCACATGCTCGGGTTCGGGAAGATCACCAGCGGCCCGTGGGTATACCACGGGTTGCCTGCTTGTTCCGCTATCTCACCCCAAAAACAGACCCCGGCATGGTTCTCCGATTCCACCATTTTGGAAGAAAGAGTGAGCCGGAAATCGGAGTAACTGTCCTTGGTGTACAAGAAGCTGGTCGGTACCTTACTGCCGGACTTCCCCACGATGGCGCCGTCTTTCACCGACCACCAGTCCAGGTTTCCCCGCCAGCCGTCCAGAGTCTTTCCGTTGAAGAGTGTTTTGGTAACGCTGGCGCCGGCCCGCGGTGGCGTCAAAGGGACAGCCTCCAGTTCGGCGGCCGTGAAGGGCGTGGTAGGCGGGCGCGGCGGGGCGGGCGCGGCGGCCTGTTGGCTCCAGAGCAGGGCCGCAGTTGCCGTGAAGCACGAAACAGCCTTCAAGATCCTCATGGTCCTAGTATAGGCGCGTGCCAGGGGTGGGCCAACGCCTTCACTCCAGGATGGGCCGACAAGGAGGACGTCCATGCGAGAGTTGGCAGCACACTGGTCACAAAGCACGCAGCGAACCGAGTCTAGATGCAATTCAGCTCGCTGTGCTGCGTTTCGGAGTGATGGCGATGCATCTGAATCCGCGAGAGGCATCTTTGGTCGAGGCGTTTCGGCGTTTCGGCGTCTTGCGCCTGACGCGGCTGCTGAGTTATCAGCTCTGGCCGAACGGCTCGCAACCCTCGCGCCGAACCGTAGAATCGACGCCACGCCCAGATTGCACGGTGGCCTTTCCGTCCTGCGCCTGACCGCTCGGCAGGTGGTAGCCACCGAATACCAAAGCGCCGCGCCCCATGCGCGCTTGCGAAGTATTCTCCCCACGTTTAGCATCGACGACTCCTTCCGCCTCCATCCGGTATTGCGCCACGTTTATTCTCGGGAAGAAACACGCGCCCTGCGCGGGACCGCTAGCTACCACTTTTCGGAATATCACTCCGTATTTGAAAGAAGCTGGGCTTTCCTGAAACTTGTTATAATCAACCCCGTCTTCGCATGGAGGCAAAGAAATGAAGATGAGAGGTTTGGCCAGATCACTCGTATTTCTTCTTTTTTCATTCGCCGCGATGGCACAGCGCCCCTGGCAGGAGATCACCATTCCCTCGGCCGCTGATGTGGCCGCGAATTTCAAATCGCCGCCGCACGAATACGGCGCCATCCAGCCGTTTGCCAGTTGGAACGGCCCCGACCCCAAAGAGGTGAGGGCTCGGATCGTCCGCGATTTGGACCAGCTTGCAGCCAATGGCATTTTCGTAGTCAACCTTTCGCCGGGACGCGGCGAGCCGAAGTACCTTTCGCCGGAACACATGGAGCAGGTCAAATTCACGGTCCAGGAAGCGGCCAAGCGGGGAATGCGGCTGTGGATCCAGGACGAATCCGATTACCCGAGCGGGTTCGCCGGCGGCAATATCAGCAGGCTGTACCCGCAACTCGGCATGCAGGGCATCGTCGCCGATATCCGGGTCCACGTGGTTCCCGGCCAAACGCTCACCATGCCGGCGCCGCCCGACACGCTGGCGATTTTCGCTACCAAGACAGGCCAGGACCAACAGATTCAAGGCGTTATCAACATCCCGGTTCCAGCGGACGGTCAGCTCAAATGGACCGTACCGGCGCAGGGCTCCACTCCCAACGAGCCGCGGCTGACCTGGGAAGTGGTCTTCGTGCGGCACATCCACGTCAGCTCACCGACGAGGAACTTCAATCGAGAGGACGGAACGCGCGCCAAGGATGCCCTCTATTCGCTCATCGACTACCTGGATCCGGAAGCCACGCGCGCCTTCCTGAAGATCACCCACGAGACCTACCGGCAGGCGGTGGGCGATCAGTTCGGCAAGATCGTTCTGGGTTTCTTCGGCGATGAGCCGGATTACAGCAGCTCTATTCCATGGACTCCCAAACTGCTTGAGGAATTCCAGCAGCGCAAAGGCTATGACCTGAAGCCCTTCCTTCCTACATTCTTCTACGGCAGCGGGGCGGAAACCACGGAAGAGTCGCGGCGGGCCAGAGCCGACTACGCCGACGTCTGGAGCGCTATCTTCCAGAACAGCTTTTTCGGTGAACAGGCCGCGTGGTGCAAGAAGTACAACGTGGAGTACCTGGTGCACCTGAACCACGAAGAGACCATGGTCGCGCTGGAGCGCAGCGAAGGCGATTACTTCCGCGACAACCGGTATGTGGAGGTGCCCGGAATCGATAACCTGAACCAGCTTGTGCCCAATGCGGTGCATACGCCGGACGGCACGTGGAATGTCAACAACAATTTCCCCAAGCTGGCCTCCTCGGCGGCGCATCTCTTCGGCAAGCCCAAGGTGTGGGCCGAAGAAGGCGGGGGAACGGGCATTGACGGCAAGTACCAACTGGATTTCCAGCTGGTGCGAGGCGTCACCTTGCTCCAGATCCGCGTCCCTGTGACACGCGGTGGAGGGGACCCATCAACCCCGGCCCCTGCGGCGTTCGAGACACCACCGCAAGCCTCGATGGTGGCCTGGTATGCCGACCGCGGCGGCTATCTGATGGCCATTGGACGCCCAGCGGCGCAGGTGGCTCTGTATCATCCCGGCAACAGCATCTGGATGGGCGACCAGGAGGCCGACCGAAGCACTACCAAACTGGGCTGGCAGCTATTCGAACACCAGGTGGATTGGGATTACTTCGACGAACAGTCCCTGAGTTCCGTGGCTACCATCGAGAACGGCGGCTTCAAGAACCTTAGCGGCCAGGTTTACACGGCGATTGTCTTTCCGTCCATGTCGGTGATTACGCGAACCGGGCTGGCGCGCCTGCAGGCATTTGTGAAAGCCGGCGGTAAAGCGATTTTCGTAGGCAAGACCCCGGGGCTGATCGTGGACCAAACCTTCCTGAATGCCAAGGACGTCCCCGACCTGAGCTTCGCCACGCTGATGGAGCCTTCGGTCGACATCACCGCGCGCGTGCTGGCGGCGTTGCCGAAGCCGGACGTGAAGCTGGACGCCGAATTCCCGCGATTGACCTATACGCACCGGAGCTGGCGCGACGCGGACATGTACTACTTCTTCAACGAGAGCAACAAGGCGGAATCGCGCATGGCCACCGTTGCCGGCCGCGGCCAGGCCCAGGACTGGGACCTTTCCACCGGTGAGATTCATCCTCTGGCGGCAGCCACGGCCGAGGGCGATTCGGTGCGCTTCCCGCTGGCGCTGGGCCCCTACGAAGCCAAGGTCGTGGTGGTGGGGCCGCTTCCCCGCGGCGTGGGCGCCGCGGAGCCTTCCTTCGCGGCGGGCAACACGCTAGTGGAACTGGGCGGGGACTGGAATGTGGACCTGAACGGCAAGCAGATGACCACCACCTTGAAATCATGGGAAGATCTGGGCGCGCCATCCTTCGCCGGTCCGGCGACCTATCGCACGCATTTCACCGCTTCCCCCAATCCCGCGGGGAAACGCCTGTTTCTGGAAATTGGCGATGTGAACGACTTCGCGCGCGTGAAACTGAACGGGAAACAGTTGGAGGCACACGCCTGGCAGCCTTACCGTTGGGATGTGACCGATGTCGTACGCCCCGGCAGCAACGATCTGGAGGTGGAAGTACGCACGGCCGCAGCCGGCCGCGGGGGTGGTGCGCCTCCTCCGGTTGCCGCACCCGCCGCCCAAGCTGCTGGCGGGCGAGGCGGCCGGGCGCAAGCCGCCGCAACTGCGGCACCTGCCCCACCGGCAGGTGGAAGAGGCCGGACTGTCGCGCCGCCTACGGGCTTGCTTGGCCCGGTCCGGCTGGTGGCGCGGTAAGATTCTCGCAGGCGATGCCGCTTGATACAGACCATGGCGGACAGATATCGCGGTCCTTTCCCGTGCCTCGACAGGAATTGTGCGGGAGTGAAAACGACGGCCGGATTGGCAGGCCAGCACCGCCTGTCGCACCTTCCCACAACACCGTTTGCCGCTTCTTGTGTGAGAGGCCGTGCCCACCTGCCCAACGTCGCTTCTTTGGTGACTTCGAGGGAGCTTGATATGAAAAACATGCTCGCGACTTTCGCTATCGTTCCGCTGCTGGCGGACGTGTTGCCGGCGCAACGGCCCTGGCAACAGATCACGGTGCCGTCCGTGCGCGAGGCGGCCGCCAACTTCAAAACGCCGCCGCACGAATACGGCGTCATCAACCCGTTTACCAGTTGGAATGGTCCGAGTCGCAAGGCAAGATTACGTCTTGGAAATGGGATTTCGGAGACGGTTCTACATCCACGGAACAGAATCCGGTGCACCAGTACAAAACGGGCAGGGAATACACGGCCATTCTCGAGGTGGAAGGTCCGGCGGGTAAATCGCGCCTCGCCAATGTGTGGGGTGTAGCCGTGAAGTGAGCCGTTACGACGGCGGCGCGCGCGCTGGCCCAGAAGGCATCGCGTGCCGGATGCGCAGTTTTCGGCGACGTTCAGCCAGCGATACCGCGCATCGACAACAGAGTCGAGGCGACACGCAGGAGTACGTGCGCCAATAAGAGTGGTTTTGAGGAAAGAGAAATATGCAGATCCGGAAGAACTTATGCGCCTGGGGCTTATGGGGCACGGTGATTCTTGTTCCATCCCTGCCCACCAACGCAGCTTCGCCAATCAAGATCGATACCAAGAACCTGCTGGTATCTGTCGATGTAACCGCCTGCCGCTGGTCGGCGGAGGTCAAAGGCACGCCGATGCGTCTCCATGACGTTTACTTCCTGCCCGGAGACGACCCCTCGGGCTGGAGAGTGACCGGTACCGTAAGTAACTCTGATTCCAACAACTTCGGATCCTTCGCAACGGTTACCCTGCATGGGACGAAGGCCGGCCAGCTCGATTTCGACTATCAGATCTCCGCCAGCAAGACCGGCAACGACATTCTGGTGAGCCTGGGCCGTTCGAACCACACCGGCAAAGCTGTCGACGTGGTGGAGATGGATACCTTCGTATCCAACGATGTGCGGCTGGGCGGAACCACCGAGAGATGGACCAGCCTGGGAACCATGTCTCAGAACCGCGAATACTACGATCTTGCGCCGGTGGTGAGTTTCGTCGTGCCGAAGATGTACCAGGTGAATCACGTGATCCGAGACATGGATACCGGCAACAGCCTGCTCATGGGACACGTGACCGTCACGAAAGGGGCATCGAGGTTTGAAGTAGGGGCGGGCTGGCAAGGAAAAACCAACGACCGCATGAGGGTTCGGGGATATTGCAGCTACAAAGTCACCATGCCTGCGGGAGAGAGCTTTGCAGGCGAAAAACTGCTCATCGATTTCAATACCGATGCGCTGCGCGCCATGGAACACCAGGCGGACCTGATCGCCATCGCGTACGATATCCGTCTGAAGCAGCGGCGCCCGATCGATCTTGACGACCGGGATTTGGTTTCCAACAACTTCAGCCGCTTCCACGGGTACCTCTCCGGAGGCAGCGAAGCCAATGCCAATAAGTTCTTCAAGGAGCACGGCCTGACTGATTTCTATTGGGGACTGGGCGGGCCCGGCAGGCAAGGAAGTTTCGGATTGTACGGTCTCGGCGGCGACCGCCAAACGCCGGCCGGATCTCAGCCTGCCGGCCGGGGGCCTGGCCGGACCAGTTATCCGGACGAATGTTATCTCCCCATACACGCCCGCTACTATGGAATGACGATGGGGACACGGGTGATCGATTTCTCTAATCCTCTGACCATCAAGCTGGAACGCGAGCGGGCGTTTCAATGGGTGGTGGGCCACGAGAACGAAACCGGCCGTGCCGAGATGGATTTCGCCGACTGGTGGGACAAGTGGCCCGGACAGTACAATCCCTTTATGAGCGCCTTGGAAACCTACCGCGCGGCCGGGACCCCCTGGCGCGAGGTGATCGATCAGAAGGCGCCGCGCCGGGTAATTCGCTCCAACATGAACGTAGTCGATCACACTTACGGAATTGTCGACATCACGCGGGTTTCGAACGACGCCGACCACGGTTATGAGGAGGGTGACGGCTGGCGCCTGTGGCTTACCGAATCCCTGCTCGGTTCGTCGATCCGGTTCTTTTACAACGGCCGCGTTTTTTGGAACGACGGCGACGGTTTCCATGTGTACAAGTCGCAGCCAATCGATGAGTCGGCGGGCCGCTTCAACTATGCCCAGGCCAAGGTCAGCGCCAATTTCCATGCCTTTGCCGGCAGCACTCTCTTCCTGGAGGAAGCCTTCAACGAAACATACCCCGAGGACCGGATTGAACTTCTGAAGCGGATCAGCCCGCCAACCCCGGATGTTTCGTATCCCGTCGACTTGTTCGTCAGGAAGCCCGCCCAGATCTGGAACATGCCCGTGGAGCGGCCCTTCGCTAAGTGGAACGTGGTGGCCGTTTTCAACTATACCGGCAAGACCCCTCGCGAAGGCTTCACTTACACTACCCCGGCGACTCGGGAACTGATCGCCAAGTTCACGGTCGATCTCGATGCTGCCAAGGATCTCCGGCTCGATCCGGGCAAAGAGTACATCGTCTATGAATTCTGGAGCAGGAAACTGATCGGGACCTTCCAGGGGACCTTCAAGCCGCGTCCTGTGGCCCCGTACGATTGCGACATCTACAGCATCGTGGAGAAACAGAACCGCCCGGTGCTGATTTCCACCAGCAGGCACATCCGGCAGATGGCATTCGACATCAAGGACCTGGCCTACGATGGCCCGCAGCGGATGCTGCACGGCATTTCGCGCGCGGTGGCCGGCGACCCGTATCAGTTGCGCTTCTACGTTCCGGAGGGATTTACCGCAAAGCGCGTAGAGTTGTCGGGTGGCCTGGCCGCCAGGATGACGGCCGAGGGACGCCTCTTGACGGTGGATTACACGGCCGCGACCGGCAACGATGTGGAATGGAAAGTCTATTTTTGAGTGAAAGGGTGAAGGCATCATGCGCCTTCGAACATATGAAACCAGCAACCTCCTGCTTCCTGGCAGTCTTATTCACACTCAGCGCACTGGCGGCGTTCGCCCAAGTGCCGGAAAGGCCGATTCCGCGGCTGGTGAAAAAAGACGGGCGCTACGCATTATTTGTGGATAACGCGCCCTACTTCATTCTGGGCGCCCAGGTGAATAACTCCAGCGGCTGGCCCGCCATGCTCCCCGAAGTGTGGCCGGCCATGGAGTTCCTGCACGCCAACACCGTCGAAATCCCGGTCTATTGGGAACAGTTCGAGCCGCGGCCGGGGCAGTTCGATACCAGCGTGGTCGACACCCTCCTGACGCAGGCTCGAGCGCATCGCCTCCGCCTGGTGCTGTTATGGTTCGCCACATGGAAGAACGGCAATCCGCACTATATGCCGGAATGGATGAAGCTGGCNNGCCCTCATGCGGCACCTCAAAGGGGCGGATCCGCAGCGTACCGTGCTCATGGTTCAGGTGGAAAACGAACCCGGCACCGGGGGCAACCTGCGGGATTACTCGCCTGCGGCACAGAGGCTTTTCGAGGAGCCGGTGCCGGCCCAGGTCGTGAAAGCCATGCACGTACCGCCCGGCAAGTCCTCCGCCAACTGGCGGGAAGTTTTTGGCCCGGATGCGGAGGTCTGCTTTCACAATTGGGCAGTTGCTACGTACATCGGCAAGGTGGCCGCGGCAGGGAAGGCTGTCTACGAGCTCCCGCTGTATGTCAACGCGGCGCCGGGAACTCACCGCTGTGCGGTGCCGCGGGATCCCACCCAGCCGGGGCCGCCGGGAAGCTACGAAAGCGGCGCTCCCAGCGGCAATGTGCTCCCGATCTGGAAAGCGGCCGCGCCCGCCATCGACATGATCTCGCCCGACGACTATGCCGCGGACGCCGCCGGCTATGTCAAAACGCTCGATATCTATCACCGCGACGATAACGCTTTGTACATCCCCGAGNNTCTTCTTCTTTGCCCTAGGCCATCACACCATCGGGTTTTCCCCTTTCGGGCTCGACTTCACCAGAATCAAGACAATTCCCGACGCTGCCAGGCCGAAAGACGAGTTATTGACTCCCTGGGCGCGCACCGGGACGAAAGAGTTCGTAGCGCCCTTCGTGCCAACCTACAGTTTGATCAATCCGATGGCTCGGGAGATCGCCCGCCTGAATTTCGAAGGCAAGCTCCAGACGGCGGCCGAAGAGCAGGGTAAGGTCACGCAAACGTTGAGCTTCGGATGGTGGGATGCCGTTGTATCGTATGGCGTTTGGGCGCGGAACGGCCGCCCTGTGGGCAATCCCCAACCGATGGGAGGCGCCCTGGTTGCTCAGATGGCGAATAATCAGTTTCTGGTGGCTGGATTCTATTGCCGGGTCGATTTCCGGCCCACCGCCCCAAACCAGCACCGCCAGTTTCTACGCATCGAGCAAGGGACCTACCAGAACGGCGCATTCCAGTTTCAGCGAATCCTGAATGGCGATCAGACAGACGGTGGAATGGATTTCAGCTCCGAGCCATTGGTTCTACGCGTCTCGGTCACCAGCTATTAGTGCCTCCATTCCGTCTAGGCAGGCGGCCCAGCGTTTCATTTTCCGTTCGAGATCGCGGCCTGCTTTCAGATTATGGAATAACGGTTCTGTTTATGCGCTTTGAGCTACAATCGAGGCTGCCCGGACCGTGGCCGCACTTCAATGTGGACGGCGTCTGGGTGAACGAGGCGACCTCGGACTATTGATCGGTGGTCCTTTGAGACAGGTATTCCGGAGCCGGGGGAGATGATTCGGGTTCGCACCGAACCGACTCCTGGATCGAGCTGGGGATTTTACGAAGGGAATTATGACGTGGAGAATTGAACTAAGAGCCGTGAGCTTTCTCGCCGCAGTGGTCCTGCTGCAATTCCAGCCGGCAAAGGCGGCGACTCCAATCAAAGTGGATACCGGGAAACTTCTGGTCACGGTAGACGCAGAGGCCTGCCGCTGGTCGGCTGAAGTCAAAGGCACGCCGATGCGCATCAACAACGTCTATTTTCTTCCCGGTGACGACCCCGCGGGCTGGAAGGTAGCCTCGTCCGTCAACAATAGCGATTCCAATAGCCTCGGAACTTTTGTTACCGTCACGTTGCGCGGTAAGAAACCCGGGCAACTGGATTTCGAGTATCAGATCTCCGTCAGCAAAACCGGCAACGATATTCTGGTGAGTCTGGGTCGAACCAACAACACCGGCAAGACGGTGGACGTCGGAGAAATGGATTATTTCGTGTCGGCGGACGCGCGCTTGGGCGGCGCCACCGACAAGTGGATTTCCCTGGGAACCCACTCGCGCAATCGCGACCTCTACGACTTGTTGGCCGTGGTCAATATGATAACCCCTAAGTCCTACGAAGTGAACCAGGTGGTACAGGACAGCGACACCGGCAATAGCCTGTTGATGGGACACGTGACGACTGTGAAGGGCGCGTCCCGATTCGACGTGACCTCGGGCTGGACCGGGAAGGGTCCCGACCGCATGCAGGTCCGCGGGTATTGCAGCTACAAGGTTGCCATGCCTTCCGGCAAGAGTTTCGTGGGAGAGAAGTTACTCATCGACTTCAATCAGGACGCCCTGCGCGCCATGGAGCACCAGGCGGACTCGATCGCCATTGTGAACGACATCCGGCTCAAAACGCGGCGGCCCATCAACCTCGACGACCGCGAACAGGTAGCCAACAATTTCAGCCGCTACCATGGCTGGATGTCCGGAGGTAACAACAACAGCGCCAGGAAGTTCTTTGAGGACAACGGATTAGTCGATTTCTACTGGGGTATGGGAGGGCCCGGACCACAGGGCAGCTTTGGGATATACGGTATGGGCGGAGGAACACAGGGGCGCAACGCGCGCGTCAACTATCCGCCCGAGTGCTACCTCCCGGTCCATACCGTGAAATACCAGGGCGAGAGAGTCATCGACTTCTCCAATCCCCTGACCGTAAGACTGGAGCGCGAGCGCATCGCCCAGTGGCTGGCCGGCCAGGAGAAAAGCACCGGGCGGGCGGAGATGGACTTCGCCGACTGGTGGGATAAGTGGCCCGGGCAGTTCGACCCCTTTATGAGCGCGCTGGAGACCTATCACGCCGCGGGGATGCCGTGGCGCGAGGCCATCGACCAGAAGGCGCCGCGTATGGTGATCCGCTCCAACATGCAGCCGGTGGATCATTCCTACGGAATCGTCGACATCTGCCGGATTTCCGAGGATGCCGACCAGGGCTACGAAGACCCCGGATCTTCTTTGGCGGGAAAGGAGTTTACCGGGCTGCTCACGGAATCGGTTTTGGGATCGGCCAACCGGTTTTTCTATAACGGACGCGTGTTCTGGAACGACGGCGATGGTTTCCATATCTTTAAATTCGCGTCCCCGAACAAACAGGATTTCAATGCCGGCCAGGGGAAGGTGGACGCCAACTTCCACGCCATCGCCGGGAACACGCTTTTCCTCTCCGAGGCCCTCAATGTGCCCTATCCGCCCGACCGCATCGAGCTCTTGAAACGCATCAGCCCGCCGACCGCGGATGTGGCATATCCCGTCGACTTATTCGTGCGGCGGCCAGCCCGTGTCTGGAACATGCCCATCGACCGAACCTTCGGGAAGTGGTCGGTGCTGGCGGTGTTCAACTTCACCGGCACGGGGGACCGGAAGTTCAGCACCACATTGGATGCGGCCAAGGATCTCCGCCTCGATCCGAGCAAAGAGTACATCGTATATGAGTTCTGGACCAAACAGCTGATTGGAACTTTCAAGGGGAAGTTCGTCACGCGGCCGCTCGGCCCCTATGACTGCGATATCTACAGCATCGTGGAGAAGCAGAACCGGCCGGTGCTGATCTCCACCAGCCG
>PLRZ01000380.1 GCA_003164075.1 Bryobacterales bacterium | reverse complement strand
AGCGTGCCCACGTCGCCATCGATTTGCTCCTCCTCGAAGCCCAGCCCGTGCAGCACCTCGCGAGCCTGCGCTTCGAGCGAGTAGCCGCCCAGGTGCTCGTATTCCTCCTGCACCTCGCCAAAGCGCGCCAGCGTGCGGTCCATGTCGTCCGCCTGTTCGGGATCTTCCATGGAGCGATGCAGCGCTTCCAGCTCATGGTGCAGATCGCCCAGGCGCCCGCTGCCGGCGATAGCCTCGTCGAGCACCGACCGGCCCTGCATCTCTTCCACATCCTGGCGGAAGTAGCCGATATGCAGCTTCTTGGGGACGGAGACGTCGCCTTCGTCGGGAGCCTCCTCACCCACGATCATGCGAAAGAGCGTGGTCTTGCCGGAACCGTTGGGGCCCACCAGCCCCACCTTCTCGCCGGGGTTCAACTGAAAGTTGGCGTCGACAAAGACAAGCTGCCTGCCGTATTGTTTATTGATATTGGAAAAGGAAATCATCGGGGGACATCACCAAGCTAGCAGAAGCGGCGGCCGGAGCGTATTTGGGCCGGTCCGATCATTTGTGTCAAGATGAATTCAGACTCGGAATCCGCGGATCGGTGAGGTACTGCATGAAACCAATCGCGCTGTCGTTATTTGCTTGTGCCGCATGGGCACAGCAGGCTTTGCCGCCTGTATTCGAAGTAGCTTCCGTGAAAGTCGCGGAACCGTTTACACCTGGGATCGGCCGCGGTCCCGGAGTGATGCGCGGCTGCGGCAAACCCGACCCCGCCATGGTGCACTGCAATGGCGTCACGCTGAAAACTCTCGTGATGCGCGCCTATGACGTGAAGACTTATCAGGTTCAAGGTCCTGACTGGATCGGGACCGAAAGCTACGATGTGATGGCCAAGGTTCCCGAAGGCGTGCCCGCGGACCAGGTTCCCGCCATGCTACAGGCATTACTGGCGGAGCGTTTCGGCGTGAAGTTGCACAAGGAGACCAGAGTCCTGCCGGCCTACGAACTGATCGTGGCCAAGGGCGGACCGAAGCTGAAGGAAGTCGACGTCGCCAAGCTGCCGGGAATGCCGGAGCCGGGATCGGCAGCGCCTCTACCACCCCTCACGGGGCGAGGCGGCGGGCCGCCCGCAATCGGCAGCATTCCGGTAGGGGCCATGCTGATGATGGCCGGTTCGAACGGCACTCGAATGGTTCGCGGGAACATGACGATGGCCGGGCTCATTAGTCACCTTGTGAACTCGCTGGACCGGCCGGTCTTCGACAACACGGATCTCAAGGGAACTTACGAAATCGAATTGTCCTATCTGGCCGACGAGAACGACGGTTTGAGCCGGATGATGATCGTCAACGGTCCCGGCCCCGCTGCGGCAGGTGAGGCACGAGGAGACGCACGACAGCAAGATGCCGGAACTCCCATCGCCACTCTTTCGCAAGCCGTGCAGCAAACTCTGGGCCTCAAGCTCGATCCGAAAAAAGCGCCGGTCGAGATGATCGTGATCGATAGCGCCAACAAAGTTCCCACCGACAACTAAGGGCTGCAGGAACTTCCGCCTCTAATCCCACTGCCGAGGTGGGGCAGGCTTCAGCCTGCGGCGGACTTCAGTCCGCCTGCCGCACGTTTCAACATCTCTCGCGGCAACGCCGGCCGCCCCCAAACCGGAGGGCGCCTAACCGATCTGGGGATTTCGTGGCTGAGGCGCGGAATGCGCTCCCTAACGGGCCGGGCTCTGTAACGAGTGCCCGCGTGTTTGCAATTTGTTACAGAGCCGCGACCGTTAGGGAGCGTTCACCGGTGCCGGACCTTCCCCAGATCGGTTACCCACCCCCCAACAGTAGTACCGAACCGCAAACTTTTCGCCGCGTGCTAACCTCGAAGGTAGTGTTCCGTCGCACCATCTGGATTGTCCTCGATAGCGTTGGTATCGGCGCCATGCCCGACGCCGCGGCCTTTGGAGACCCGCCGCACGCCAATACCTTGGGCAACATCGCGCGTCTTCGCGGCCTCGCGTTGCCGAATCTGGCGGCACTCGGTCTGGGTAACATCGAACCGCTCGCCGGAATCCCTCCCGCCGAGCCTCCTCAGGGCGCCTTCGGCCGCTGCACCCTGGCTTCTCCCGGCAAGGACACCACTACCGGCCATTGGGAAATGGTCGGCATCCATCTGGACCGTCCCTTTCCGCTCTATCCGCATGGATTTCCGCCCGCGATCATGCAGGAATTCGAGCGGCGCATCGGCCGCAATTCGCTCGGCAATAAGGCCGCGTCCGGCACGGAGATCATTCAGGAACTGGGCGCCGAACACATGCGCACGGGCTCGCCCATCGTCTACACGTCCGCCGATAGCGTGTTTCAGGTGGCGGCGCACGAAGAGGTCATCCCGCTGTGGGAACTGTATAAGATTTGCGAAACCGCGCGCGATATTCTGCGCGGTCCGGCGGAAGTGGGCCGCGTGATTGCGCGTCCATTCTTGGGCACGCCGGGCCATTTCGTCCGCACCGCCAATCGCCACGATTATGCCGTGCCGCCGCCCCCCGGCATGCTGCTCGATCGCCTGTCCGAGCGCGGCGTTTGCGTTTACGGCGTGGGCAAAATATTCGATATTTTTCTGGGCCGCGGAATCGGCGAGTCCGCCAAGACCAGGAGCAACGCCGACGGCATGGCCAAGGCCCTGGAGGCCATGGCGGCCTGCGAAGCGGGCCTGATCTTCGTGAACCTGGTGGATTTCGACCAGCAGTACGGCCACCGCAACGACATCGCCGGATACGGCGCGGCATTGGAAGAGTTCGATCGCTGGCTGCCGCGGTTCCGCGCGGCGCTCCGTCCCGATGACGCGGCCATTTTCACCGCCGACCACGGGTGCGACCCCACCGTTCCGGGCACCGACCACACGCGCGAGTACGTGCCGCTGCTGGTTCTGGGCCCGCGCGTGAAGCGCGGCGTGAATCTCGGATTGCGCCGATCGCTTTCCGATATCGGACAAACGGTAGCCGCTAATTTCGGTACGGCGATTGAAAACGGCGCCAGCTTTTTGGAACAAATATTATGAGAAAACCAGTCATGGCGGGCAATTGGAAGATGTACAAGACGCCCGCGGAAACAACTGCATTCTTCGAGAAATTTCGGCCGCTGGTCGAAAAATCCGAGCATTGCGAGATCGTGATCTGTCCCCCTTTCACGAATCTTGCCGCGGCCGTGGACGCCGCCAAGGGCTCCCCCATTCGGGTGGGCGCGCAGAATATCGCATGGGCCAAGGAAGGCGCGTTCACCGGCGAGATTTCCGCCGCCATGCTCCGCGCGGTGGGCGCCACTCACGCGATTGTGGGCCACAGCGAGCGCCGGCAGTATTTCGGCGAGACCGATGCTACCGTGCTCAAACGCACGCAGGCTGCGCTGGAAGCCGGTCTGACGCCGATTGTGTGCGTCGGTGAACGGTTGGAAGAGCGCGAGAGCGGCCATACCGAAGCCGTGCTGGTGAGCCAGTTTCAGGGCGGCATCGCGGGGTTGACCGAGGCGCAGTTCGCCAGAATTGTGATCGCGTATGAGCCCGTATGGGCCATCGGGACGGGCAAAACGGCCACTCCGGAGATTGCCGCCGATGCGCATCGCGCCATCCGCAACGAAGTGCGCGCGAAGTTCGGCAAAGAAGCCGCCGACGCGGTGCGCATCCTATATGGCGGCAGCGTGAAGCCCGACAATGTGAAGACGCTGATGGCGCAGCCGGAGATTGACGGCAGCCTGGTAGGCGGCGCCAGCTTGGATGCGGTATCGTTCGCGTCGATCGTGAACTTCTAAGAAGCTGTAAAGAAATAAGCTTGCCTAACGCTCCCTTACGTTCCGAGCCGCGACCGTAAGGGAGCGTTAGGCGGCGATTGAATAGGTTACTTCCACACAGGCCCTAAGGGAAATTGACCTGAGCCGAACGGAAGTAAGCTCGGAGGTGGGGCAGGCGGTGCTCGCCTGCCCCAGGCCCGAGTGCCTGCGCCACATCGCCACTACAGACACTGTGAAGTTCTTTATGCGTAGTTTCTCAGTCCTTCCGGAACGGGCCGGACGGCGGTTCGCTCTTGAGCGTGATGCTGCCGCGACCCATGCGCAAGTAGATTCGCCGTGACCCAGCCTGACTTATATGGACGAACTGAGTGCCCACTAGGAACTGTTTGTGCCCGCTGCCCGTAAAATCCGAAGACACGCTGCCCATCCTGGTCCTCGCGTCAATCGCGTATGAGCCCGGATCCGGCAGCGTCACGATCATGTCGCCGGTGTGGCTGTCCACTTCGATGTCGCCTGTCACGTCGCTCACCCACACATAGCCATGGTCGTGGTGGACGATCAGCCGCGAATCGCGCGGCACGTGGACTGTATACTCCACCGTGACACCGCACGTAGTCTTCTTCGGCATGGTAAGAATAATGCGCCCCGAAGGAAGGATGGAACTGGGAAAGCCATGGCGCGCCGGGAGAGTCGTGGAGATTGTCAGTTCCTTATCGGACCGCCGTTCGGTGACTACGCGGATCTTCTCGAAGGCATTCGCCGCCTTTTGCTTCTCCTCGGGTTCTAAGAAACGATCCGTCGACTTAGTCACGATGATCTCGACTTCCGGTTCATCCCAACCTTCTACGGTCAGATAACCGAACGAGTCATCCAGATGAATCGTGCCGCCGGGCGGGAAATTCACCCGCTCCGTACTGGTAACTTCAAAGGACTGCCTGGGCCCATCCGCCGGGGAAGCCATACCCATCGCGCTCACGCCGAATAACACCGCGGCCAGTTTGTGTATCATACGGCCTCCTTTTGAATCCTGCGCGCCTCGGCCACAATCTTCGTGTACCGCCGCGCCAGTTCGGTGATCCAGCCGCGCTCGCGGCGCTTGATGGCATCCTGGTGAATCAGGTCCCGCCCGATGCCCAGCGCCACCGCCCCCGCGCGAATGAAATCCATGGCGTTCATTTGGTTCACACCGCCGGAAGCAATCAGCGGGACTTCCGCGAAGGGCCCTTTGAGGGCCTGGATGTAAGCGGGGCCGCCGTTTGCAAAGCACGGAAAGACCTTCACGAAATCCACTCCGGCTTTCCAGGCGTTCGCCACTTCGGTGGGCGTCAACGCGCCCGGGAAGACTACCACCCCGCGCCCCAGTGCAAAGTTCACGATGTCCAGATCGAGTCCCGGCGTGGTCAGAAACGCCGCTCCCGCATCCAGGCACCGGCGCGCCGTATCCACGCGGAACAACGTGCCGGCGCCCACCAGAACGTCGGGGTGATGGCTCGTCAATTGGCGAATCACCTCGACGGCGCCCGGTACGGTCATAGTTACTTCCACAATGGGGATAGCGCTCTCGCTGACCGCTTCCGCGGCAAACAGGGCGTCTTCGGCGGACGACACGCGGATCGCCGGGATAATGCCGACCTCCTCGATACGTGCGCGAATCTCTTCTCTCGTCATAACAGGTTCCTGGTCCCCACCGCCTGGCGAAGCTGCTCTAATGCGCTCAAGTAAGCTGCCACCGCCTGGCGGTAGGCCAGTTGTGTGGCGCGATAAGTCCGCTCGGCGTCCAGAAAATCGAGAAGCGCAATGGCTCCGCGCCGGTACGCGTATTCGCTGATATCGCGGCTCTTCTGGGCCGCGTCCAGGTACTTGGATCTCAAGAGCTGGACTATCTTCGCGGCTTCCTGCAGCCCCTCGTACGCGTCTTTCACGTCCGTCAGCACCTGCCCGCTGGCCGCCTTCTGCTGTTCTTCGGCCTGCCGGATGGCAATCCGCGTTTGTGCAATGTTGCCCTGATTCCGGTCGAAAATCGCCAGCGGAATACTAAACGCCCAGGTAGCCGTACTGATGCCGTTGACGTGCGAGTAATTAGCGGAGACGGTGGGATCCATCTTCGCGTTGGCCTTGGCGAGACTATATTGACTGTTGGCGGCAATAACTCCCAGCACCGCCGTGCGCAGATCCGGCCGATTCTGCAAAGCCTTCGCCTGTAATTCGTCGAGCGCCACCACCAGCGGCTTATATTCGAAGTCGCCGGCCACGTCGTAATCGGCAAACACTTGTTCGTAACCGAGTTGTTGACGGAGATCCGACAACGCCTGGGCCTTATTCAGCGATGCCTGTTCCACGTCCGATTCAAATTGCAGCAACTGCAGCTTTATCTTCAGGTAGTCGTTTTCGCTCATAGCGCCGTCCTTGAACTGGACCTCGCTGATGTCGACGGTTTGTTGAAAGCTCTTGAGATCCATTTGCGCCAGTTCCAGGGTAGACTGCGCAAGTTGGACATTGATGAAGAGACTGCCCACCTGGAATGTAAGGCCCCGCTCGTTATCGGTCACCTGCGAACGCGTTACGGCGGTGATGTCCTTGGCCGCGCGCAGGCGGCGTGCCCGTTTATTGCCGCGTTCAATCAGGTAACTCAGCCCCATATCGCCTTCGGTGGAG
>PLRZ01000751.1 GCA_003164075.1 Bryobacterales bacterium | reverse complement strand
CTCGATTCCGGTATCCGTCGTTTCGCCTTCGGAGCCGTAGTTCTCGCTGAAGTTGGCGTCGGTACCGTCATGGCTGTTTTCTCCGTTGGCTTCATTGTGCTTGTAGCGATAACTCACCACGTCGTTCAGAGTGAAGCCGTCGTGGCAGGTGACGAAGTTGATGCTGCCTTCGGGGCCTTTGCCCGACTTGGTATAGATGTCGGCACTGCCGCAGATGCGGCTGGCAAACAAACCGAGCATCCCCTCATCGCCGCGCCAGAAGCGCCGGACATCATCCCGGTATCGGCCGTTCCACTCCGCCCAACGGCGCTCCGAAAAACTACCCACCTGGTAAGCACCGGCGGCATCCCACGCCTCGGCGATGATTTTCACGTCTCTCAAGATCGGGTCCTCGGCGATCCGTTCGAGAAGGGGTGCGTTGGCGAGCAACTTGCCGGCGCCGTCCCGGCCGAGAACCGACGCCAGGTCAAACCGGAATCCATCTACATGCATTTCGACCATCCAATAACGGAGAGCGGCCAGGATGTGGTCCCGCACTACGGGATGGTTGGCGTTGATCGTATTGCCAGTCCCGGTATAGTTCTTGTAGTAGCGTTTGTCGCCTGCCAAAGTGTAGAAGATTGCGTTATCCATCCCACGGAAGCAGAGCGTCGGTCCCAGTTCGTCTCCCTCCGCCGTATGATTGAACACCACGTCCAGAAGCAATTCGATGCCAGCCTTGTGAAAGGCCCGGACCATTTCCTTGAATTCCAGCTTCTGCTGCCCCAAACCTCCCGAGCTGCTGTAGGAAGCTTTGGGCGCAAAGAACGTTACGGGGTCGTATCCCCAGTAGTTCCTCAAGGGTTGCCGTGTTTGCGGGTTGCTGCGCGTGACAGAAGCTTCATTGAACTCCTGCACCGGCATCAGTTCCACTGCGGTCACTCCCAGAGCTTTGAGATAGGGAATCTTTTCCATCAGGCCGCGGTAGGTTCCCGGGTGGTCCACGCCCGACTTGGGGTGAATGGTAAAGCCGCGAACATGCGCTTCGTAGATGACGGTCTTCGACCACGGATGCCGGAGTGGCTGGTCTCCACCCCACTCGAAGGGCTCGTTGACAAAAACGCATTTCGGCATCGACCTGGAATTGTCCAGCGTCGAGAGAGCCAAGTCTTGGTCCGGCGACGATGAATCGTATCCGCGTGCCGATGCAAAATCCCAAGGAGGTGGCCGGGAAATCGCGGTAACGAAGGGATCGAGAAGAAGCCGGCTGAAATTGAAACGATGTCCTTCGGCGGGTTCGTAAGGGCCATCCACGCGGTAAGCATAGAGTTGGCCGGAACCGATCCCTTTTACCCAAACGTGCCAGACGTCGCCGGTGCGGTTGCGCCCTGAATCGAGATCGATGACCCGGGCGGGCGCAGCATCTTCGGGCTGGTCGAACAACTCCAGTCGGACGCGGCTGGCGTTGCGGCTGAAAATTGCGAAGTTAACTCCTCCCCCCTTTTCCTGGGTTCCTAAAGGCAGAGGAGAGCCTGTCTGAACGTCGGAGTGCTCGGAGGTCTCCGAGATGTAACCGTGCAACTCACGTTGATCCGTTTTCATCATCGTTGCCATAGGATTCGAGCGGATTCCAACGGAACCGCCACCCCGGATCGCTGCGGCACCACTCGCGCCGTGTAGTCTCTTGCTGGACGTGTCGTGGGTACCGTCGCCTGATAGAGGGACGGGCGGGATGCGTCAGGCAGCGGTCGCGCGCACTTCATTTCCACCCGTACGGGATCGCCGCCGTCGATTCCGTCCGCATAAAGCTCAACTCGCGCCGCATTCGGATCGAGATTGTTCAGAAAGATTTCGACTTCAAACACGTGGTGGCCAGCATTGGTTTCGACCCGCAAGTCGCCGAAGCGCAGCGAGCCCCACTTCCCCTCCACCTCGTGCCGCCAATCGACCACCAGCCTGCCCGCTGCGCCTTTATTCGCCGCGCGCTCGCGGTAGGCGGCTGCGGCCGGGAGGTAGTGTTGCTCCAGGTATTCGCGCACCGCGCGGCTTGCGGCAAAGACCGGCGTCAACCGCGCCATGCTTTCCCGCATTCGTGCTACCCAGGCCGCAGGAATACCATTCTCGCCGCGAGTGTAGAACTCTGGAATTACCTGCCGTTCCAACAGGTCGTAAAGGGCTTCGGCTTCGGCAGCGTCCCAAGCTGGGTCCTCGCCGTGTTCCTGGCCATCTCCCAATGCCCACCCGACTTCAGGCGTGTAAGCTTCCGCCCACCAGCCATCCAACTCGGACAGATTGATGCCTCCGTTGACCAGCACCTTCATGCCGCTCGTTCCGCAAGCCTCCCAGGGACGCCGTGGGGTGTTGATCCAGACATCCACACCCTGCACCAGGTGCTCGGTCAGAAGCATGTCATAGTCGCTGAGGAAGATCGCATGCGGGCGGGTCTCGGGCCGCCGGATGAAATGCATCCATTCCCGAATCAGTGCCTGTCCAGCCTGGTCTGCCGGATGCGCCTTACCGGCGATGATGAGCTGCACCGGACGCTGAGCATTAGTCAAGATACGGAGCAGTCGCTGAGGATCATGGAGTAGCAGGTTGGGTCTCTTGTAGGTCGCGAAGCGGCGAGCAAAGCCCAGCGTCAAGGTATCGGGATCGAAGAGATGCTTCGCGGCTTCGACGTCCTCGGGCTGCGCGCCTGCCGCGGCCAAGTCCCGGGACAACCGTTCGCGAGCGTACTCGACAAGAGACTTACTGGCCGCGGTGCGAAACTGCCAGAGCTTGGTGTCGGAGACCCGGCGAATGTCCTGTTCCAGGGACTCAGTCGTCCCCAGCCAGCGATCTTTTCCACAGGCCTCGGTCCAAAGATCGTCAGCCGGGGCAGAGTCCCAGGTGGGCGTGTGGACTCCATTAGTCACATGCCCGATTGGGACTTCGTCTTCCGGCCAGCGCGGGAACAGAGGCAGAAAAAGGCGCCGGCTTACCTTCCCGTGCAGGCGGCTTACACCATTCACCGACCCGCTCCCGCGGATCGACAGATAGGCCATGTTAAAAGGCTCCGACGAGTCATCCGCGTTCTGGCGGCCCAGAGCCAGCAAGTCATGGAGCGAAATGCCGAGCTTTTGCTTGGCGTATCCACCGAGGTATTGCTTGATGAGAGCCGGAGCGAAGCGGTCAAAACCGGCGGCCACCGCCGTGTGCGTGGTGAAGAGATTGCCGACTCGAGTCGCGGCCAGTGCCACTTCGAAGGGCTGNNGGTTGGAGCCCGAGAGCGCGGAGCAGCCGCCATCCGCCGATCCCGAGCAGCATTTCCTGCTTGAGGCGCAATTCCGGGCCGCCCCCATAGAGCTCGCTGGTAATTCCTCGATGAACCGGGTAGTTCGCCGCGTCATTGCTGTCCAGCAGGTAAAGCTTCACCCTGCCAACCTGGACCTGCCAGGCGCGCAGCCAGACCGAGTATCCAGGCAACGCGATCTCCAGCCGCAACCATTCCCCGTTTGGTTGGCGCAACGGCATGATCGGCAACTGTCCAGGATCGTTATACGGGTAGAGGGCCTGCTGCTCGCCGCTCTTGTCGATCACCTGGCGAAAATAGCCCTGCTGGTAGAGGAGTCCAACGCCGACTACAGGTACACCGAGATCGCTGGCGGCTTTGAGTTGATCGCCCGCCACGTTCCCGAGGCCGCCCGAGTATATGGGCAGCGCCTCGCTCAGCATGAATTCCATGCTGAAATAGGCGACGCAGGTCAGTGGATCCCCCGCATGATTCCGCTGGAACCACGCGGGCGCTTCCGCCACCTGGCGACTGGCTTCGACCAAGCCATCCACGTTCTTGCGGAAAACGGGATCGCTTAACACGCGTTTGATCCGGTCGCGGGAGGCCGTCTGCAGGACTACCCAGGGGTTGTTCGTGATCGCCCAGAGGCCGGGATCAAGCTGCCGCCACACTTCGTCGGTCGCGTGATTCCACGACCAGCGCATATCCAGTGCGAGCGCCGCCAGGGAATCGAATCCCTCGATTTCCGTGGGTAGGAGACTGTATATGGGGTGGCTGGCATGGTCCTGTTTGCTCATGATCTGTCGCTCCGATCTGTATAGTAGGCCGTAACGAACCTGAGTACGTTCACCAGCATTGATGCTTCAGCCGGCTTTCCCGCATATGGACTTACTTTCATGCTTGTCTCGTCAAATGCCGTGCTGACCTTTGCGCAACGGTCTCCATCAGTTTGTCGAACGGTTTGATGAATTTCTCGACTCCTTCGTCCTCAAGCTGCCGAGTCACATTGTCGATGCCGATACCCAGTTCCGGCAGTTGCCCCAGCAGCCAGTGGGCTTCTTTGACATCATGTTCGAGCCGGGTTTTGGGCTCTCCATGGTCGCGATAGGCATTGAGGGTTTCGAGCGGCACCGTGTTGACCGTATCCGGTCCGATGAGGGCCTCAACGTATTTCACGTCACTGTAGTCGGGGTTCTTGGCGCCGGTGCTGGCCCAGAGCAGCCGCTGGGCTCGAGCGCCTTTAGTAGCCAGCTTTCTAAACCGGTCGCCGGCAAAGATCTCTTTGCAGTTTTGATACGCCATCTTCGCGCTGGCGATGGCGATTTGCCCGTGAGCCTTTCTCGCCAACTCTGACTCCTTGCAGCCTGGTGCAATGAGTTTTTCCAGCAGCGGATCGACTAGCGCATCAATGCGGCTTACAAAGAAGCTTGCCACCGAGGCTAAATGCTTCAAAGGCTGTCCCTGGGCCGCGCGCGCTTCGAGGCCGGCGATGTAGGCTTCCGCCACTTGGGCGTACCGCGGCAATCCAAACAGCAGCGTCACGTTGACGCTGATGCCTTCGCCGATCAGTTGCTGGATGGCGGGTAGCCCGTTGGCCGTTGCCGGCACCTTGATGAGGACATTCGGCCGGCCCAGCGCGGCCCACAACCGGCGGGCTTCCTCGATCGTGCCCTTAGTGTCGTGCGCCAGGTGCGGATTGACCTCCAGGCTGACGTATCCGTCTTTGCCGTCAGTCCTGTCGTAGAGAGGCCGGAACTCGTCGGCGGCTTTCTGCACGTCTTGCTGGCTGAGGGTTTCGTAGATTGTCTCAGCGCCTTTGCCGCTAAACGCGATGGCGCGAATGTCTTTGTCGTAATCGTGGCTGTCCGCAATCGCCTTCTCAAAAATGGACGGGTTCGAGGTCATCCCCCGTAATCCATCCTCCTCGATCAAACGTCGAAGTCTTCCGCTGGCGATCAGATCTCGCCGGATATAGTCGAGCCACAGGGATTGACCAAGGGTTCCCAACTCCTGCAACGGGTTCACGCTCATGAACTTTCCTCCGTGCTTTCCAAACTTGCGATCTTAGCGAGACGACGCCGGTGACGCNNCGTCGTCCTCGACACCCTGGTGCGCTGAAAAGCACTCATGGATCAGGCAGGCCCGCACGCCCCGCACCTTGTTGGCGGCAATGCACGCACCCACGCCGCTACCGCAGATGGCCACACCGCGATCCACTTCGCCGCGAGAAACTGCACGGGCCAGGGGCACGACAAAATCCGGATAGTCGTCATCCTGCTTCGGCTGGCTGTCACCGAAGTCGACCACTTGATAGTCAGCCTCACGCAACATCCTGACCAGATACTCCTTCGACTCAAAACCTCCGTGATCGGCAGCGACGCCGATGCGTTTCGGCGTCGCTGCCCGGACTGTCGGCAAATCGGACATTCTTCTTCTCCAGCAAGGCTAGTTGCTCGTTTTACAGAGGTTCCCAGCGGTTGAGCCGCGTTCGGGCACCGGCACTGCACGGGTCCTGGTTCCGGCGCGATCACTGCGCCACGGCCACAAGAAGTTCCTTTAGCGGCTGCCCTTCCCACGGGTTTCAGGATATCTGGCAAGCTCCGCCAGCAAGCGGTGAGCCGACTCAGGGACGGCAACTTTGCCATGCAGGATTTCTTCGTGGGTCACGTTGCGTCCGTACATGGCTTGGTCCCCGCTGTGGTCGGCCTGTACGACAGCGCCATCCACGCTGGCCCCGGCAAAAACACCTTTGCTGCGCGAATAGCTCAGAATCTCCGCAGTGAGCTTCAGGTCCGTGTTGGTGGATGCCTGTCTCCCCACCGGCCCTGCTGCCACGGTTACGTCGGCGCCGATCTTGAATTTGTCTCCCAGCAGGCTTTGCAAAGCGTGGTCGTTCATAAACAGCAACACCACGTCGGTGAAAGAGGCACCAATCTGGAAGCCGACGCTCCCGCCTCCAACAGCCACAAACATCGGAGCACTCCAGCCCTTATCAGTGCGGCAGGTAGCCAGTCCCTTGCCGTAGTTGCCGCCGAATATGAAGGCTGCCTTCTCCTCTCCGGGAATGATGGCAACGCATTTCGCCTTTTCCAGCAGATCACGTGGAATGCCCTTGTCCGGTGTAGTCATGATTTCCTGGAAGACCTGGGCCGCTTTTTGAACACGCCCAATGTCATCATCGCGATCCGACGCCAAAGCGGGCAGGACCAAACCCAGGCCCGCTACCGAAACGATCAACAAGTTGTTCTTCACGATATTCCTCCTTATAGGTTCCACTTTTTCAGGGCTGGTAAGCTATCTGCCGCTCCCGGCAAGTTGCCCGCGTAGAGGCGCGTGCACTGCAACCTCCATTGCGTGCGTCGTCTGCAGGATGTCCCTGGCCCTGGCAACCTCGTCCGCCGTGCCATGGGCCAGAAGAAGAAACTTGTCGGACTTGAGCGCCGCCTCGTATTTCACGACGCTATCCTTGGGGATGCCAATGCTGTACAGCCCCGCGCCGAGCGCGCTCAATCCGCCCACCACAACGGCGCCTTCCAGTGCGCCGATGATCCAGGCGACCAACGGGCCGGCTACCAATATCGGCCCAAGGCCTGGAATGACGAAGAAAGCTGCTCCGAACAACATCCCCCAGAGACCACCCCAGAAGGCGCCCAGCTTGCCCCAGTACTTCATGCGGTCGCCGGTGTTATAGTATCCGACGACGTGCTCGTCCGTATGATAATCCTTGCCGACGATGGACATTTTCTTCATGTCAAACCCAGACCTCTGCAGTTCCTTCACTGCTTCCTCTGCCTGAGAGTGAGTATCGTAAATGGCTACAACCGAGTTCGTTTCCAACATGACTTCCATTCCTTTCTTTCTTTCCAAATCGATTTCGCTGCATTTTCACGCGAAGTTCCGGCGCTATACGCGTCAGCCTCGTGAACGAATTCTGAGAACCTCCGCATCGTCGCGGTCGGCGGCTTCCTGGCATCGAACGCACAAAGCAGTCCAGGGTGCTGCCGTCAGACGGCTCAGCCCGAGCGGAGCTTTGCAACACAGACAGGCTCCGAAGATGTCGGCCTTCATGCCGGCCAGCGCAACCCGGAGCTTAGGGACTAAGCCTGATCCTAAAGTGAAGTTGGCCGTTGGGCGTTTGCGGTCTGCGCTGCGCCAGATTTCTTCCAGCACGTCAGCGCTTTTTTCGCCGCCGGTATTCTGACGAGTTTGTATCCTCGTGGCAGGATCGGCCTGTCCCGCCTTACGCCTCGGTCCGCTCATCGCTAAACTCCCTGGCAACGAAAGGCGCCAGCGCAGCCTTAGATTTTCGGCGATAAGATTCATCATTTTGGCGGGCCGCTCAGCAAGCCCTTGAGCGCGTCCATCGCCTTGCCGAAGTTTGTCCAGTCCCCTTGCTCCATAGCCTTCTGGGCTTTATCGAATGCCGCCCTCGCCTGCCCCGACTCCAACGGAGGGCCGGGCGCCTGCCCAGGAGTTTGGGGTTGTTGCGTCCCGAAGACGGCTTGGATTGCCTCATCAAGGGTAGGCTCCATCGCCACTTTGTCCCCCGAAATCACGATCACGCGCTTGAGTTGCGGGAAGTCCGTGCCCTCCGCGGTGAGATACAGCGGCACTACATAGAGAAAGGAGTTCTCGATCGGTACGGCGATCAGGTTGCCACGAATGACTTTGGAACCTTTTTGGTCCCACAGCGTCAGTTGCGCGGCGATCGCGGTGTTCTGATCGATCATCGCCTCGATTTGCATCGGGCCATAGATCAGCTTCTCCTTGGGAAGTTCGTAAAAAAGCATCTTCCCGTATTCGGGGAAATCGCACCTGGCTGCCATCCAGGAGATCATGTTGTTTCGCTTCTGGGGAGTGAAGGGCGTCATGAGAAGGTACTCAAGCTGGTCGCTTCCGGGGAGCTTCATCAGGATGTAATAAGGTTTCATGGGCGCGACCGTGCCCGCATACGCCTCGTTCGGGAGCACCCAGAGGTCCTCGCGGTTGTAGTAGACCTGCGGAACCGTCATGTGGAATGTCGTGTATTGGTCGGCCTGAATGGAAAAGAGGTCCTCCGGATACCGCAGATGCGATTTCAGGTCCGGCGAGAGCTGATTCAGATCTTTGAAAACGCCCGGAAAGGCCCGGCGGTAGACCGCCAGGACGGGATCGTTCGGATCCATGACGTAGAACCCGACGGTTCCGTCATACATGTCCACAACTACCTTCACGGAGTTTCGAATGTAGTTCAACCCCTGTTCAAAGGCTGCAGCGTGAGGGGTGGAATAGGGGTAGTGATCGGAGACGGTATAGGCATCTTGAATCCAGTACTGCTTGCCCTCGCTCACCACGGCGTAGGGATCCTGGTCGAGGCGTAGGAACGGAGCAACCTGCTGCACGCGGTCCTTAACCTGCCTCCAAATTTGAATCTTGCTTTCCGGTCGAAGATAGGATGTGAACAGTATGTTGATATCACCCTGAGTCAAGGTGAACAAGAGCCGCTTCCACAAGCTGTCCAGCGGGATACCCCCCGTCCCGTTGTAACTCGTATAGACATTCTGGTTCCCTTTGGGGTAGTCGAACTCCTTAACGCCCGTTGCCACGATCCGGTACCCAGGCATGGATTCGCCGTAGTAGATGGACGGCTGGCTGATGGTCAGGCCGAAGGCGGATTCGGGTGGGATGTTCTCAAGCACGTACTGCGGAAAACCTCCGCCCATAGTCTTTGAGACGAAACTCATGACCAAGCCATAACCATGGGTGAACTGCAACTTCTGGTTCACCCAGGTTTGGGCTTCAGCAGGAAGCTCCGCGGAGAGTTCTCGCGCCGAAAGCATCACCTGGTGATATCCATCCTGCAGGTGGTAGCGGTCCACATCGGCGTGATAGAACTGGTAATAGAGCCGTATTTCCTGGGCTTGCTGGTACATTTGAAGCAACGGGCGATAGTCCCAGAGACGGATGTTCTGGATAGTGTCTTGATTTCTCGCAATCACATCAGACGTCAAATCCGCCAGCGCCGGGTAGGATGTTTCCTGGATCGTGTCGAGACTGTATGCCTTGCGGGTGAATTCGATGTTGTTTTTGAGATAGGGGGTTTCCAGGGCCAACTCGTTCGGCTGCACCGCGAACCTTTGGAAGAGTGCCGGGAGGAGCATGATTGCCAAGATGTACAACGCCACATAGGCTCCGGCTCCAATAAGGACCGCCCTGAGGCGAGGCCGGAAAACACTCACGACGAGCAACGCACACAGCGCCGCCGCCGTGCCGGCCATAAGCCAATAGGCGACCCGCGTCACATGATCGGCCGTATAGCCGGCTCCGTAAACAACTCCTTGCGTGGAGTAGAGGAGTTCGAAGTGGTCGAGGTAAAATCCCCATCCCCAACCAGCCACCAGTACAGACGCCAGCATCGACAAATGTGGAATAGCCTTCGCGCTTCGGTCCGTGGTCTGCCTGTTTCCAGGGAGCCGCAGCAAGCCGAAGTACGCGTAGAAGCCGATTGCTGCCAGCAGCGTGATGAAGGCTAGAGCGGTGAGGGAACCTTGCACAAGCTCATAAAAGGGCAGGCGAAACAGATAGAACCCGGTATCGACTCCGAAGAGAGGATCGGATAATCCGAAAGATCCGCCATAACGAAAGCGGAGATAAGTGTCCCATTGGGTATAGAAGATGGCCGCGAAGCTCAGGCCCGCGGCGGCTGCTATCGCCGCTGTAGCCAGTTTCAAAGCCCTGGGAGAAACCTGGATGCCGAGTTCACCCGCAACCGTAGACGGGCCTCTTAACTTACCCCCGCTGAGAGCAGAGGCGTTTCTCTGAGCAAAGCGAAGATTGATCCCAAGGTACAGAAGCGCGACAACGAAGGCAGCGGCAAACAGTTCCCACCGAACGGACCAGATCGTCCAGAAGACGCCGACGTAGCCGAGTTGCCGCATCCAGAGCCACTTCTGTAGCCAGCCGGGGATGACGGCCACGAAAACGACAAGCACGAATACCGCGGCGATGATGAATTTCAACAGCCGCCAGTGACGGAAGATACCGTAACTTCCAACGGCTCTACCTTGTTCGCCTTCCGGCGGCCTTGGCGGCTCGATGGTGGTTAGTTTCTCGATCGGGGTCAGTTTATCGATCATTTCATTACCTTTCTATTCGTCCGAAAACCCGGACATTCTGCTACGGTTCGCCGCTTCCGCCTCTCTAGCGGAGCTCGCAACAAAGCCGCACTCCCAGCGGCTCCAGGCAGAGAAAGCGACTCGTAACACCTCCTCCGGTTCGAAAGGCGTCATCAGCACGTCGAAACCACCCAGACTCAGCACCTTCGCCCAGAAGGACTCCTCGGCCAGACGAGAGAACACAATTAAGATTCGGCGGAGCCGGAAGGCTCGCTGTGGTGTTCAAAAGGTCGTCCCGGTTGCCGTCGGCGTGGTCACGCTCGCAGCGGAGCACCGGAACACTTTCGTCGCGCGACAACGCCAAAGTTTCACAGCAGTCTGAAGCCTCGTGCAGTTTCCAGCTTCCCTGGGAGAGAATCTCTTGAAGTCGAAGGCCATCAGCGGGCAAAGCACTGACTTCAAGGACCGCAGCGATCGCCTCCGGCGATGGAACCCACTCCTCTGATCGGCCGCTCATTGATTTCTCGGCGCAGTGCTACTCCGAATGTTAGCCTTCGATATCGGCCGGCGGAACTGGGCAAATGTCCAGTCCTGGTGAATGAGCATTGGCTGCAAATGGCCAAAGCCGTCAGCTATGCGCCGTTGCTGCATTTGGAAGCAGCCCCATCGACCTGGATGCAGTTGGAAGCGCAACGGCAAACCTCGTAGGTTCTTTTCTAGCACTTCATTTACCACTACTCGGAGACAGCCGAGCGAGAGAGTCCAAACGCCGGTTGTTTCGCGCTGGCGGCTGAGCCCGAGAAGAGGCTGCCATAGAACCGGCATTCGCAGACCGCTCGTAGGCAACTTTCGCATTGCAGGTGCAGCTTTTGCCTCTCGGCTCCGGTCAATTTCCCTTGCGCCACGCCCGCTCAGCGGCCTCGTCCTTCGATTAGCGGGATTCTGTTCTGGACCATATCGTGCTACCAACCATGGGCGCACATGCAAGCGAGCGGGCGGGATGGGCTTGGCAAGACTTGGCTTTGAGAGTTCTCGGCTCTGGCGCTGTGCCGCATGTTCTCAAGGTTGCAGCAACCACTGGCTCTGGACGGGATGAGAGGCGCCTCTTCGCGCAGTCGTGTGCCGATGGACCTCGGAATGCCTCTCGTCCGTCGTGTGCGACCAGCCAGTCGGAGGTGTGGAGGCATGGTGCCCGACAGAGCGAATACCCGGTGGCACAGATTCGAGAGCAAAGGAGAAGAAGCAGATGAATGTCTTGAGAACAGGAACAGTAACAACAACCGCGTTTTGCCTGGCGCTGATGGGCGCGGTATTCTCAACAGCGGCAAAGGCGGACGCGTGGAACAGGAAAACCGTGATTACTTTCAGCGCGCCTGTGGAGATTCCGGGAGTCCACCTCAAGGGGTGGGGGGTGTTGCCAGCCGGCACCTATGTCTTCAAGATCCTGGACTCGCAGTCCGACCGCCACATTGTCCAGATCTTCAACAAGGACGAAACGCAGGTCTACGCCACCATCCTCGCCATCCCGAACTATCGCCTCAGAGCGACTGACAAGACCGTGATTACTTTTCGGGAGCGGCCGGCAGGTGAGCCGGAGGCACTCCGGGCATGGTTCTATCCCGGCAGAAACTGGGGCGAGGAGTTCGTTTATCCCAAGGCGAGAGCAGTGGAACTTGCTAAAACGGCCAACACCCCCGTTCTCTTCACCGAGGCCGAGATCCCGGCGGAAGTCGCGGAGCCGATCAAGACAACAGACCACCCAGTGGTCCTGAAACTGAAGCAGGCGCCCGTCATGGCGATTAAACCCACCGGAGAATCGGTGGAACTCGCTGCGGCCGTCACCCCACCGCCCGCCTTGGAACTCAAGCCGGACACCGCGCCGACACAAACTGCGGCTGCGGCGTTGCCGAAAACGGCGAGTCCGTTGCCGCTGATCGGGTTGCTCGGATTGCTGGCTTTCGGCGGAGCCTGGGGCCTTGGACTGGTGCAAAAGCGCATTAAGTAAGTTTCGGTCGAATGGGTTGTACACTGTGTGCCGTGTTTAGAAGGCAAAAAGGAGATTCCGACTATGTACTACTATTGGGGAATGCATGGGTATTGGTGGGTTTTCTGGATCTTCCTCTGGATCTTGTTCTTTTCCTTCATGATGCCGGTGAGGCGGACTATCTACCGGCAAATGCAATCGCCTCTGCAGGTCCTGCAAAGGAGATATGCCGCCGGGGAGATCACAAGCGAGGAATACGAAGAACGGCGGACCAAAATCCTGCGGGATGCCAATGTGAAATAGCGATATCTACTTGGACTCAACAAGCCACAACCCTGCAAGAACTGGGGCGACTGCCATTGACAGCGTAAGGAACGCACCCAGCAGACAGTAGAGTTGAGAATCCGCGAAGTATGGAGCCGCTCGTTGCTACCAATGGGTGGCGAATTCAGTCGCGCCTATCGTCGTTCCGACACGAAAGGGAGACCACCCTCTGTAGACGTATCCTGGCTCTGCATCCGAGGTCGATGCCTCGAACCGATTAGCCAGCAATTACAGTTAAGTCGGTTGAAATCTGCCGCCATGAAGCGCAGCGCGTAAAGGGGAGGCGCCCGGAGCGCCGCGCCGGAAGTGGCCGGACGGGCCTTCGCTCAGGTATTCCGAAAACCAGGCATCGGGCTCCACTTCTTCGTGCAGAATAGCCAGCGCCGGGTAGTAGCTGCGATCATCCTTACCGAACGTCATATTGCAGATATCGGCTTATACGTTCTCCCTTTCGGCCACGGTTCCTGTTCTCTAGAGGAAGATGTTCAGGAGGGATGAGTTGAGCAAGCAACCAGACAGCGTAGATCGCTGCCCGCAGGCGGGTGGGCTACGACGCTTTCAAGGTGCCTGTCCACGCTTGGGCGCGATGCAAATTCACGCGGTGATCGGCCCAGGAAACGGAGTTCACCCAGCAAGTGGGAACCAGCACCGAGCGGCTGTGAAGCCAGTCTCCGGATTTGACATCCAAGTAGCCGAGATGCCAGGAGGCGTCGTCCATGATGAAGCCATCCACGCGCCCCATTTCACCGTCCGTGGCCCACACTTCGTAACCCGCCAAGTCCCAGGCACTGCGGAGATGCGAGTCCCCCTTGGTGTGCACCGGGTATTTCCTGCCAGTTGGAATTGACGACATAGGGCCAAGCTCACTGTCAGCCCAATAGATCGGCCAACCAAAGTACTCCTGCATAGCGACTTCTTGCTGGCGTGAAACCGGCTTCTCCGTATCAACATCGGGACTATAACGCACTTGCTCCTTGCTCAAGTGGACATGGAGGGCCTTCTTCACCCAATCGGGCTGTTCCACCGCCGTGATCGCAAGAACCACAGCCCGCCGCGTAAGCCAACTTCCCACGTCGACTACCAAATAGCGAATCGTCCATGACTGGTCGTCGAACAGGAAGTTGCGGATACTTCCCATCTCGCCGTCTGTTGCAATAACGGAAGATCCAGTCAAGGTGTACAGGTCGTGAAACATTGTTCCTCCTCTGCGTCGAAGTCTAGCGGGTTATTACTACGTGTGAATTGGATGTGACCTTGCGGAAGCTCGTGGCATTCATTCTCAACCACGTAGGCGCCTCCTGTTCAACCGCGCGGTTTATTCAGGACCTTTCTCACTTCTTGCAGGAGCACAGCAGCAGTATATGGCTTTGGGAATACCTCAAATCCTTGCTGCTCCGCTCGATATGCAAGCCGCTCGTCATCAAGAAGCCCCCCGAGCATTAGAACCCTCATTTCCGGGCACTTCGTGCGCAAATACATAGCTGCCTCGTGCCCCGGCAAGCTCTCAATATAGGTACGGGTTATCAAGAGATCGGGAATGCACTCCTGCAACCGGTCTACCGCCTGCCCCAAGTCGCCGGTAGCCAGGACGGTATATCCTTCGCGCTCTAATGTCTCCTTAAGAATGGAACGTACAACCGAATCGGAAACCAAGAGCAAAATTGTCGTTTTCATCAACGAGCGGTCCACTACGGTCATTCCTTTCGCCAGTTACGTTATGAGCCAAGATCGCGGCGAGTCCTTCAATAGCCATCGCTGGCTGCCTACTGCTGGCGTTGGGGCTGGAGAGGCGTCGCCTCCAGGCAGTTGGTCTATTCGCGGTGGAAGACAAGCGTGATCGGCTTGTGTTCCGGCCTTAGGACGTTGACCATCATGGTGCCATCCGCGGCGAGGGTGTAGCTTTCCAGAGTAGCCGCGCCGGATTGGGTGGTCGTCACCTTCAAAACGTCATGATCCCATCGGGTCTTGCTTTTAAAGTCTTTGCCGGTGTGAATCGTGGCATTGTTCTCGGCGTCAGTGATGTCGCGGTAGAAGTAGGTCTCGGTGGCGCCTGCGTACACGAAACGGCGAGAGACGATGATAATGCCCTGCCGGTCGGCGATCGTCACCGTGCCGGTTTGAACCACGGGCTGGCCGGCAAAATCGCTCTTGGCGGGCACCAGCGTCCAGGTGCCGTTCAGCGCGCTGTGGTCGCGCGCGAAGGCGGAGAACGCCAAGAGGAGGGTCGTCAGGGTTGCTAGAGCGATTGGATACGTCTTCATGATTCTCCTTCCAGGGGCTACCCGTTTTCAGAGGAATCGTATGTAGCCCTTTAAACGTAAGAGCACGCGCGGTACCGTTCCGCTTCATGCTCGTCTCCAGTTCAAAAGAACGGAAGTTGAGTTGGACCGGCGCCAGCTCGCGCGAAAGGATGGGCAACCCTGTTTACCGGCCGCCCACGCCCTTCACTTAAACGCCGCTCAGGGAATACGAAGACTTGTGTTCGGCTTCGTTCAGCCAATACGGCGGCCGGCCGTAGTGAAAGTAGAGCCGGTTTTCATACTCTCGAGTGATCGGCCTGGACTCGACGTACTCCGGTGCGTCCTTGATGGCTTCCCGGGAGAGGCCGACGTAGACTTTAGAATCCGTCCAGCTCACCCGTTCAATCCACGCGGGCGAAAGCAGTATCTTCTTGCCGGGCCACCAATTCCGAGTTGCCACTTCCATGTAGCGGATCGCCCAGGCTTCATCGTCCACGACAAACCCATCCACGTGGCCGATTTCACCGTCAGCCGCCTCAATATTATAACCGGTGACGGCCTCGCCACTGCGCAGATGCGAATCCGTCGACTCCCTCCGGATCCGCGCCGCCATCGCCTCCGTAGAAGCAGTTGGTGGTGTAGCCAAGCCCGCCGGGTAGGCCGCCGCGCCCCACAGATAGGGACCACCCCAATAATAGGGATACCCGTAATACCCGACGTAACCAGCCTCGTGCTGACGGGAAACGGGCTTGTGCGTGTCGATCTCGGGGCTATGCTCAACCTGCCTTTTTGTCAGCGCCACATCCAGCCGCTTGGCCTCCCAATCCGTATGGACTACGGATATTGGCGAAATCAGCACTCGCCGGCCGCCAAGCCAGCCGCCGGTATCTACAATGAGGTAGCGGATGGCCCACGTCTCATCGTCGAAATAAAGGTCCTCTATGGTTCCAAGCTCGCCGTCCGTAGCTCGGATCGCAAAATCTTTCAAATGCTTATTCGTTAACATTAGTCTGTGCCCTCCCGGGCGGTGGTTGACTGCGTTTTCTGTATCAGCGATCCACACATCTGTGCCGCTATCTTATGCCCGCGCGTACTTCTTCGGCTGAGTGTCGTGTCACATGGCTCGCTTTTTCGACTGCCGCGGGCGCACCATGCACCATTCGATATCGAGACCCTTGAATCGGCCATTTGTATTCCTTGCAGAATGCCTACCCCACTAGAATTTTCACGCCTCGCATCCGCGGTAATCGACCGCTGCCGGTGCCTCGCGACGCTAAGAATCTCGCGTTCCATCAGCCAGTTCGTTGAAATTGCCGATTGCGTTTCCTGGCTGCGCCTTGCCGAGCTACCATACAAACATGCGGGCGCCGCCGCCCGATTGTCGGATTCGCCCGGTTGGGGGGGAAATATCGTGTATGGCCGGCATGTTCTCGTCAATCATGCTGCCAGTATTCGGTTCGCGGCCGATGAGCTCTTCAACCTCTACCGCACCATGGCGGTTCATGATCTCAGCCGCGCTGTCCACCTGTTCGTTTGATCCCGTCGCGAAAACGAGGACTCCTCCACGCCGCACTCCTTGGACGTAAGCATTCGCCTCCCGTTCACTTGCCCCGATTGTCTTGAGCTCACGGTCCAAACCCACCTCGAAGTCGGTGCGTGGAATACTCGTGACTCCGTCGCCCGACATTTCCCGCGGCTCCCCGAGAATGTGGATCTCGTTCCGAGGGAACGCCCTGGCATCGAGGTCATGGACGACTTGGTCCGCCACGCCCGGATTTTCAAACAAACCAACTGCAGTTTTCGACATATTGCACCTCCAGCTAAAGTTTGCGTACCGCCAAAATTGTCAAGACTCTTAATTCGTGTATTCTGATTGCGTACTGGAGAACACGTTGTCCGCCCGGCGCGATTGGTGGGCGAAGGCTGACTGTAAGGACCACCACAGTTCCTTCCGGCAATGGGATAGACTCCTCTGATCGGCCGCTCATCGATTTCTCCGCGGGATGCGCCACTTCGAATGGTATCCTTCGATGTCAGCCGGCGGAACTGGGCAAATGTCCAGTCTTGGTTCGCGAAAGGAAACCACGAGCGTCGGAGAGGTGTCCATGGAACATACTGAACAGACAGGGTTTGCCGTTTTTGGTTTCTTGTGGCAGGGCGAATGAGAGGCCGGGCGACCACCACCCCCCTGAGTGGCCGCAACCCGACACGGGGCCGCGTGAGCGAAGCTTCAGAGAAGTGATGTACTTATTCGATTGGTGCACGGTGAACTTCCCCATTCACGGCCTCTGACAGCTCGATGTTGCGCCTTTCCAAGAGGGTTCCCGTCACCTGTTCATACTGAATCAATGCCTTGGCATAGGTGACGTGGGCTCTCACTACATGGCCTTGGGCTATGGCCAGATTCTGTTGTGCCGTGATGACCTCTTCCACCGTGGCCGAAGCCAGGGTGAACTTTTCCTGCTGCATTTCGAGCACCTGGCGCGCAAGCGTCACCAGTTTCTGCGCGGCCTCGAGTTGATCCCGGGACTGCTGCACCCCGCTCCAAGCTTTGTTGACATCCCAACCGGCCTGGTTCTTCGCATCCTGTAGCTTCACTTGCAACCGCCGTTGTTCCAGCAGCGCCCGTTCGGCGTCGGCCTGGGCGGTACGGTTGCGGAGGGGCATGTCAAGCGTCACCCCGAAGGAAAGGTTGGGGAAATCGCCGTGGAGGATATTCGTGAAGGTAGGGCTCAACGTCCCATCCAGCCCCGCGAGGTAATAG
>PLRZ01000265.1:239-17318 GCA_003164075.1 Bryobacterales bacterium | reverse complement strand
CATCCCAAATTCCACGACGTCAGAAGTTCCGAAGGGAGCGTTAGGCAAGTTTATTTCCTAACAGCCCCTAAGCCCGCTGCCTAAACAGGATAGAGGGCAGGCGAGCACCGCCTGCCCCACCAATCCCCGGGCCGAAACTACCCGCGGGACGGGTCGCGGCCACACCGGCGAGCGGATCCCACAGTCTTGGCGTACACCTTGGTGAACTCGGCTCCCCAAAAGAATAATTGCGCCGAGTAGTAGATCCACAGCAACACCACAATCGGCGAGCCGGCGGCACTATACGTAGACCCGAAGTTGGCGTGCGCGAAGTACAACCCCATAACCTCCCTGCCGATCATGAAGAGCAAGGCAGTGACGGTCGCGCCGAGGGCGACGTCGCCCCATTTCACCTCCACGTCAGGAAGGATTCTGTAGAGGGCCGCAAACAACACCGCTATCAGCAGATACGAAATGATCCACGTTGCAGCCCGCGGCACCACAATCTTCATTGCCGCCATCCAAGTGTTTAACACCAGAGAAACCAGCAGCAGGAAACCTGTGCCCACCACCGTCGCGAACGAATAGAAGCGTTCCCTGATCAGCCGTATGACAGTGGCGGCATTGGGTCCGTAGGGAGGAAGCGAAACGTGCCAGATTGTGTTCATGGCGTCGCGCAACTCCAGAAAGACGGAAGAGGCTCCAAATGCCAGGGTCGCCAGGCCGAGCAGTGTGGCAATCACGCCGATGCCAGGCTGGTAGCCGCCTTTGACGATTTCCTGAATTGTCCGTGCTACTTCAGGACCGGCCACTCCTCCGATCTCCGACGCGAGCCGGCCTTCGGCAGCCTCATGCCCATAAACGACGGCGGCCAAAGCCACGGCTATCACAATAACGGGAGCGAGAGACAACAAAGTGTAGAATGCGACGGCGGCGCCGAGGCGCGAGCCATTATCGTTGATCCAATCGCTCGATGCCTGCCGGCACATTCGCGGCAGCGCTCCGAGCGGTAGCCATGAGGGGCTGTTGGCGTTGCGAAACGCGTCCGGCTCCGGTGGTCTTGCCTCTCCGTCCATGTAAGACTCAAACCGCGGTGGCCAGTGGCCGGGGCCGTGGCGCCGGAATCAGGAGCCCGCTCCGTTTCCCTCTTCGCGCAGTGCGGCGATCCGGTTCTGCAGCGTTCGCAGGCTGATCCCCAGCATCTCGGCAGCCCGTTTTCGATTGCCGCCCACGTAATCGAGGGTCAGTTTGATGTAAGCTTCCTCGAGTTTCATCAGTGGCTGGCCGGGCGGGGGCATCGCAGGAACATCAAAGCCGGACGATTGCCTGGAATATGGGCCGGGACCGACACCGAGCGCAGGGGAAGGCATGTCCTTCAGCCGAACCAACCCCTCGCCCGCCATGATCGCCGCCCGTTCCAGAATATTGCGCAACTCGCGCACATTACCGGGCCAATCGTAGCGATGAAAAAGATTCATCACTTCGGGATCGACGCCGGTAACGCGCGTGCCGTGTTTCCGGTTCAGATTCTGCAGCATGACATCGGCGATTGACGGGATATCTTCTTTATGTTCACGCAGCGGCGGAACAACTATCTGGAATACACTCAAGCGATAGTACAGTTCTTCGCGCAGGTGCGTTTCGAGTTCCTGACTGGTGGCGGCAAGTACGCGGGCGTCTACCGGGATTTCCTGNNAAGGTGCCCCCGTGGGCCTGCTCAAAGCAACCGGCCGAGCGCTCCATGGCGCCCGTGAACGCGCCTTTTTCGTGGCCGAACAACTCGCTCTCAATCAGAGTCTCGGGCAAAGCGGCTGCGTTGATCGCCACAAAAGGCCCATCGCCACGGCGGCTATACTTATGGATCTCCCGCGCAACCAACTCCTTCCCGGTGCCACTCTCTCCGCGGATCAATACGGGCGCCGTGGTCGGAGCCACCTGCCGGATGAGCGAGAAGATCTGCTGCATCGCCGGGGAGATTCCAACCATGTCCCCCAGTACGCCGCGAAGGCTCAGGTCGCGCTTGAGCTCTTCGGTCTTCTGCAGACTTCTCTTGTGGGCGATCGCCCGTTCCAGAAGAGTTCTGAAGGCGCGTGGTTCCACCGGCTTTTCCAGGAACCAGAAAGCATTGAGATCATGCACCGCGGACAATGCTTTTGCCATGCTACCGAAGCCGGTCAGGGTGATCGCCGGAGTGACGTCGCCACGCTCCTTCAGGTGCCGGAGCAGTTCAAAGCCGTCCATGCGCGGCATTACCAAGTCCGCAACGATGACGTCCGCCTTGAACGCAGCGAGCCGATCCAGCGCCTCCAGTCCGTCGGCAGCGACCTCGGTGTCAAAGTCGGAGCCGGCGAGCATGGCCACCAAGGCGGCGCGCTGGTGCTCGTCATCGTCAACGATGAGGACCCGGCCCGAAACCGTTGGAAGTCGCGGCACTGCCTTCTATTCTAGCAGGCCACCCCCGCAGGGGCATCGCATTGCGAATCGCGAGGGTGCTTAAACGGTTTCGGGATTTTGNNTAAGTGTTTACAGAGCCGCGACCGCGAGGGAGCGGTCGTTCAGAGACGTGCCTCCCGAAACCGTTTAAGCACCCGAATCGCGATCGCCTTCATGCTGAACGAAATCAAGGACGTCGAAGTGTTTCAACGCCCGATCGGGGAAGAAACTGTCCACCGCATCCTGCTCCTCGTCGAAGAATTCAAAGGCGACGGCCAGCCTGGTCAGCAGGAACAGCTTCAGGTGCGTTCGATTGACGTTCAGCAGCGCCAGTCTTCCACCGGATCTGCGCAGCTTGGCGAGTCCAAATACCAGCGTACCCAGCCCCGTGCTGTCGATCTCGGTGACCTCTTTCAGGTTCAAGATGATGTTGACCTTGCCGGATTGATGGAGCGCCGGCAACCGGTCCCGCAGTTCCAAATCTCCCTGCCCCAGGGTCAGTGGGCCTTTGAGGTCGAGAATAACTATGCCTTCGCGTTCCCGCTGCTCGATATGCAGGCTCATGGTCAAACCTTTTCAGGCGCGAATCAGGCTCCCTACGATTTTCGGCGCAGGATCTTCCGTTTGATGTCCGGCCAAAATTCGGACCCGAGATTGCTGACGAAATCGAACCCCAGGTGGAGGGATCCCTGCTCCGCGCCGAGGCGCACGGTATTCAGTCGCTCCGGATACCACTGGTTCGAAAGAAAGGCAGCGCCGTAGTCACTGCCCAGACGCCAGGTGGACAGTGCTTCGCCGCCGCTGTCGGTGCGCGTCAACATAGTTCCGCGGAAGGCATGGGCCATTCTCCGCCAGAAGCCCGGGTTGCACGATCGGAAATATCGCGGATCCTGGTGCAGCGCCGAATCCAGACCAAAAGCAAGAGCGCCATGGATCGCGGAACCGCCAAGGGCGGAGGCAAAGCGCTTCCCATAGGCGCCGCCGCCCTGTCCCCACTCTTCAGGGGTATCCAATCCCTGGAGGATTCCGGCGTATGCCGCGGATTCCGCCAGGGACCAGGGGCTACCGACGGTCTGGGCATGAAAGTTCAGCTTGCTCATGACGTCGAGAGGGGCGACGGACTGAGCCATGCCGGCAACCGGAATCGCCCACATCAGGACAACGCTACACATTGTCATTGGGGATACGACGCAGACCGCGCCGGCTCAATTCAAAAACCGATAGCTGGTTACGCGCCCCCACATTCCGACCGCCTGCAACACCCAGATGGCGACCGCGACCACCACCACTACATTCAGGATGGTCTTGATGCTGCCGGCCATGGGGATGAAGTTGTTGATTAACCACAATGCGACGCCGACAATGATCAGCGCGAGAACGATGTTTATCAAAGGCATTTTTCTTACTCTCCTGAAACACTAAGTGCAATCCACTGCCCGTAGCCGGTTTCTGTCGCAAAACGCCGAAAAATGGCAAGGACCGCTTGCTTGCGCGCGCGGCTCGGAAAACACCCGTTGACAGCGAGGTGCGGCAACGATGGCTGCATTACCGCTTGCTTGCGCGCGCGGCTCGGAAAACGCTGCCATGATTCCACGGGACTTGTTACTGAGCCGCGACCGCCAGGGAGCGGTTTTGCCGTTACGCGTCGGAGTTTCGCGACAGAAACCAGCTAAGAAGCCGCGAAAAACTATCCTGTGCATTCAGACCCGACCGCTTGCTCAAGCGCGCGGCTCGGCATGCGCATTTGACAGAGCCGCGACCGCGATTGCGCTCGTTCGAGACATTTGGTCAGCTTATTGTTTCGCGGGTTCTAAGGGCTGCGCTCCGGGATATCGCTTCACGGTATGGAAGCCGGAAACCAGAGTAGCTGCCGCGCATGTGCCCTGTGCGACTGCAAGCGTGGGTCGCGCGCCGCCGCAAGGTGCAGGATCTGCACTGAATCGAGGCACTTGCTGCAGACACCGCCGGGCGTCCCAGCCGGCTGGGGAACGGTCAGGCCTCGGAATCGGTTTGGCCCTGTTCGTGCGAATCAATCGATTATGAACCAGCCTCGCGATGACGGCAAGCCTTGCCTTGACCAGGGGCCTTTGTCTCCTTCGGCGGAAACGCGGAGCGAACACCGCCGGCTCAAGACGTCCAGTTGGAAACACCTCCGGAATACGCGGCTGCTGGTAATCCTGTCATCGCCGCTCATTTACGTTTGCGTGCTTCCCTTTTTGCTGCTTGACGCCGCGGTTGCCCTCTATCAGTGTGTCTGCTTCCCGATCTATGGAATTCCCAAGGTTCGAAGGAAAGACTACCTGGTCTTCGATCGCGGGCGGCTGGCCTATCTGAACACGATCGAGAAGGTCGGTTGCGTTTATTGCTCTTATGCCAACGGATTGCTCGCCCTCATCACCGAAATAGCGGCGCGAAGCGAACAGTACTTTTGTCCGATCAAGCATTCTCATCCATTGGTTCAAACGCATTCCCGATACGCCAAGTTTCTGCCGTACGGAGACGCCCGGGCGTACAAGAAGCAATCGGACGCCATCGCCCGCGGGTATGACGACCTGTCGGCAAAGGTCAAGTGAACCTCCAAAGGAGAATTGCATGCCAAACGGACCGGTAGTGGCGGCCTTGGCGGACGATGCCGCCGGCACGGTGGATGTGATCACCGAGGTACGCCGCGAAGAGGCTCTGCTGAAAACGGGGGCCCTGCAGAACGCCATTTTCAACAGCGCCAACTTCTCTAGCATCGCCACCGACGAGAAGGGCGTGATTCAAATCTTCAATGTCGGCGCCGAGCGCATGCTGGGTTACGCGGCCGTCGACGTGGTGAACCGGATCACCCCGGCGGATATCTCCGATCCGCAGGAAGTGATCGCCCGCGCGGTGGCATTGAGCGCCGAGCTCGCAACCACCATTTCGCCGGGCTTTCAGGCCCTGGTGTTCAAGGCCTCCCGTGGGATCGAGGACATCTACGAATTGANNGGATGGCAGCCGCTTTCCGGCGGTGGTGTCGGTCACGGCCTTGCGCGACGACATGGGCGCCATCATCGGATATCTCCTGATCGGGACCGATAATTCCGCGCGCAAGCAGGTGGAAGCGGAACAGATGAAGCTCGATCAGCGCTTGCGCGACCAGCAGTTCTACACGCGCTCTCTGATCGAATCCAACATCGACGCCATCATGACCACCGATCCGGCCGGCATCATCACCGACGTCAACAAGCAGATGGAGGCGCTCACCGGCTGCACGCGCGACGAGCTGATCGGCGCGCCGTTCAAGGGCTATTTCACCGATCCGGGGCGNNCACCGATCCGGAGCGGGCCGAGGCCGGTATCAAGCTGGTGCTGCGCGACAAGAAGCTCACCAACTACGAGCTCACGGCTCGCGCCCGGGATGGCAAGACCACCGTGGTGTCCTACAATGCGACCACCTTCTACGACCGCGACAGGAAGTTGCAGGGCGTGTTCGCCGCCGCGCGCGACGTCACCGTGCCCAAGCGTCTGGACCAGGCGCTGAAGGAACAAAATGTGGAGTTGAAGCGAGCCAGGGCGGCGGCGGAAAAAGCCAATCTCGCGAAGTCGGAGTTCCTTTCCAGCATGAGCCATGAGCTNNTTCGCTCGCCGCTCAATGCGATCCTGGGTTTCGCCCAGCTCATCAGTTCCGATTCGCCGCCGCCCACGCCCTCCCAGACGGCCAGCATCGACCAGATTCTCCACGCGGGATGGTATCTGCTGGAGCTGATCAACGAAATCCTGGATCTCGCGCAGATCGAGTCCGGAANNCCGCAGGGGCAAAAGCGCGGCATCAAAATGACCTTTCCCCGGTTCGACCTCCCTGGCTTCGTCAATGCCGACCGGACCCGGCTGAAGCAGGTTCTCATCAACCTTCTCTCCAACGCGCTGAAGTACAACCAGCCGAACGGAACGGTGGTGGTGGAGGTGGGTTACTCCAGCAATGGCCTGGAACGCACTCGCATCAGCGTCAGGGATACCGGCGCGGGGCTGCCACCGGATATGCTGATGCAGCTTTTTCAGCCTTTCAACCGCCTCGGACAAGAGAGGAGCGCGGAGGAGGGAACGGGCATCGGCCTGGTAATGAGCAAGCGCCTGGTGGAACTGATGGGAGGCGAAATCGGCGTGGAGAGCACGGTCGGGCTGGGCAGCGTGTTCTGGTTCGAACTGAACTCGGCTGCCGCGCCGCAACTTGCAGTGGACCGGGTGGAGGCCGGGGCTATTCCACCGCCGCAGGTTCAGCGCGGGACGCCGTTGCGCACGCTGCTCTATGTGGAGGATAACCCGGCTAACCTGATGTTGATCGAGCAACTCATCGCGCGCCGCCCGGACATGCGCCTGTTGAGCGCGAGAGACGGAAACATTGGTATCCAGCTTGCGCGCGCCCACCAGCCGGAAGTAATCCTGATGGACATCAATCTGCCTGGCATCAGTGGTATCGAAGCCTTGCGAATTCTTCGCGACGACCCCGCCACCGCGCACATTCCGGTGGTTGCCCTGAGCGCCAATGCCATGCCGCGCGACATCGACAAGGGCCTGCAGGCGGGATTCTTCCGGTACCTCACCAAGCCAATCAGGGTCCATGAGTTCATGGATACTCTGGACGTAACGCTGGAATTCGCCCGGCAACATTCCGGCCATGCCAAAGCATCGGAAGGATAAGCCGTGGTTAGCCCAGCCGATATTCTGAACGCCAGAATCCTGGTGGTCGACGATCTGGAAGCCAACGTCCGTTTGCTGGAGGGCATGCTGCGCATCTCCGGCTACACCTCGGTGGAGTCTACGACGAGGCCGAAGGAGGTGTGCGAACTTCACCGCCAGCGCCGCTACAGCCTCATTCTGCTGGACCTCCAAATGCCCGGCATGGACGGATTCCAGGTGATGGAGGGTCTGAAGGAAATCGAAGAAGACGGTTATCTTCCGGTCCTGGTGATCACGGCGCAGCCAGCCCACAAATTGCGCGCTCTCGAAGCCGGCGCCAAGGATTTCGTCAGCAAACCGTTCGATCTGGCCGAACTGCGCGCCCGCGTCCACAATATTCTGGAAGTGCGCCTCTTGCACCTGGAAACCAGGAACTACAGCAGAGCGCTGGAGGAGACGGTCCGGGAACTTGAGGCGAGCCGCGAAACGATTCGTCTCAAAACTCTGGAGGAGCGAAAGAAGGCCGAGCAGGAATTAGCACTGGCGCAGGAAACTCAGGAAAGCCTGCTGCCCCGTTGCCTGCCCCAGTTCGAGAATTACCGCATCCGCGCGTTTAACACTCCGACACGCTATGTGGGAGGAGATTTTTACGATTTCCTGCAACTCAGTTCGGGAGATTGGATGGGGGTCCTGGCCGACGTCTCAGGCAAGGGGATGTCTGCCGCCTTACTCAGTTCGATGGTGCTGGGCGCTCTCAGCATGGAGTTTCATTCCGGGACCCAGCCGCGGGAGGTGTTGACCCGCGTAAACCGGCTGCTGTGCGAAAAGTCCCTTCCCTACCAGTTCGTCACGCTTTTTCTCTTTCTGCAGAACCCGCAAGGCATGGGGCAATTCATCAGCGCGGGACACAATCCCGCTTACTTGTTCCGCTCCGCCACGGGAAAGATCGAGAAGCTCTTCTCCGATGCCTTTTTCCTGGGAATGTTCGATTTCGCTTCTTATGAATCCCGCACCTTCCGCCTTGATAAAGGAGACATCCTGGTGGTGATTTCCGACGGCCTTACAGACGCGGAGAACCCGAAGCAGGAAATGTTCGGAGAGCAAAGACTACTGCAAATCATCCGGCAGGAGGCCCCCTCGGGAAGTGACGCCATCGAGCGGGAAGTGTTGAAAGCCGTCGAAGAATTCACTCAGGGCATGGCGCAAACCGACGACATCACCTTTGTGATTGTTGAAAAAGATCAGTGAACGGCGGTTCCGAACAGAGCCCCGACGCCCGCGGTCGCCGCCATGGCCAGAGCGCCCCAAAACGTGACGCGGATTGCCCCCACCGCCAAGCTGGCGCCCCCAGCGTGCGCAGCCAACGCTCCGAGAAGCGCCAGGAACAGCAGGGAAGTTCCGGCGACCAGGGGAATCAGACCCGAGACAGGGGTTATGGCTGCCACCGCGAGAGGCATGGCCGCCCCCACGGCGAAGCTGGCGGCCGACGCCAACGCAGCCTGAATCGGACGCGCCTTGAAAGCCGGGGAGATGCCGAGCTCATCGCGGGCATGCGCGCCTAAGGCGTCATGGGCCATTAGTTTGTCGGCCACCTGTTTGGCGAGCGCGCGGTCCAACCCGCGAGCCACGTAGATGGCCGCCAATTCCTGGTGTTCTCCCACGTTGTCCGTCTTTAGTTCCGCGCGTTCCAGCTTGAGATCGGCCTTCTCGGTGTCTGCCTGCGAATGGACAGACACATACTCACCCGCTGCCATGGACATCGCCCCTGCGACCAGGCCGGCGACGCCCGCGACCATCACGTTGCCGTGAGTGGCGTGCGCCGCCGCAACACCGAGCACCAGGCTCGCCGTGGAAAGGATCCCGTCGTTCGCGCCTAAGACGGAAGCGCGCAGCCAGCCGACGCGTGCGCCGCGGTGCCGCTCCATTTGGGGTGAGCGCATTGGTCACTTACAGTACGACAGTGATCGCGAGGCCAACCCCAGGATACCTGCTGTCATATAGGTAGTACCCGTTGTCATAAGTGATGTAAAGGTTATCGGAGTCGTACCAATTAGCGGCCCAGGTTCCCGGAAAGGGATCCACAAGCAGGAACGAATAGCCGCCGTAGTTGAAGCGCGGATATCCCATGTACATGGTGGGAAGACTGCTCATCCGGAAGGAGTGTTGATTCCCAAAAGAGAGATTGAAGCTGGCCTGGGGAATGTAGGAACCGCCATAACCTCCGCGTTGCGCCCAGGTGCGATGGTCGCTGCTCCACCGTTGATCGCCATCCTGTTGCCACGTGCTGTGCGCCTGCCAGGCGCCCTGCGGCGCCCAACCCTTCTTTTGCTGCCACGCGGACGCTTGCTGCTGGGTACGCTGCGGCTGCTGTTGCTGCGCGGCCGGCTGGGAACGTTGTGCCTGCTGCGGCTGTGCCTGCTTTTGCTGAGCCGGTTGGGCCTGCTGCTGCCTGGCTTGTTGAGCCGGCTGCGCATGCTGCTGCGGCTGTGCCTGCTTTTGCTGAGCCGGCTGGGCCTGCTGCCTGGCTTGTTGAGCGGGTTGCGCATGCTGCTGCGGCTGCGCCTGCTTTTGCTGGGCCTGCTGCTGCCTGGCTTGTTGAGCGGGCTGCGCATGTGCCTGCTTTTGCTGGGCCGGCTGGGCCTGCTGCTGTCTGGCTTGTTGAGCCGGCTGCGCATGCTGCTGCGGCTGCGGCTGCGCCTGCTTTTGCTGAGCCGGCTCAGCCCGCTGCTGTTGCTGCGGCGCCTTACTCTGCTGCTGTTCAGGCGGCTTTCCCTGGCTTTCCTTCGGCTTCTCTTGCCGCGCGTACAAAGGGCCCATCGCCCCGGCAATCAAGAACAATGCCGCGGCGCTGGCAGATCGAATCAGTTGCATAGTTTAGTCTCCTAAGATCGCTATCGAGTAGGCACGCAGACCGCCAGTCCGCGAACTACCGCAGCGGCCTCTTATTTCTTGATCTCCACGGGAACGCACTCAGTCGCAGGTTGGGCAGGCGTTTCGACGCGAACCGTAACCACTGCGGGTGCCCTCTCCGTCGGCTTATCCGTCGTACCATAATCGGCCGCGGTTTCAGAGGCGAAGGAAATGTCCCGCGCGCCCGTATCTTTTAGAATCTTCTTTGCCCGGTCACACCACTCCGGACTGTCGCAGTGAACGGATAAGAGAATGCCGCCGCGCCTGATTCTGCCGGCGTACCGCTTGGCGACGTATTCAGTCAGACGCAGGCCCGCGAGCAGTCCGACGATCCAGCCAAACGCCCCGCCGGCGCCCGCGCCAGCCAACGCAGACAGAATCGGCCCGGCTGCCACAAGCGGCCCCAGGCCCGTGATGGTGGCCGGTTGGGTGGAAATGAACCAGGTCAACACAGCGCCAACCACCGCGCCGGCTGCCGCGCCGATCGCGGCCCCGTGCGGCGCCTTGGTATGCTTCTCGTGCGCGAAATCCTTTGTGCCCGGGTTGTCGGATGCCAGCATCGAAATGTCCGTCGTCCGGTACCCCGCTTTGTTCAGGACGTTGACGGCATCCGAAGCAGTTGTGCGGTCCGGGTAGATACCCATCACCGATGTATTTTTTGCCATTTTGATCTTCCTCCTTTTGGAAGTGTTGTGTTTTCTGTCTGTGCACGACCTGGGCCAAGCGTGGCAGCATGCCCGGTTGCGGAGATGCGGGGCAGGACCGGCCGGGCAGGTGCAGAATCTGCTGTCGAAGGTGCACCTTTCGCCGCGTGCAGCCTCGCCCTATTCGACGACTAACGTGGCGCAGACACTGGCGTCTGCCGCGCCGAGGAATCTGTGGCAGGCCCGGAGGTAGGGCAGACTTTAGTCTTCCCCAGAGGGGACCCCGGGCTTTCAGCCCGCCCTCCTGCGCACCATGTGAGACCTGCGACGGGCGGACTGAAGTCCGCCGCAGGCTGAAGCCTGCCCCACACTCACGACATCAAGAGTCCGGAGTCTCGACCCGCGAAGGCAGTGTGCGATGGACCTCGGAGTGCTTCTCTTCCCCGTGTGCGGCCGGCCGGCCGAGGGGCTGCAAGGCAGGGTGTCCGACAAGAGCGAAGCGCTGGCCGCGCGGATTTCTAGAGTAAAAGGAGAAGTAACAGATGAACATTTTGAAAACAGTAACAACGACCGTATTTAGCCTCGCGCTGATGGGCGTGGTATTCTCACCGGCCGCAAAGGCGGACGAGTGGAACCGGAAAACCGTGATGACCTTCAGCGGGCCTGTGGAAATTCCGGGAGTCCACCTCAAAGGGTGGGCCGTATTGCCCGCCGGCACCTATGTATTCAAAATTCTGGACTCGCAGTCCGACCGCCACATCGTCCAGATCTTCAACCAGGATGAAACGCAGTGCTACGCCACCATCCTGGCTATCCCGAACTACCGCCTCAAGGTGACCGACAAGACCGTAGTTACTTTCCGGGAGCGGCCCGCGGGCGAGCCGGAAGCATTGCGCGCCTGGTTCTATCCCGGCAGAAATTATGGCGAGGAATTTGTTTATCCGAAAGCCAGAGCGGTAGAGTTGGCCAAGACCACCAACACGCCGGTCCTCTTTATGCCGGCGGATGTTCCCGTGGAAGTCCTGCAGCCCACGATCGCGGCCGACGCGCCCGTCGTCATGCAACTGAAACAGGCGCCCGTGAAGGCGCTGCAACCGACGGGTGAGGAAGTGGAGCTCGCCGCCGTGGTTACCCCGCCGCCTGCCGTGGAACTTCAGGCGGACGCTGCACCGGCAGCGGTGCTCCCGGCTACGTCGAGCCGGCTGCCGCTGATCGCGCTGTTTGGACTGCTGGCTTTGGGCGGAGCCCTGGGCCTCAGAATGGTACAGAAGCACGTTGTCTAACTTGGTTAGGCCCCCGCGCGGCCTTTTTTAAAAGCGCTCGCGGAGGCGGTGTCGCCGCCGAGGCAATTTGGCCCGGCGGCTTGTGAATCGGAGGGGGAGGAGCTATGCGGACCGGGCTGTCGCAGTCGGGAGTGAGCGGCATGACGAGAGCCATCGGTTTCGCGGCCCTTCTCCTGATTGGTTTCGTGGGCTACGCCGGATACCAGGCCCAACCGATGAGACCAGGTCCCGAGGCCGGTTCTTTCCGAATCGCGGTGGATGTTCCCCTGGTGGTGCTGCAAGCTACCGTGACCGACCGGCAAGGTAGCGTTGTTACCAATCTGGGCGAGCGGGATTTTCAGGTTTACGAGAATGGTGTTCCGCAGCACATCCAGCTCTTCAAAAACGAAGATATTCCGGTCGCCGTGGGGCTGGTTATCGACCACAGCGCAAGCATGTCGCCGAAACTTGCCGAGGTGACGGCCGCTGCCCGGGCCTTCGTGCGGTCCAGCAATCGGGAAGACGAAGTGTTCGTCGTCAACTTCAACGAGATCGCGTCGCTGGGACTGCCCCCTTCCGTCCGGTTCACCGATAGCACCGCCGACCTGGAACGCGCGATCATGGCCTCACCGACCAGAGGCCAGACAGCTCTTTATGACGCCATCGGCAAGGCGCTGGAGCAACTACAAACAGGCAGCCGGGACAAGAAAGTGCTGATCGTGGTCAGCGATGGCGGTGACAACGCCAGCAAGCTCGGCCTGGACCAAGTCATGAAGCTGGCTGAGGAATCGAGCGCCGTCATCTATACCGTAGGTCTATTCGACGAACAGGATCCGGACCGGAACCCGGGTGTTCTCAAGCGCGTGGCGCGGGCAACCGGCGGCGAAGCTTTTCTTCCCGGCGAACTCGGCGAAGTGGTGGCCATCTGCGAGCGCATCGCTCGGGACATTCGCCATCAATACACATTTGGATACGCTCCCAGCAACCCGGCTCGCGACGGTTCTTATCGTGCTATTCGCGTCCTCGCCCGGAGCAACGGCCCGGGCAAACTCTCGGTGCGCACGCGCAAGGGCTACATCGCGGGCCATAAGGCCGTCCAGTGAGGGTTACCGTCGGGAAAGAACCCCTCAGGCGGATTCTGAAGTGGTCCCAGCGGGCGCTCTTTGCTTGCGCCATTTTGCTTCTGGGTTATTGCGGATTCGCGCTCACGGACGCATGGCTTTTCCAGAGGCGCGAGAGCAGGGAACTGGAGCGCCTGCTGCGCGAACGGCGTGCCGCGAGCGCGGTCGCGCCCCAGCCTGTCTTGGCTGCCATTCCGACGGCCGTGCCGGCCGCCGAGGCGGGAAGTTTGATCGGCCGCATTAAGATTCCACGGCTGCTCCTTTCCGTAGTGGTGGTCGAAGGGGTGGACAAGACCAGCCTGCGGCGCGCAGTCGGACATATACCGCGCACGGCGCTGCCCGGCGCGGCCGGCAACGTGGGGCTTGCCGGGCATCGCGACACTTTCTTTCGTCCGCTGAAGGATGTAAAGATCGGAGATGAGATTCAAGTCTCAACTCTGAATGGCACTTTCAAGTACGAAGTGGTATCGCTGAGAATCGTGGATCCGGAGAATGTAGGCGTACTCGCGCCGTCAGGCGAGAACGTATTGACGCTGGTAACCTGTTACCCTTTCTATTTCGTCGGGCCGGCGCCCAAGCGATGGATCGTGCGGGCAAAACAGGTGTCATCGCAAACGGTGGCATCTTCAACTGTGAAATGATGAAAGACGGCCGGCTCTGTTGGCCGCCGGGAGTAAGCTTGAAACACGAGTCGACTACGCTCGCCGCCCGAATCCTTGTAATCGAAGACAACGACTCGGATGTCTTCCTTCTCGATAGGGCGCTGAAGAAACAGGATTTCCCATTCGAACTGGTCCACCTGCTGAACGGAGGCGAAGCTCTCGCGTTCATCCGCAGGCAGGGGGCCAATACGGATACGGCAACTCCGAACCTGATCCTGCTGGATCTGAACCTGTCCAAATATACCGGCGAAGACATCCTGCGCGAGATCCGAAACGCCAGACACCTCGCAGGCGTTCCGGTATGCGTATGGAGTTCTTCCCGCTCCCGGCGGGACGAATCGCTGCTCAAAGACCTGGGGGTCTCTCAGTTCATCCCCAAACCTTCCGGACTGAATCAATTCATGGAGATCGGCAAAATCATCAAGGATCTGCTGGTGGTCGCCCAGGCCGGCTGATAGCGCTACAATTCAGTCGGCTGGCTGCCCGCCAACGGCGAAAGGGCGCCGCGCGGAGGGTCTGTTTGAAAGAGTGGCCCTCCGGGTGCTCGGTTTTTCGCTGCGGGGTGAAAGGCGATGGTGGGGAGTGGCAAAGAAGACCGTCGATAGTCGACCGTATTCTTCCGGTTCCGCGGTGGCAGTAGCAGTACCGGCCAAAGAGGAACGCGCGGAAAGCAGGTGCCCCACCATTGTCGGTGTAGGCGCCTCCGCTGGCGGACTGGAGGCATTCACGGAGTTGCTCAGCCACTTGCCGGGCGATACCGGCATGGCATTCGTGCTGATTCAGCACCTCGATCCGAAGCACGACAGCCATCTGACGGAATTGCTTTCCAAGGAAAGCAAAATGCCCGTCGCCGAAGTGACCGGCGAGACTCGCGTTGAGGCCAACCATGTCTACGTGATTCCGCCGCGACGCAATCTGAGCATTGCCGATGGGGTCATTCATACCTCGCCAAGGCCGTCGAGTGGCTGCAACATGCCGGTCGATTCTTTCCTCCGCGATCTGGCGGCGGACCGCGGCAGCAAGGCCCTCGCCGTCATTCTCTCGGGAACCGCATCCGATGGAACGCTAGGCCTCCGGGCGATCAAAGCCGCGGGAGGTATCACCTTCGCTCAGGATGTGCGGACCGCGAAGTTCGACGGCATGCCGAGAAGCGCCGTCGCCGCCGGCGTGGTGGATTATGTCCTGCCGCCGGCCGCAATCGCGCTGCAACTGGTGGCCTTCGCACGCCATTCTCAAATGCCGGCCGAAGCTTCGGAGGCGGCTGAGCCCCCGGAGGATGCGGAATTAGTCAGAATCTTGCGGCTGGTGCGGAGCGCTACCGGAGTAGACTTCGCGCACTACAAGCAAGGTACTCTGGCGAGGCGCATCAAGCGGCGCATGGCCCTCCGCGGCTTCGTAACGCTGGAAGCTTACAGCCGGGACATCGAGCAGAACCGCGATGAAGCAAACGCTCTGTGCGAGGACTGTTTTATCACCGTCACGGCGTTTTTCCGGGAACCGGCGGTCTTCGAGGAACTGAAGCGGCAGGTATTCCCCGTGCTGGTTGACAATCGACCGCCTGAGGATCCCATCCGCATCTGGGTGCCGGGGTGCGCCTCGGGCGAGGAGGCTTATTCCATCGCCATCTGCCTGATGGAATTTCTGGACGATACGAAAGAGAGCTTTCCGATTGAGATTTTCGCTACCGATCTGAGCGAAACCGCCATCGAAAAAGCCCGCGCCGCCACATACGCGGGTGGCGCGCTGGCGCATGTCTCGCCGCAGCGATTGGCGCGCTTCTTCACCCAATCGGAACACGGGTACCAGATTGCGAAGAACATCCGCGACATGTGCGTTTTTGCCAGGCACAACCTGGCACAGGACCCGCCTTTCTCCAAGCTGGACCTGATCAGTTGCTGCAACGTGCTGATCTACCTGGGAGACGTATTGCAACGCAAGGTCTGGTCGATCCTGCAGTACGCCCTCAAGCCGAAGGGCTTCCTGGTGCTCGGCCCTTCGGAAAGTATTGGCACGCTTTCCGACTCATTTCACCAGGTGGAGAAGAGCCACAAGATCTATTGCTTGCGGGCAGCCGCCAGTACGCCGGCGCTGCCGCCGAGCGAAGGGCGTCGAACCGAAAGCCGGGTGGACCTCCCGGAGAGAACTGCCGAGGCCGGAACCGACGCGGAAATGCACCGGGAAGCCGACCGGTTGGCGCTGGCCGAGTATGCTCCCCCGGGCGTCATCGTCGACAACAAGATGAACATCGTTCAGGTGCGGGGCCGCACCGCTCCGTACCTGGAGCTTTCGCCGGGCGAGCCCACCCAGAATCTTTTGAAACTGGCGCGCGAAGGCCTGATTGCCGGCCTCGGTAAGGCGATCCGGACTGCCCGGCAAACGAACGCCATAGCCCGGCAAAGCGGCTTCCGGATCGAGGACGGCGGCGAACTGAAGGACGTTACCATCAAGGTGATCCCGTTCCGGGGCTCGCCCTCTTCCGAAGAACGCCATTTCCTGGTCAAGTTCGAGGAGGCACGCCTGAACGCCGGCCCGAGGGCGAAGCCCGCGAGGCAGACCAACGGGGAAAGCGCCCGCTTGCGCGACGAGTTGGTCGCAACCCGAGCGTATCTGCAATCGATTGTCGAAGATCATGCCAGCACTCTGGAAGAACTGCGGGCCTCGAACGAAGAGGCGCAAGCGAGCAATGAGGAACTGGAAACCGCGCAAGAAGAGTTGGAATCGGCCAACGAAGAACTGAACACCCTGAACGAAGAGCTGAAGATCAGCAACGTGCAGTTTAGCAAGGTCAACCGGGACTTGGCCAACCTTCTCGAGAGCATCAGCATACCCCTGGTGATGGTCGGCCGGGATCTGCGCATTCGACGGTTTACGCGCGCCATCGAACCCATGCTGAATCTGATCGCCACGGATGTCGGACGGCCGATCACCGATTTTCAGCCGCAAGTGGAGCTGCCCGACCTGCGCCGGCTACTCCTTGATGCCATGGAAGGCGGCAAGCGGACCCCGCGCGATATTCGCGACTCGCACGGCCACTGGTATTCGCTGCGCGTTCTCCCCTCCGCGGGGACCGATGGCAAGACCGACGGCGCCGTAATGGTGTTGATCGATATCGATGCCGCCAAGCGCGGTCAGGACTTCGCCGAAGCGATTGTAGAAACGGTGCGCGAGCCCCTGGTAATCCTGAACCAGAACCTGCAGGTCGTCAAAGCTAACAAGACTTTCTATGAGACGTTCCAATCCGCGCGCGAGGAGACGGAGGGGCGTCTGATCTACGACCTGGGGAACGGACAATGGAATATTCCGAAACTGCGCGAGCTGCTGGAGAACATTCTTCCCGCGCACTCCACGTTCCGGGATTTTGAGGTGACTCACGATTTCGACCGCGTCGGGCGGAAAGTCATGCTGCTCAATGCCAGCGAGATCT
>PLRZ01000265.1:0-162 GCA_003164075.1 Bryobacterales bacterium | reverse complement strand
GGACAAGTTCATCTCCTATTCCGTCCAGGGGGCCTTGAGGATAGAGGCTCTCCTGAAGGCTCTGCTGGCCTACTGGGAGGTTAGTGAGCGGGAACGGGGACGTCTCACCCTGATCGATTGCGGCGCGGTTCTGGCTAAAGCGCTATTCAATCTCCAGGCAGC
>PLRZ01000274.1:1604-4816 GCA_003164075.1 Bryobacterales bacterium | reverse complement strand
TAGGCCACCGTGCCCGATGCCGGGCAAGCCAAAGCATCCCCCACCATGCGCCGGTTGCCGATGAAATATCGGACGCCGTTCACCACTCCGCCGATTCCCATCCCCTGATGAATCGTGATCTCCGACGCCGCAAGTCCCGTGCCGTACTTCTGCGCGACAGCCTCACCTAGCGGATGCTCGGAGCAGGCTTCCACCGCGGCGAGTTCCGCCATCCGGCTGGTATCGCCGGTGGTATCGATCAGCGTAAATTCTCCGGCCGTCGCGGTGCCGGTTTTATCGAGCACCACAATGTCCACCTTGCGGATGGTCTCCAGCACGCGCGTATCGGTCACCAGTACTCCGCGCCGCGACGCGCCGGCCACCGCCGCGGTGAGCGCCAGCGGAGTGGCGATTCCCAGGGCGCACGGGCACGCGATCACCAGCACGGCGATGGAGTGCATCAGCGCCTCGGCGGGCTTTCCGGTGCGCCACTCCCACCCCGCGAAGGTCAGCACAGCCAGCAGCAGAACCGCCGGCACGAAAATGCGCGCGGTGCGATCGACAGCCCGTTCCACGTGCGTGCGGCTGGCGGCCGCCTGCTCTACTGTGCGGACAATCTGCGCCAGCGTGCTGTCCGCGCCCACGCGGGTAGCCTCGATTTCCAGCACGCCGCCGGTGTTGACGCTGCCGCAAACCACCGCGTCGCCGAGCGATTTCGGACGCGGCGCCGATTCGCCGGTGAGCACCGACTCGTCGGCATGCGACCGGCCCTCCACCACCACGCCATCGGCCGGAATGCGCTCACCCGATTTTACGCGGAAGTGCGCGCCGGGCCGCAGCGCTTCGAGCGAGACGAACCGCTCCGAACCCTCTACCAATAGCCGCACCTTGCTGGGCATCAGGCGGTAGAGCAGCGTCAGGGCGCGCGCCGTTTTCTCCTTCGCGCCGCGCTCGATCATCTTGCCCGCCAGCACCAGCGTGACGATGGCGCATGCCGTGTCGAAATAGACGTGCGTGCTGCCACTGAAAGCCAGCACCACGCTATATCCGTACGCCGTCACAATCCCCATGGCCAGCAGCGATTCCATGCGCAACATGCGCATGCGGGCGCCGGCCCAGGCGATGCGCAAAATGGGCGCGGCGCAGTAGAAAACCGACGGCGTGGCAATCGCCATCAGCACGAACGGGATGTACCGGCCGAAGCCACTAATGGCCTCGAAATAGCTGGCGTAGACCACCAAGCTGAACATCATGGCGTTCATGGAGAGGAACGCGGCGATGCCCGTGCGCAACAGCAGGTCTTTGCGTTCGGCGTCGCCCGCCGCGGAGGGTCCGCTGTACTCGGCGGCGCGGTAGCCCAGCGATTCCACGCATTCCACGATGCGGTCGGGCGGCAGATATTGCGGGCAATAGCCGACCTTTAAGAGGTCCGATGCGAACATCACTTCCGCCGACCGCACGCCGCGGGTGCGCGTCAGCGCGTGCTCGATGAGCCATCCGCAGGAGGTGCACCACATCCCCCCGATATGGAACACCGCCTCACGCGTCTCGGCGCCTTCCGGAATGGGTGGCGGCGCTTCGGAGCGATTGGAAATCAGGCCCAGCCGCAGGCTCTGCTGGAATACTTCGGTCTCGCGGAAATTCTGGCCGGAAGCCACCACGCCGCTCTCCACCAGGATGGCGTAGACGTTCTCGCAACCGGCGCAGCAGAAGGCCGCCGCGCCCGAATCCAGCCCGCAGAGAGTACAGTTCATGTGCCGTGCACGATGTGGCCCTGCTCGTCCAACATTTGGGGATTGGCCCTCTTGGTTTCCACATAGGCAAAGATCAGGATGCCGATGAAAAGGGCGGAGACCAGCGCCAGAAATGGAATCAATGCCGGTACGCGTTTCATTTCCCCTCCGGGGCCAGGAAAGTCATGGGAATCGTGTCGGCCCCCGTCACGATACTGAAGTGCGTCACCATTTCATGCAGTTGGCCGCCGGGTTCCGAGATCTCAAAGGCGCCTTCGAGCGAAGCGCCCGCCTTCACCGGGACGGGATTGGGCGCGATGGCGAGGCTCGCGCCCGGCAAATCGCGGATCGAGAAAGCAACGGTCGCGGGCTTGGCGCCGCGGTTGGCGATGGTGTAGCGGAACTGGTTGTAGACGCGGCCGTCAGTGCCCAGGCGATACAGTTTGGCGCGCTCGGGAGAAACGCGCACCAGCACCGGCCGGCGCGTCGAGAGCGCCACCGCCAGACCCGACGCATAGCCGAGCAGCACCAGCAGCACGATGATGCGCCGGGCATCCCACGGCTGCCTGTGGCCCGCGGCGAGCGGTCCCTTTTCGCCCCATGCGTAGTGAATCAGGCCGGGCTTCCCGAACTTGCCGAGGATCTCGTCGCAGGCGTCGATGCAGTCGGCGCAATGTACGCACTCGATCTGGAAGGGCGACTTACGGATGTCGATTCCCATGGGGCACACGCGCACGCATTTCCTGCATTCGATGCACTCGTGGGTTTCGTCGCGATAGTGCACCAGCAGCGTATTCTTATCGCTGAGCATTCCCTGCAGATAGCCGTAAGGGCAGACGGTGGTGCAGAAGCGCAGGCGCACCAGGCTGAAATCGAGGAAGGCGACCAGGGTAACGGCCGCTCCGGAGATGCCGCCGGCCGTGCGGATGTCGAGCGTGAGCAGGCTTCGCAGCACGTCGCGCGGCTCCACGAAATAGGAAATGAAGATGAAGGCCAGGAAGACGGAGGCCATCGCCACGATGCCGTAGAAAAGCGCGCGCTGCAGGCCGGTGCGCAATCTCGGGCTCCAGCCGATGAACTTTTTCACGACCCAGCGGCGCAGTCGCGACTCCAGATTCAACGACGCTTCGCTGAAGATCATCTGCGGGCACAGATAACCGCAATACACGCGGCCATAGAACACCGAGGAGACCACCACCAGGAACATCAGGAACATCAGGGCGAAGAAGACGATGGCGAATTCGTTGATCCACAACTCGTAGCCCGCGAAATAGAATCGCTGCCGGGGGATATCGAAGCGCATCACGTTGAAAAAGGGAAGCGCCGCGAATGCCAGAAAGCAGAAGAGGTGAACGAGTTTGCGGAGGCGGTGCCAGCTTCCAGTCTTAGTCATGGTTCACGTACTCCTGTGGCGCAGGCACTCCTGCCTACCGTTTCGAGACTCTTCTCGACACGCTTTCGCGGCTTGAAGCCAAGAGCGCCGAGACGAGTCTCTGGACT
>PLRZ01000274.1:693-1502 GCA_003164075.1 Bryobacterales bacterium | reverse complement strand
TCAGGAGTCCAGAGTCTCGGCGCGGCAGGCAGGAGTGCCTGCGCCACGTTTCCACGAGACACCAATAAAACTCACCCATGGCACACCGGACCCGCGGTGAATCCGCGCCACACCAGAATCGCGCCGGCTGCCAGGATCGACGCGCCCGCCACGCGATTGCCCCATCCGCCCATCCGCAACCCGGCCACCGAACTCGCCAACCCCATGCCGAAAAGCGTCACCGCCGTGCCCATTCCGAACGCCACCATGGTGAGCGCCCCAGCCACCGGCCGGGCCGTCTCCACCGACTTCAACAACGCCGCGTAAATCAACCCGCACGGAAGAAAGCCCAACATCAACCCCAATCCGAATTTTCCTAGCGCGCGCGAGGAGACCAGCAATCGCCCCATGAACCGCGAAAAGAGCGCCCTCGCGCCGCGCCGTTCCACCTGCACCAGCAGCTTCGAAGGCAGCACGCGGAGCATCAGAATCCCGGTGACCACCATGGCCGCGCCCGATACCAGCCGCGCCGCCGACGCCAGCCCCGCTAATTTTCCCAGCATCCCGATGCCGGAACCGGCCGCGCCCGCCACCGCTCCCAACGCGGCGTAAGTCACGATTCGGCCTCCGTTGTAGCACAGATGCGCCAGCACCATTTCGCGTTTGAAAACGCCGTAGCGCGCCAGCGAAACGCTGTAAGAAATCACGATCGGCCCGCACATCTGCAGACAGTGCAGACTGCTCAGCAGCCCCAGCGCGAACACCAGGCTGAATTCCAGCGGGCTCATGCGCACGGCCCGTAGGCCACTTTCGGATTGCGCGCCGGCACG
>PLRZ01000274.1:0-638 GCA_003164075.1 Bryobacterales bacterium | reverse complement strand
CCCACCAGGCGGATCAGGTCCTCCGGGCAGACGTCCACGCAGCCGTTGCAGGCCACGCATTTGGAGGTGTCGAAGACCGTATTCACATTGCAGCGCAGGCATCGCGACGCCTGGCGGCGGGCCTCGGGCTCGCCAAACGGAGCTTCCACAATCTCCAGCGTGGCCGCGCGCAATTCACTCTGCAGCACCGGCGGATTCACGCGCGGGATCACGTTCCAGCCCTCCGCCATGGCGTACGACGCCGGCTTCCACTGTTTGCGCACCACTACTTCCGTGCGAGTACCGCGCAGGTAATCGTGCATCGAACGCGCGGCGATCTGCGCCGACGCGATGGCGTCGATGAACAGCCGCGCGCCGTGTGCGATATCGCCGCAAGCGAACACATCGGGCGCGGTAGTCTGGTACGTTTCGCGATTCACCTTGATGAGCCCGCGGTCCGATTCCACGCCGTCCGCGGGATCGAGGAATGTCAGGTCCGACGTCTGGCCGATGGCGAAAATAATGCTGTCGGCGGGGATGTCCTCGATCTGGCTTTCGTCGAACGTGGGGCTGAAGCGGCCGCGCGCATCGAAGACCGCCGTGCAGCGCACCGTGCGCAGCGCCGAGAGTTTCCCGTCGCTCACCACCACCTCCCGCGG
>PLRZ01000195.1 GCA_003164075.1 Bryobacterales bacterium | reverse complement strand
GTCGACACTTGATCGGGACCTTCCGGCGCCCTCCCACCAGAATGAGGAAAGATTAGCCGGTTAATAAGCACCCCAAGATGTTGCATTCGTGTCGTGCAGTTCGGCGGAATAAACCGCCAGTTCAGACGTCCTATCTCGTTTGCAATCGCCGTTACGGAGAATCAACATTAGTGGCTAATCTTGTTTTTGCGAAGCTTGTCAGCCCTACAGGGAATTCCCGATTCAACCGATATGAAGTCTGGGTGATAGATTTAGGTGTTGTTGGTCGCATATGAACATCCAGAGCATCGTCTTTACTTCGGCGGCCCTTTTAGCGGGCGCGGCAATTCCTGCCATCGCGCAGGACGACGCAACCACGCGAAACGGGGCGAGCGCTTATGGTGGCGGCTTTATTACCGGCCCGGCTTCCAACCCGCTCAGCTTTCTGAATGGAGATGCTTACCGGACTTTCAACTCCAGTTCGCCCTATCCGACTCCGGATTTCAGCCCGGCGAGTGATCTCAATGCGCACCTGCCGAAATGGATCAGCTTCGCATGGGAAGAACGGCTCCGCGACGAAGGTTACCACAACAGCGGGTTTAAGTTGAATAACAACGACTCTTACCTTCTTCTTCGCTCCCGTCTGCAGATGAATATCCAGCTTACGCAGTGGTTCAAGATGGCGGCCCAGGTACAGGATTCCCGCCCGTTTATGCAAAAGCCGCCTTACGGCCCTCCGAACTTGAATGCCTGGGATCTGAAGCTGGCATACGCGCAATTCGGCGATCCGGAAAAACAGTGGATCAGCGTCCGGATAGGGCGCCAGTTGATCAACTACAACAATACGATCATGGCGAACTCGGAATGGCGCAACCAGGGGCGGTCTTACGATGCCGTGGTGGCGAATCTCCACTACGATCGCTATCGTTTGGGCCTCTTCGCCGCTTCAGCGGTGGTTCCCCTTGCGGAAGGCATCAGCCATCACCAGGAAGGGAATAATATCCATGGCGCCTATGGCGGGATCGACCGTCTTATCCCCCACTCCGTGCTGGAGCCTTTCGTCCTCTGGCGCCTGCAGCCAAGCGTGGCGATTGAAACCACGGGCAAAATCAACACCGGCAAGCAGGATGAATGGGCCTACGGGATGCGGTTCAAGGCCGTGACTCTGGGAAGCCTCGATTATTCGGCCGAATGGATCGGCGAACGCGGCAGTGACGGTTCCAACAGCATCGACGCCTGGGCGACTACGTTTGGCGCCGCATACCGGATCGGCCCGCTCTGGGGGAAGCCGCGGCTGTTTTGGCAGTATGACTACGCTTCCGGCGACAGGAATCCCACGGATGGAGAGCATGGAACGTTCGATACGATGTATCCCACCGCTCACGACCGTTTCGGGGTCGCCGACCTGTTTGGCTGGCAGAATATCGTCGCCGAGCGTGTTGGGCTGGGCATTGAGCCGCACCGGCGCTGGACAGTTACCGGGCAGTACCTGGATTTGTGGCTGGCCAATGCCACGGATGGCCTGTACAACACATCCGGTGGCTCGATTGTTCGCGATACCACAGGGAAGTCGGGAACGCATATCGGCCGGGAAGCCGACGTCTACACATGGTACGAACTGAACCGCCACGTCAATGTCGGGGTCGGGGTCGGCCATCTCACGGGTAGCGAGTTTCTGCAGAAGACGGAGAAAGGCCCGAACTATAACTATCCCTACTTCGCGGTCAACTTTAAGGACGACGGGAAGGACAATCGCCAATAGGGTTTGTCCCCGGAACACGGATAACGATCACGGCCTGCGGCCAGAGGGCATTCTTGAGTGAAACTATCGACCAAGCTGTACGGAGTTGTTGGAGCGCTGGCGGTGACTGGATTACTTGTCGTCTGCGCCGGAGATCGGTGTCTCCGGATGCTGGGCAGGGAACTGGATATTGCGACCGATGAGACGGCCATCCGGCTCGACCTGGTCAACGCCGGCCGGGCCCGGGCGTGGGAGACGATTGCCGCCCTTCGGGGAATGTTCCTCTCCGCCAAACTCGACGATCGGGAGGGCTTTGAAGCGGGCGCGAAGCAGCGGGACGCCGCGTTCAAGAGGATCGGCGAGCAGATCGCTCAGTTAAGGCCGCTGTTCGCGACCGGGGAAGATGCGGCGGATCTGGCCAAATTCGAATCCGGCCTGGGCGAATTCAAGAGCGTAGCGGCGGAATCCGAACGCCTTTGCAGAGAGCGCAAATTGGAGCAACTGCCCGGGCTCGCGCTCCAGGTCCAAGAGTTCGCAGCCCTTGCCGACGAAGTTCTCGGCAACCTCAAGGTCCGGCAGCGGAATTTCCTGAAGGAGTCGCAAGCACGCTCTAAGTCCCTCCAGTCGCAAATTCTGTTTACCGGCATCGCATTGGGCTGCGTCCTGCTCGCGTTCTCCGTTGTGGCCGTCTTCGTGGTGCGGGGCATCGTCCGGGCCCTGGCGATAGCCATCCGGGAAACTTCCGAAAGCGCCGACGAGGTGGCCCACGCCGCCAATCAGATCTCCTCCGCGAGCGATTCGCTGGCCCAGGGCTCCTCCCAGCAGGCGGCGGCTATTGCAGAGACCTCGGCTTCGAGCGAAGAGATCAATTCCATGTCTCGCCGGAATACCGAGAGTTCCCGTACCGCGGCCGGCCTGGTCAGCGGGTCTCAGCAGAGGTTTATCCAGACCAACCAGGCGCTGGACCAGATGGTTTTGGCCATGGGCGATATTAAGACGCACAGCGGCAAGATCTCGAAAATCATCAAGGTGATCGACGAGATCGCCTTCCAGACGAACATTCTGGCGCTGAACGCGGCAGTGGAGGCCGCACGGGCCGGGGAGGCAGGACAGGGCTTTGCGGTGGTTGCCGACGAGGTCCGCAACCTGTCACAGCGCTGCGCTCAGGCGGCGGGGGACACCGCAGGGCTGATTGAGCAGTCGATCGCCAAATCCAACGACGGTAAAGCGAGAATCGACCGGGTTGCCGCGGACATGCGGGTTATCACCGAAGAAGCGGCAAAGGTGAAAACGCTGGTAGACGCTGTGAGCCAGGGAAGTCGGGATCAGACCCGGGGGATGGAGCAGGTGGCCAAAGCGATCGGAGAGATCCAGCAGGCGACGCTGCAGACGGCGTCCAGCGCAGAGGAAAGCGCCGCGGCAGCCACGGAATTGAATGCGCAATCGGAGGCATTGAGGCAGATCGTAGGGCGGATGGTGGCAAAGGTGGGTAGTTCCGGGACAACCAACGTGCGCGGTGCCCGGCCCGTGGCCGGTTGACGCTACTCGATCGTCGCCAGCACTTCGCCGGCGGCAACGGTAGCGCCCTCTTTCACGGTGACGCTGAGAATGCGCCCGGCGCGCGACGCCTTCATCTCGTTCTGCATCTTCATGGCTTCCACTACCAGCAGTCCCTGGCCGGCCTCCACCGTGTCCCCGGCAGCTACCAGGACGCGCACCACTTTGCCCGGCATCGGCGCGGCCAGCGTCTGCACGCCCTCGACGCCGTGGGCGGCATCTTTGCGGCTCCAGCGACGCGGGTCGCGCACTTCGATCTCGAAGCGGTAGCCATCGATCACCACCACCAGACCGGCGGGCGTCTCCTCCACCCGCGCGTCGTACATACGGCCGTCGAGCAGCACGGAATAGACGCCGGGTTCGGGCTTCTCGACATTGGCAGTCCGCTCCCGGTCGTCGCCCAGACGAAAGCGGTAATCGGGCGCGGCGGCCTGGATTTCGATGGGCTGCTCGCCGCCGCCTGTGCGCAGTGTCAATTTCATCGCAGCATGCCGCTCCTGCCGGTTTCCTTCCACGCGCTCGACGCCGGCGCATGCCTGGCTTCGCCGCCACCATTGCGCGTCAGCGTGTGCAGCGCCGCCACCAGCGCCGCGACGGCCGGCAAATCGGGCGGCGCCTGGGGAGATTTGTGGCGGGTGAAGAATTCGTCGATGAAGCCGGTGTGCAGATTCCCCCGGCGAAATTCGGCGTCTTCCAGTATCTGGCGAAAGAATCCGACATTGGTGCGGATTCCGCCGACATCGTACTCCCGCAGGGCGCGAACCATGCGCGCCGTGGCATCCTCGCGGTTGGCCGCCCAGACGGCCAGCTTGGCCAGCAACGGATCGTATTCCATGGGGACGGTCCAGCCTTCATAGACACAGCCATCGATGCGAATGCCGGGACCGAGCGGGCGGGTGAGGCGGGTCAGCTTGCCGGGATAGGGAAGGAAACTGTTGTAGGGGTCCTCCGCGTAGATGCGGCACTCCAAGGCCCATCCGCGCATGGCCACTTGCTCCTGGGTGAATGGCAAGCGGGCGCCGGCGGCGATCTCGACCTGCAGTTTCACCAGGTCGAGCCCGGTGACCAGTTCGGTGACGGGGTGCTCCACCTGGAGCCGCGTGTTCATCTCCAGGAAGTAGTAGCGCCGGTCGCGGTCCACCAGGAACTCCACCGTTCCGGCGTTGTAATAGTTGGCGGCGCGGGCAGCGCGGATGGCCGCTTCGCCCATGGCCTGACGCATTTCGGGATGCTGCGCCACCAGCGGCGAAGGACACTCCTCCATCACCTTCTGGTGACGGCGCTGCAGGGAGCATTCGCGCTCTCCGAGGTAGACCATGTTGCCGTGTTGGTCGCCCAGAAGCTGAATCTCGATGTGCCGGCCGTGCTCGATCAGGCGCTCCACGTAGACGTCGGGATTGCGGAAGGCGCGGCCCGCTTCGCTGGCGGCATCGCGCAGGGCGGACTCCAGGTCGGCATCCCGGTCCACGCGGCGCATGCCTTTTCCACCTCCGCCGGCCACCGCTTTTAAAAGGATGGGGTAGCCGTTGGTGGCGGCGAAGGCGCGGGCTTCTTCAAGGTTGACGCCGTGGCTGGTCCCGGGAACCACGGGCGCGCCGGCGGCAATGGCGGTCTGGCGGGCGGCGGTTTTGGACCCCATGCGGCGGATGGACTCCGACGAGGGGCCGATGAACACCATGCCGGCGTCTTCGCACGCGGCGGCGAAATCGGCATTCTCGCTGAGGAATCCGTAACCCGGATGGATGGCCTCGGCGCCATGCTTGCGGGCGGCGTCGAGGACCTTTTCGGTTACCAGGTAGCTTTCCGCGGAGGGCGACGGGCCGATATGTTCGGCTTCGTCGGCCATGCGGACGTGCCGGGAAATGCGATCGGCGTCGGAATAGACGGCCACACTGGCGATACCCATCTCGCGCAACGTGCGGATGACGCGGACGGCGATCTCGCCGCGATTGGCAATCAATACCTTGCGGAACATGCAGAGAAATTGTAACAGACAAGGGGCGCCTCTCCCCGGTGGCATGCCGGGCTTGCGTGCGAGGTAGTGGCGCAGGCACTCATTGTCGGCCGCGTCGAGACTCCGAACTCCCGATGTCGTGGAATCTCCGGNNCTCCGGATCTCTCGCCATGGCGCGGTACAAGGAATGGTTCGCGCCGCAGACAGGGGGTGCCCGCTGTAAATGATCTTCTCCGACCCTGTTAGAATTGAGAGGTCCTTACTTATGCCCGGCGAATCGATTGAAGGATCACTGAAAGAGCGGGGTGTCCGCCTGACGCGGCAGCGGCAGATTCTGCTCGAACTGATCGACAAGACCGGCGCACATCTGGATGCCGAACGGCTCTTCCAGTTGGCCAAGGAGAAAGATCCCAAGCTGAACCGCGTAACCGTGTACCGCACCCTGAAAATGCTGAAGGCCGGCGGCCTGGTGGATGAGCTGGACCTGATGCATTATGGGGGCGATCAGCACTATTACGAAACCCGCCTCAAGCAGGAGCACGCGCACGTCATCTGCCTGCGCTGCGGCAAGGTGGAAGAGTTTTTCGGTGAACCGCTGCAGCGGCTGAGGAAGCAGATCGAAAGCCATTTCGGCTTCCAGGTCCTGCTGGCGCGCACCGAGGTGGGCGGGTATTGCGCCCATTGCCAGACGTTGCGGGCGCGCGAGGTGGAAGCCATCCGCAGCCAGCCGCCGGAGCCGGTCAAACCGCCCGCGAGGAAAACGAGGTCGCGGCGCGCATAGAGGTGGAACCCTTGACCGCTGCCGCCACCCCCGCCGCTCCTCCAGCATCGCTCATGGTGGTGGACCCCAACGGCCACCGTACGCGCGCGCGTATCGAGCCCCTTCCTTTTCGCATCGGGCGGCAGCCGGAGAGCGACCTGATTATTCGCGACAGCCGCGCGTCGCGCACCCACGCGCGCATTTTGACGGAGCACGGGGAATACGTCCTCGAAGATTGCGGCAGCCGCCANNGAGTTGAAGCGCCTGGTGGAGCAGATGGGCGTGGGCGATACTGCTGCCTCGGCGCACGCCGTGGGCGGCAACCTGGGCAAGCTGCGCGCCATCCTCGACCTGGCCCGCACGCTGCAAAGCTCATTTTCGGTGGACGATGTGCTGGCCTCGGTGGTGGATACGGCGCTGACCATCACGGGCGCGGAGCGGGGCTTTCTGATGCTGCGTTCCGGAGCGGGCCTGGAGACGCGCGTGGCGCGCCACAAGCACGGCCATCATCTGCGCGACAGCGACTTGCGCGTGCCCCGCGAGGTGCTCCACCGCGCCCTGCAACACCGGCGCGAACTCCTCTCCATGAATTTCGACCCGCTGGGCGGGGACGAGACACGGCCGCAGAACAGCGTCGCCGACCTGGAACTGCGCAGCGTGATTTGCGTTCCGCTGGTCCGCATCCGCACGGGACAAGGCGATTCCACCAGCATACTGGCAACGGGCGGCGAGACCGTCGGCGTGTTGTACATGGATTCCCGCTTGACGGCGGCCGACCTGACCGGCGGCAATCGGGAACTGCTGCAGACCTTGGCGATCGAGGCCTCCACGGTGCTCGAAAACGCGCGGCTGCTGGTGGAAGAGCGGGCCAAGCAGCAGATGGAGGAAGAACTGCAACTGGCGCGGACTATCCAGCAGAGCCTGCTGCCCGGAA
>PLRZ01000627.1 GCA_003164075.1 Bryobacterales bacterium | reverse complement strand
TCGCCGTCTGACTCTTGTACAGGCTCGATGGCAGCCCGCAATCGCCGCTCTTGGAAACGATCCCCATGCCCTTGGTGCCGTGCAGGCAGCTCGTGTAGATCTCCTCGCATCCGTTCATGCAGCGGCCGTCAAAGAAGAACCTGGCGCCATCCGAATATGTGTATTCCACCGAATAGACGTCAAAATTCTGATCCACGTAGGCAACTCCTTCGGGACTGACCTTGTAATGCCGGCCGCCCAACGCCTGCGCCTTTACCGGCCATTGGTTCTTCATCCATCCCAGATGATCGATAAGGTGGATATAAAAATCGTTGTAGCAGCCTCCGCTCGCCCAGACGAAGCTGTGGAAGCGCTTCACCTGGTAGAGCAGGTCGGTGATACCAGGCGGTTTCGGCAAGGAGAGGAAATATCCGCCGGGGCCATGCATGCGGTAACCACGCTGCAGAACGATCTCGCCGATCTCCCCGTTATGGACACGGTCAGCCAGTTCCTGCATCGCCCGGCTGTGACGCGACATGAGACCTACCCCCACCTTGAGGTTCTTGGCTGAGGCCTCCTGGGCGAGCGCGAACATGCGCTTGCTGGTTGGGCCGTCGGCGGTGAGGGGTTTTTCCATAAAGACATTCAAGCCCTTCCGGATAGCGTAGGTGAAGTGCACCCAGCGAAACGCCGGAGGAGTTGCGAAAATGGCGATATCGCCCGGCTTCAAACAATCCATCGCCTTCTGGTAGGCGTCGAAGCCGAGAAACTGGCGATCCTGCGGTACGTCGACCTGACTCGGGAAATTCTGCTTTAACTTATTCAGGTCGCTGGCAAGGCGTTCCGGGAACAGGTCCGCCATAGCGACGAGTTTGACGGGACCGCGCTTGACGGATAGTGCGTTCGCCGCTGCGCCGCCGCCGCGCCCCCCACAGCCGATAAGCGCTATCCGGATCAGGTCGCTGCCCGCTGCGTGGACGGGGGGAAGCGCAACGGTGGCCAAAGCCGAAAATGCAGCCGATTTACCAGTGGCCACGATGAATTCACGACGGCTGGTCGAACCTTGTGAAGAGTTCATAGCTATTCAGTTCCTCCCAGACTAGCCTCTGCATGGCTGACGGAAGGCCTCCATGGTACGCGGCTCCAGTGTAACCCAGAGTGCCTCTCGATGTTACCGCTTTGAAACTTCGGCCGCACCTGTCCGCCACGCGAAGCGTCCGCCGCGCAAGCGGCTTAGTTGTGTGCCTCAGTCGGACTCATGTTTCAGGCGGTCAGATATCAGGGCCGGATCAGACTGCAAATCACAAACGGGATCGAAGAAAGGCAAGAGCGAGAAATACACCAAGGACGAGAAGGAGTTCAATAAAGAGATCATGAAACCTGGTCGCGAGTCGGTAGCGAAACTGCGTCGATCCGCCGCGCTGCTTACGAAGCTGCCCCATGAGCGTGAGCTGCATGGCTTGAAGGTCCAGCGTGACCGTCTGCGCCTGGTTGAGGACGTCGATTCCAATGCGCCCATAATGCCATTCGCTGGTATTGGGCGCCTTTTCCAGAAGTATGTCTGCATCGCGAAGGGTCGTGTCCAAGCCGCCGATTCGCACAGCCACTTCGGGAACGACCACATCCCGAAGAGTGCTGTGTCCAGCCTGTCCGTGTATCCGATAGTTCGTCTGCCGGCCCTTTGCGGCCATCAGATCCAGAAAGCGAACCGCAAAAGGGACGTACAAGTGCGTGTCGTTGAATCCTGTGTCCAGATAGAAGCTCAGCCCGTTTTGGCCGTTTGACGAAACCTCAGCGATGGGATAGTCGCCCTCGAAGTAGAGGCTGGCCTGAGCAATGTTCTTCGCCTGCGGAGGAAAGCCCACCTCGACCACACCGCCGGGATTCCAGCGAATAGTCCGAAAGAGCAGCAGCACGTCGATGCCCAGAAGACCCGGCACATCGCTGAGCAGGCCGTCTTCCACAACCCAGAAGGGCACATTCTCCAGGCGCATGGCCCCGACGGAGAGCGTCGGAACGATTGCCAGGTGCGCCTCGTAGTCGACTCCAGTCACCTCCGTGATCTGCCTGGCAACAGGCTCCAGCTTGAGTCCCAGCCGGCTGGCTTCCGACAATCGGAGCAGCGACATGTTCGACCCCGTATCCACCTGGTAGGCGGCGTCCTTGGCAGCGACCGACACCGGCAGCATCAGCTCCCCGTTATGGCCGGGCGCGGCCTGAACGCTGGCATAGCCGCGGTGAGCTACGGATGGCTCCGGATAACTGCTGAGTTTTTCGAGAAAGGCGCACCTCCCGCCGTCGCAGTATTTCAGAGCTTGTCGCACCTGCCCATTGCGCTCGTATACGGCCTCCAGGAGCGTGCGCGCCGACTCCGCCTGGGGAGCCTTCGGATTCTCGCGGATAAGGGGCAGGAGCTCGCGCTCGAGCTGCGGCAGATCGTTGAAAGCGGCTGCTAAGGCGCCGCGTGCCAAGGCGCCATCCATTCCGGTCCGGTCCGCACGAGGAGCGTTCACCATCTCGCGGGCTGCGAAAGCGGTAGGGTGAGATGCGGTGACGGGAGGGTCCTGTCTTTCCCATTTCTCCGTCCAGGTTTCCTCCGGGCCGGGTGCGGCTCTGGTCCGGCGCGCGGTAATCGCTTTGCCATCCGCCGACAGTTGCATGAGTCGCCAGTTGTGCAGCACTCCGTTGGGGGAATTGAGCCAGGTCTCCCAGTACAGCGTGTCCCCATCCCATCGGGCGGTGAGGAACCAAGGAGCGCCGTTGACGGTTTGCGAATGCACCTGGCCGTCGATGGGCCCTTTGACGTCCAGTATCCGCCTGCCAGCCGCATTGTCCACGAACATGACGATGCGGAGCTGCGTCTGGCTCTGTTCGACGATGTAGATTTCGGGAGGATCAGTGCCGTCCAGCTTCCAGGCGCCGCTGAAATTGGGTTGGCCGGCGGCGCTTATGCAAGTGGCGGCCAGGCAAAGAAGAGGTAATAGTCGCACGCGAAGTGTTTTTCTTATTTGGATAATAGCAGGTTAAACTCTCATATCGACGAGGATGGAACTTCACGGGGCAAATCGTCACAGCCGCCTACCGATTGACACCGACGCTTGGCTGAACACGGACCAGGAAGGCTGCGCGAGGCCGGCCCGTTTGTAGGGGAGAACCGAGAGAAACAGCTCCGATTATATGGTTGGAGGTATGCTTGATGGTGGCCAGGAAGCCAAAACGGTAATCCGGGCTAATGAACTCCCGCGTCATTCGGGAAGGGCAGAAAGGAACAACGAGCATGACAAGCGAACGGTCTTCGGTGGCACTCCAGGCGCGTGCGCTTCGGGCAGTAACGGCGCTTGCGATAATTTCGATCTCCTTTGGTTCTGGCTGGCCGCGCGCCTCGGCGGCCTCGCAAGATGGCAAGCGGCAGGCCGGTCCCGGAGCGCCCGTCGTTCGGGCGGAAAACCCGCGCTCTCTCTCGCTGTCCGGGAACCGCCCCGAGGCGAAGCTCATGAGCGTGCCATTGAGCTTCGAGCCGAACCAGGGGCAGTTGACCTCCACGGTTCAGTTTCTCTCTCGCGGCTCCGGCTACGCGCTCTTCCTTACTCCGGGCAAGGTGGTCCTCAACCTGGAGCGGCAACAGCCGGCACCGGCCGCGGCGACGGGGCACACGCCCGCAGCCGCGTCCGTAGACACCCTGCGCATGAGCTTGATCGGGGCAAATCCCAAGGCCAACGCAGTAGGACTGGCCCCGCAGCCCGGCGTGGTGAACTACTTCATCGGCAACGACCCGAAGAACTGGCGCTCCGGCATCCCGACCTATGGCAAGGTCAGCTATCCCCAGATCTACCCCGGCGTGGATCTGGTCTTTTACGGGAATCAGCGCCAGTTGGAGTACGATTTCGTGGTTGCCCCCGGCGCCGACCCCAGCCGCATCGCCTGGCGGATCGACGGCGCCCGTGCCCGCGTCGACGCGGAGGGCAATTTGGTGCTGAGTG
>PLRZ01000259.1 GCA_003164075.1 Bryobacterales bacterium | reverse complement strand
GAAAGTCCGCATGGCCGCCGCGTCGTGCGCCAACGTCGTGGCGCCCAGGAGCATTTGCGCCACGCGCCCGGCCCCCAGGTGCTTGCCGCGATCCTCGAAATGCCGCGATCCGGGCATATACTGCGTATACTCGATCGTCTGGCCCTCGGGGTCCTTCATCGTCAGGAGCATGTTGCCGGCCCCGGCCTTCCGTACATCGGAAACCGTGAGGCCGCGCGCCACGTACTCCGCATGGAGCGCCTCCAGGTTGCCCGATTCGTAGCACACGTGCATCAGCCCGAGGGGCTGCTGCGGGTCGGTCCGCGGGTACAGCTCGATGAACTGACGGTCGTTGATTTTGAGGAAGGCTTCCGTGGTCCGGTCCCCCTGTTTCATTTCAAAAAACTGCTCGAACCCCAGCTTGTTGTAGAACCCGCGAGCGGCTTCCAGGTCGGCCACCCGGAACGCGATATGCGCGATCCCGCTCTGGTTCGCCGCCTGTGCCCAGCAGAACGAAGCGCACAAGATACTCGCCAGCAACCATGTAGGTCTCATATTCCGCCATCATACTACCGCGTCATGGAACGATAGAACGTTCCGCAGGGCCGCGTATTGGGGCGGCCCATCATGCCCGAAACGCCGGGCGTCCCAACCGAACGAATCAATCAAACGATTTCCCGAGTTGGCCGTCAAAGTGATCGCCATGCCGATATCTTCCAAGTCCCTGCCCTGTCCTTTGATGCGGCGCCGGTCAAGCCATTGAAGGACTCCACTTGGCCATCGCTGCGATTGCGGCGCAGTTCCGACCGCACTTACGCCACCAGGCCGCTTACCGGACCGCGGCCCTGGGCCGCAACGCTCAGGCAAGCGGTAATCAGGGCAACATGGAAGCGTAGCCGCATACCTTCAGAACTCCTGATGTCGTGGAATTTGCAGTGAGCCCGCAGGTGGTGCAGGCGAGCACCGCCCGCCCCACCTGCGAAGCTCTCGCCANNGGGCGACATCAGGAGTTCTGACCTTATCATTCCCTAGACGGCCGCGCTGGGCACGCCGTTACCCGCCCACCGGCGCGGCGCCGGCAATCTCCCGGTTCGCGGCGTGAAACTTCTCGAAGTTCCTGTTGAAACGGCCGCTCAAGTCGCGCGCCGCTTTGTCGTACTCGGCCTTATCCGGCCACGTCCCCCGGGCATCCAGGAATTGGGCCGGTACACCGGGGCAAGACTCCGGTACGGACACTTTGAATACCGGGTGCGTCAACATGGCGACATTTTTCAACTCGCCTGCCAGCGCGGCACTCAACATGGCGCGGGTATACCGAAGTTTCATTCGCTCGCCCACTCCATACGGACCGCCAGCCCATCCGGTATTCACCAGCCAACAGGCCGCTCCACTGCGCCGCAGCCTTTCGCCTAAGAGCGACGCGTAGGCCGACGCGGGACGCGGCAGGAACGGTGCTCCGAAGCAGGCGCTGAAGGTGGCTTGCGGTTCCTTGCCCAAACCGCGCTCCGTGCCGGCCACTTTGGCGGTGTAGCCGCTCAGGAAATGATACATGGCCTGCTCGGGCGTCAACCGCGAAATCGGCGGCAGCACCCCGAAGGCATCGGCAGTGAGGAAAATCACGTTGGCGGGTGTCCCACCCACGCTGGGAATCAGGGCGTTGTCGATGAACTCCAGCGGATAGGCCGCGCGGGTGTTCTCGGTGACCTCCTCGGAATTGAAATCGAGCAGCCGGGAATCCGGATCCATCTCCACGTTTTCCAGGACCGTGCCGAAACGGATGGCGTTCCAGATCTGCGGTTCCAGTTCCCGGGAAAGCCGGATGCACTTGGCATAGCAGCCACCTTCGAAATTGAAGACTCCCTGGTCGCTCCAGCCGTGCTCATCGTCGCCGATCAAGCGCCGCAGCGGGTCGGCGGAGAGGGTAGTTTTTCCCGTGCCCGAGAGTCCGAAGAACAGCGCCACATCGCCCGCCTCGCCGCGGTTGGCCGAGCAGTGCATGGGGAACACCCCGCGTTCCGGCAGCAGGTAGTTCATGATCGTGAAGGCCGATTTCTTCATCTCTCCGGCATATTGCGTGCCGCAGATGAGCACCACCTTCTTCTTGAAACTGATCACGATGCAGGTTTCCGAATGGGTGCCCTCCCGCTCCGGGTCGGCCTGGAAATCGGGTGCGAAGAGGATGGTGAACTCCGGCCGGTGTTCGCCGCCATCCTGCGAACCGGGGCGGATGAACAACTGCCGCGCGAACAGGCTGTGCCAGGCATATTGGCTGATCACTCGAAGCGGCAGCGTGTAGGCCGCGTCGGCGCCCACAAAGCAATCCTGCACGAAAACGTCACGCCCGTGCCAGAACGACTGCATGCGGGCATACAGGCGGTCGAAGTGCGCTTCCGGCATAGGTTGGTTTACCGCCCCCCAATGCACGGTGGAGTCTGTGATCTCATCGCGGACAATGAACTTGTCTTTGGGCGAGCGGCCAGTGAACTGTCCGGTACGAACCACCAGCGAGCCGCCGTCGGAAAGGTTCCCTTCGCGGCGCTGGATGGCGTGCTCCACAAGCTGGGCGGTACCCAGGTTCCAATAGGCCACATTGATGTGGCGAATCCCGTGATTCTCGAGTCCAAACTGGCTGGCGTGTTGACTTGGCATTCTTGACCCAAACTCCGCGATTGTACTTATCGTAATATGGTCTCATGAAGCGGCTTCTCGGGGCAGTCGGTCTGGCGCTGGTATTGCTGTGCCCCTGCGTCCGGGCCCAAGTCATTGAGGTCCAGTCCAACGGATTAACCTACCAGACACTCACCCGCTCCGGTATAACCGTGATGTTCACGCACCTCCCGGGTGCGCTGCACCAGTACGCCATTGTGCAAGTGGCCATATCCAACGGTTCGCAAGGCCCCTACGTCATGCGGCCGGAAGATTTCACGTTCGAGCGGGCCGACGGGCAAAAAGTCCGTGCCGTTTCGGCCAAAACCGTGATCGACATGCTCCGCCAAAAAGCCAATGGAAACGACGCCATCAAGCTGGTCACCACGTACGAGAGCGGGATTTTCGGCAATCCCCATCTGAAATCGCTCAACGGGTACGAATCGCGGCGCCAGGCGGCCATTGCGGCGACCGGCAACAAGATCACGACATCTTTGTTAGCCAGCGCGCTGGCGCTCGTGCAGACGAAACTGGCCGTCGGCGATTCCACCGACGGCGCAGTTTTCTTCCCCACTGACGGCAAGCCGCTCGGCAGCGGCCGCCTGGTGGTGCGGACCAATACCGACGTCTTCGAATTCAACGCGGAGTAGTTTTGACCACAGAGGTTCGCCGGGCGTTCCAGAGAGCCGGGGCCGGGTGGCCTGGGACAATGGCGAGAGCTTCCGAGGTGGGGCAGGCGGTGCTCGCCTGCCGGTCGGCCCGCGCTGAACGGGGCCGGCTGCCCAAACAGAATCGAGGGCAGGCGAGCACCGCCTGCCCCACCTCGGGGAGTCATCCCAGGTCTGACAAAGATCGCCGCTCGCTGACAGCTATAATAACGTCCGAACGATGCGTGAACTTCGTAGGTGGTTTCCCATCCTGGCGTTGGCGCCCGTCTTGTGCGCCACGCCTCAGCCCCCCGTTTACGATCTGGCGGTATACGGCGCCACGGCCAGCGGCGCGATCACCGCGATAGCGGCGGCGCGGGAGGGACTCAAAGTCGTCCTCCTCGAACCGGGGCGCCACGTTGGCGGCATGGCCACCGGAGGCTTGTCCGCAACGGACTACGGCAAGAAACAAGTTATCGGCGGCGACGCGCTGGAGTTCTACCGGCGAGTGGGGAGGAAGTACGAGATGGCCCGCTACGCGCAGGATGCCGCGTGGTACTACGAGCCGCACATCGGCGAGCAGGTCTTTCGCGAATGGCTATCCGCGGCGGGCGTGGAAGTCCTTTTCGAGAAGCGCTTGCGGGAGCCAAACGGCGTGGGCAAAGAAGGCCAACGGCTGGTCTCCCTCGGCATGGAAGATGGCAGCGTGTACCGCGCCCGCATTTTCGCGGATTGCACCTATGAGGGCGATTTACTGGCCCAGGCGGGCGTGAGTTTCACGTGGGGCCGCGAGGGCGTCTCCGAGTATCGCGAGAGCCTCGCCGGGGTGCTGGAAAAGACGCCCAAACACCAGTTTTCTCTGCCGATCCGCGCTAGCGAGGAGCAGGGCAAGCTCTTGCCGGAGGTCCAGGAGGCCCCACTGGCGGCGCCGGGATCGGCCGACCGCAAGGTGGAAAGCTACAACTTCCGGCTGATCCTCTCCGACGACCCGAACAACCAGGTTCCCTTCCCCGAGCCGCCGGGCTACGATGCGCACCGGTATGAACTGCTGGCCCGGCTGCTCTCCGCGATGGCCGGGAAGCCGGACCGCCCGCCGGCCCTGAGGGACTTTGCGAACATCGTGCCGATTCCCAACCGAAAGGCCGATTGCAATAATAATGGGCCGTTCTCCACCGACTACCTGGGAGCCAGTTGGAAATATCCGACTGCGTCCTACCGGGAGCGGGCCGCTATTCAGCAGGCGCACGTAGCTTACACGCAAGGGTTCTTCTGGTTCCTGGCGCACGATCCCCGCGTGCCGCAGCCGTTGCAAAGCGAGGTGAACGGTTGGGGCCTGGCGAAGGACGAATTCGCCGATACGGGAAACTGGCCCGGTCAACTTTACGTTCGCGAAGCGCGCCGCATGGTGGGCGGCTTCGTCATGACGCAGGCCGATCTGCAGACCGCTCTCCTGAAGCCCGACCCCATCGGTATGGGCTCTTACAACATCGACTCGCACAATGTCGAGCGCGTGGCCACCTCCGATGGGCTGGCGCAGAACGAAGGCGACGTGCAGGTGGCCGTGGAGCCGTACCAGATCCCGTATCGCGTACTCCTGCCGAAGCGCACGGAGGCAACCAATCTACTGGTGCCGGTTTGCATGTCCGCCAGCCACGTAGCGTATTCCTCGCTGCGCATGGAGCCGCAATACATGAT
>PLRZ01000607.1 GCA_003164075.1 Bryobacterales bacterium | reverse complement strand
ACGGTGGGCACCATCACCGAGATCTACGACTATCTGCGGCTGCTGTACTCTTCCATCGGCGTGCCGCATTGCCCCATTTGCGGCAACGAAATCTCGCGCCAGACCACCGAGCAGATTCTCCACCACGTGCTGGCGCTCAGGCCCGAGGACCGCATCATGGTGATGGCTCCGGTGGTCCGCGGCCGCAAGGGCGAGTATAAAAAGGACCTGGAGAAGCTCCTGCGCCAGGGCTTCGAACGCGCCCGCGTGGATGGCGTGCTGCGGTCGCTCAGCGAAGACTTCGCGCTCGACAAACGCAAGAACCACAGCATCGAAGTGGTAGTGGACCGGCTGTTGGTCAAGCCCGGCATCGAAAAACGCCTGGAGGCTTCCATCGAGACCGCCACGCGGCTGGCCGACGGGCTGGTGCTCATCGCCGTGGTCAACGGTGAGGAGCGGCTGTATTCGCAAAAGCTGGCCTGCACGGAATGCGGCGCCAGTATTCCCCAACTGGAACCGCGGTCGTTCTCCTTCAACAGCCCGTACGGCGCTTGCGAGGAGTGCCACGGCCTGGGCAGCACCTGGGATTTCGACCCGGCGAAGGTGATTGTGGACGCCGCCAAGCCGCTTCTCGATGGCGGCCTGGGCCCCGGCGCGGGCTCCTGGGGGATGCAGCAGAAGGTGGAAGAATTCGCCAAAAAGTCGCGCATCAATCTCAAAAAGCCCTTCGAGGAATTGCCGCTCAAAACCCGCGGCCTGCTGCTCGATGGCGGCAACGGCTTCCCCGGAATCCTGGCCATCCTCGCCGGGGTCTACAAGGAATCTTCGGAGGCCTATAAAGAATGGCTCACCGATTACATGTCGCCGCGGGATTGCGCCGCCTGCAAAGGCAAGCGGCTGCGGCCCGCCAGCCTGTCGGTGCGGGTGAAGAATTTCTCCATCGCGGAGTTCACTTCCCTGCCCGTGGCGCGCGCCCTGGTGACGGTGCGCAACTGGACGTTCAACGACCGGGAAACGCAAATCGCCGGGCGCGTTTTGGACGAAATCCGCCGGCGCCTGGAGTTTCTCTCGGCCGTGGGGTTGGATTACCTGAGCCTGGAGCGCTCCGCCGCGACGCTCTCCGGCGGCGAGGCGCAGCGCATCCGCCTGGCCACGCAGATCGGCTCCAAACTGCGCGGCGTGCTCTACGTGCTCGACGAGCCCTCCATCGGGCTGCACCCGCGGGACAACGGGCGGCTGCTCGAAACCCTGACGCAACTGCGCGACATGGGAAACACCGTGCTGGTAGTGGAGCATGACGCCGAAACCATCGAGCGCGCCGATTACGTCATCGATCTCGGCCCCGGCGCCGGCCGTCTGGGCGGCCACCTGGTAGCCGCGGGAGTNNACAAGAAGCTCATCATCCGCGGCGCCACCCAACACAACCTCAAAGACATCAGCGTGGAGATCCCTCTGGGGTTGCTCACCGTGGTGACCGGCGTTTCGGGCAGCGGCAAATCCACCCTCGTGAATGAGATTCTCTATCGCAGCCTGGCCAAGGAGATCTACGGCTCGCACGAAGAGCCCGGCGCGCACCAATCCATTGAGGGCATCGAGCTCATCGACAAGGTAATTCGCATCGACCAGGCGGCCATCGGGCGCACGCCGCGGTCGAATCCCGCCACCTATACCGGGCTTTTTACGCTGATTCGCGATCTGTACGCCATGCTGCCGGAATCGCGCGAACGCGGCTACAAAGCGGGACGTTTCAGTTTCAACGTCAAAGGCGGCCGCTGCGAAGCCTGCCAGGGCGACGGTCTCAAGCGCATCGAAATGAATTTCCTGCCGGACGTCTACGTCACCTGCGACGTCTGCCGCGCGCGCCGCTACAATCGCGAAACCCTGCAGGTGAAGTTCAAAGGATACTCCATCGCCGACATGCTGAATGCCACCGTGGAGGAAGCTCTGCCGCTGATGGAAAACTTCCCGCAGATCCGCGGCAAGCTGCAGACGCTGCTCGATGTGGGCCTGGGCTACGTGCACCTGGGCCAATCGTCCACCACTCTTTCGGGCGGNNACCTTTTATTTGCTGGACGAGCCCACCACCGGCCTGCATTTCGACGACGTGCGCAAGCTGCTGGACGTCTTGCAGCGCCTGGTGGACCTGGGCAATACGGTGGTGGTGATCGAGCACAATCTGGACGTCATGAAGACCGCCGACTGGATTATCGACCTGGGTCCGGACGGCGGCGAGTATGGTGGGCGCGTAGTGGTGGCCGGCACGCCCGAGCAGGTCTGCCGGTCGAAAAAGAGTTATACTGCCGAGGCGCTGCGCAAGGTGCTGGGCGGCGGAGCGGCGGCGGCATGAGCGGCAATTCCTTTGATGTCGCGGCTCCGCACAAACAAGTTTAGCCACGGATGAACACAGATGAACACAGATAAGAAAAACCCTTCCTTTTTGGCCTTTTTATCCGTGTTCATCCGTGTTCATCCGTGGCCAATCATGTCTTTGCCCGGACTCGAAAAGATCACTCTCATTCCACGGCATCGGGAGGTCGGAGACTCTTCTCGGTTCTCTTCGATAGCGGTATCCAACGTCCCGGTGCGCCGGGATGAGTCTCGGAACTCCTGGCGTCGTGGAATTTGCGGTGAGCCCGTTCTTGTGGCGCCTGCCCCACCGGGCAAGAAACGGCTCGACCCATTTTCCCGGACCACCCGGAGACTCATCTCGACCCTCTTGGAGAGCGGTATCCACCGTCTCGGAGCGCCGGGAAGAGTGTCTGCGCCACATCAGGTGAAGTTTATTCGCCGTTCATCCGTCGAGGCGCTACTCAAAGTGCAGGTCCGCGGAGTGGCCGCATGAGCATCTATTCCCAGCGGCCCCTGGACTTCTCCGGCCTACGAACGGTAGGTCTTGAGGAGCGCGGCGGCAAGGTGAAGATCGCGGACTTCGCCACGGTTTACCGCAAAGGGTCGGGAGTAGCGGGATTGCTAGACAGCCTGCCGCACATCCTGGCCGGCGATTCCTTTCGCGCCGTGGTGGATGCCATCGCGGCGGCGCGCGCGAGGGCGCGCGCCATCGTTTGGGGACTGGGCGGCCATGTGATCAAGTGCGGTCTGGCGCCGGTGTTGATCGACCTGATGGAGCGCGGCTATGCCACGTCATTCGCGCTCAACGGCGCATCCTCCATCCACGATTTCGAGATTGCCCTGGCCGGCCACACCAGCGAAGATGTGGAGGCGGTGCTGCCCGATGGCCGCTTCGGCGCCGCCGAAGAGACCGGGCGCGATATGAACCGCGCCATCGTGGAAGGCAACCGCGCAGGAGTGGGCATGGGTGAGGCTTTGGGAAAATGGCTGGCCGGCAAGATCGATGGTCCGGCCTGCCATAGCCTGTTGGCGCAAGCTTACCGTCATGCCACGCCGGTAACCGTGCACGTGGCCATCGGCACCGACACGCCGCACACCCATCCGGCAGCCGACGCGGCCGCTATCGGCAGCACATCGCATCGCGATTTCCGCCTGTTTGCGTCCCTGGTGGCCGATCTGCACGATGGCGGCGTCTATTTGAATGTGGGGTCCGCCGTGGTGTTGCCGGAAGTCTTTTTGAAGGCCGTTTCCGCGGTCCGCAATCTGGGCCGTCCGCTGGCCGGGTTCACCACCGTCAACCTCGACTTCCTGCAGCACTATCGGCCCCTGGCGAATGTAGTCCATCGGCCGCATGCCGGCGGCGCCGGAGGACAGGGCTATGCCATTACCGGGCACCACGAGCTCATGATTCCGCTGCTGGCAGCCGCCTTGATCGAGCAGGATTCATGAGCGAGGAGCAGCCGCTCATCCCGCCGCTGCCCTCGTCAACCGCGGCGGAGCGCGTCCCGTTCTGGGGATATGCCGACGTATGCCTGCTGGCCGGGCTGGCGCTGCCGTGTATGTTTCTGGGCTGGGCGCTGGTCCGCCTGGCGATGTGGATTGGCCGTGTGCATTTCCCCGTCCAGGGGATCGAAGCGGTTCCCGAAATGTTGCTCGGCTACACCTTGCTCTTTGGGGCCCTGGCGCTGATTTTCCGGGTGCAGTACGAGCGCCCCTTCTGGCTGTCGTTGGGGTGGACCCGGACGCGCCTCCCTTTAGTCTGGTGCGTGGTTTGCGGCTTCTCTACGACTATCCTGGTGGGCCTGGTTGCCGGGCTGATCCGCACGCCGCCCACCACCGGTCCGCTGGTGGAAATGATGAAGGACCGCGCCACGCTCATCCTGCTGGCGATCTTCGGAACCACGGCCGCTCCGCTGTTTGAGGAGTTGGCATTTCGCGGCTTTCTGCAGCCTCTGCTGGAGCGCACCCTGGGCGCAATCGGAGGGATCGCGCTAGCGTCGGCTCTGTTCGGCGGGCTGCATTACTCCGAATACGGCGATTCGTGGCGTTCGGCGTTGCTCGTGGCCGTGGCCGGCGCGGCTTTCGGATGCATGCGCCATTGGACGGGCTCGACCAAGGCCGCCGTCATCATGCACGCTTCCTTCAATGGACTGCAGTTTGTGGCGATTTTCGCTCCCGGGAAGAGCCCGCTGCACTGATGAGGAATTGCAGAATTCGGTGGCGAAACCGCTCCCTCGCGGGGTACCCTCGGGCTCGGCTCGGTAAGTGCTTGCCTTTCAATGTGGCCTTTCCGAGCCGCGCGCGCAAGCAAGCGGTCTCTTCGAATTCTGCAAGTTTCTCCGATTACTGCTGCCCCGAATTGGCCGCGGCCTCGCCGGCCTTGAATGCCTTGTCGATGCGGCTCACGTAGTTGATGGTCTCCTGGTAGGGAGGCACCCAATGGTACTTGTCGACCGCGCCCGGACCGGCGTTGTATGCCGCCAGAGCGCGCCACAAACCGCCATCGTAGCGATTCAGCAGATCGCGCAGATAGCGCACTCCGGCGTCCACGTTCTGGGCCGGATCGTGCGGATCGACGCCCAGATCCTGCGCCGTCGCGGGCATCAACTGCATCAGGCCGATGGCGCCCTTGGGGGAGACCGCGTCCAACTGNNCGTCGGCCAGTTCCACCGGCGATCGCGCGGGCGGCGCCACTACCGGCGGTGGCGGCAGTGCTTCGGGCACGAGCGCGGGCGCCAAGGCAGGCGGCTCATCGACCTCAAACCCGGTCACGTTACTCGCCGGCATCTCGATGTAACCCGTGCTGTTATATAGCCTTACACGGGCACCGTCGAGCTCGTGCCGGTCCACGTGCATGCGCGCCCCGCTGGACAGCAGGGCATACTCGCCCGCCGAAGCGGCTCCGGCGGTCAGCAGCAAGAGTCCCAGGAATCGCATCGAGTCTTCACTATTGTGACGCATCTTTCAGGTGAAACGTGCAAGCTTTCCGCGTTTACGGCCAGGTTTCCACCCGCAGTCCCACTACACCTTCGAATTCGCGGCTGTTGCGCGTCACCAGCAGGCAATCGTGCGCCAGGGCGATGGAAGCGATCAGGAGATCGTTGGCCCCAACGGAAGTTCCCGCACGCTCCAGGGTGGCGCGGATGAGACCGTAATGCCCGGCTGCGAGATCGTCGAACGGCAGCGAGACAAACGGCTCCAAAAGACGGCGAAATCCCTCCAGGTTTTCGGCCACCCGCTGGCTCTTGCGGGCTCCAAACATCAGTTCGGCGCGGACAATGCTGCTGGTGGCCACTTGCGCCGGATCGAGCGACCGCAACCGCGCCAACGTGCTCGGCCGGGCATGCGCCAGGGCGATCCAGATATCGGTGTCGAGCAGGCGCAAACTTACGGCTCCTCCGGCAAGCGGTCTTCCGGCTCCGGAAAGCTGTCGCGCAGGAAGCCACAGACAGTTTCAAAGTAGCCCGCTGGCCAGCCGGCCTCGGGGACAGTCGAGAGCAACGAAAGCACATACCGGGAGAGAGGCAGATGAGCCTCGCGGGCGTCTCGCTTGAGCCGTTCCGCCAGATCGTCGGGCACATAGAGATTCAGTTGCGCCATGTGACAAGTATGGCACGTATACTTGCGTCACTCCACCAGCTTGTACGACCGCATATGCGCGAGCAATTGAGCCAGATCGATGGGCTTCACCAGATACGCGTCGCAGAGATCCTGGAAACAGCGGATCACGTCCTTGACCTCGTTCACCGCCGTCGTCATGATGATCTTGGCGCCATTGGTCGACAGGACACCCTGTGCCTCTTCCATCGCCCGCACCTGGCGAACCGCTTCGCGGCCATCCATTTCGGGCATCATGATGTCCATGCAAATCAGGTCGTATGGCTGCCCTTGCTCCAGGGCTGTGCGGAACGCCTCCACGGCTTCCCGGCCGTTCACGGCGACATGACAGTCGCCGTAGCGGGACAGGAAGGTCTGCAGCAGAAGCCGGCCGGTGAAATCGTCTTCCACCAGGAGGGCCCGCAACCGGTGGTCCGTACCGCGGCGCGGACTGGCGGACGCCTGGCCGCCGGTGGACAGCCCGGCGAGCGCGGCCAGGATTGCCGGGATGTCGGCCCGGTTGCTCTTGCCGGGGTTGGCGATCAACTCGCGCAGCCGGCCGGTGGCTCGCAGCAGAACGCTGACCCGGTCCGGCGTGGGGACCATCTCATGCGAGCGGATCATCTCCATGGCGCGCTCCATATGGTGCGCTAGTTCCACCACCTCCGGCAGGTGGAACAGCCCCGCTCCTCCTTTGACCCAATGCGCCGCCCGCAGGACGCTATTGACGAGTTCCCCGTCAACCGCCGCGCCGCCCAGATCGAGGGCCAGAAGGCTTTTCTCCATGATTGCCAGATGCTCCCCGCATTCGGCCCTAAAATTCTGTTGCAAATCGTCTTGCAGAGTGATCATCGTTGGTCCTTTGAGATTTGGATCTATACCCAGCCGGCGCTCTCCAGAGCGCTCCGGAAGCGGTAGAATTCCACCACCGCACGGGGAAGCAGCTCGGCGCAGCGCTCCCATTCGCCGGCGGTCCCGGCCTGTTCCAACGCCGCGGCCAGCGCGGACAGCTCTTCCGCCGCCACCGTGGCTGCCCCTCCCTTCAGCGCATGAGCCTGCGAACGCACACCGGGGCTGTCCGCCGCCGCNNGCCGGTCTCCCATGAGCCGCCCCAGGAGAGCTTCCTTATTGAAAGCACAAGCCATTCTCGGCTCTTCGGCGTGCTCCGCGGGGGCTGGCGCCACCACCGGGCCGGGGCTGGCCGGAAGCCATTTGGCCAGCATTCCCGCGAGCCGCTGGAGTTCCACCGGCTTGGCCAGATAATCGTTCATCCCGCCCTTCAGGCACCGGTCCCGGTCGGCCGGCATGGCGTCGGCGGTAATCGCCACAATCGGAATTTCCGGACGATCCGACCCGCGAATGTGGAGCGTCGCCTCAAAGCCGTCCATCACCGGCATTTGGCAGTCCATCAGCACCAGATCGTAGTCTCCGCTCTCCACCGCCTTGACGGCATCGGCGCCGTTCTCCACCGCGCTGGCCGCGTATCCCAGCATGTGCAGTTGCGCCAGCACCACTTCCCGATTGACGGGATTGTCCTCCGCCACCAGGACGCGCCCCTCACGGGCACCGGTCCCGCCGGGGCTATCCACCCGGCGGTCGACGGCGGATTCGACCGGACCGGGTGCGGCCGCCTCAAAAACCGCCGTGAACCAGAAGGTGGAACCCACGTCTTCCTGACTGCGGACGCCGATCTCTCCTCCCATCATCTCGACCAGTTGCTTGCAGATGCTCAACCCGAGGCCGGTGCCGCCGTATTTGCGCGTGGTGGATGCATCGGCCTGCGCAAATGGCTGAAAGATCCGCGCGATTTCGTCCGGCCGTATCCCGATCCCCGTGTCGGCGATGCGGAAAACAAGCGTAATCCGGCCGTCAACCTGGCTCTCCGGAGCCGCTTCCAGCACGATTTGTCCCCGTTCCGTAAACTTGATGGCGTTGGCGGCCAGATTAGTCAACACCTGGCGCAAACGGTGCGGATCGCCGCTGAGAAGCGCCGGAATGTCCGGCGAAACGCGCGCAACGAAATCCAACCTCTTCGTCTTGGCCTGGGTTTCCAAAAGCTGGACGACGTCTTCGATGGTCTGGCGCGGGTTGAAAGCGCACTTTTCCAGAGCGATCTTACTCGCCTCGATCTTGCAGAGGTCCAGAATGTTGTCGATGAGGGACAACAGAGCCTGGCCGCTGGACCGCACCACGTCGGCAAACCGCCGCTGCTGCGCGGTGAGGTCCGTTTGGAGCAGCAGTTGCACCATTCCGATCACGCCGTTCATGGGCGTGCGGATTTCGTGGCTCATGTTGGCCAGAAAGCGGCTCTTCGCCATGTTGGCCGCCTCGGCGTCTTCCCGGGCCTGAATCAACTCTTCTTCGTAACTTTTCCGTTCGGTAATCTCTTCGGCGATTCCGACTATGCGAGTCAGTTGGCCGGCTTGGTTGCGAATGGGAAACGCCCGGTCGCGGATCCATTTCTCCTGCCCGCCGGGGGTTCGGATGCGGTATTCCGAATCGAGAGCTTCTCCCTGGACTTGTCTCGCGAATGACGCATGCGCCCGGGCGAAGTCATCGGGATGGATGGAGTCCATCCAAGACGCGGGGTCCTGGTAGACACTCTCGCAGGTCCGGTCCCATACCTGTTCGTACGCCGGGCTGACATAGAGGATCTGGTCGGCTGCCGGAGGCATCATCCAGAAAACTTCGCGGATATTCTCCGCCAACTGGCGGAATTTCTCCTCGCTCGACTGTAATGCCTGCTCGGCGCGGTTCCGCTCGGTGATGTCGCGCGCGATCCCCACCAGCGCGATCCCACGCCCTTCCTCGTCGTACACCACGGAAGTGGCCAGCGAAACCGGGAATTCCCGCCCCTCCTTGGAGCGATGCCATAAGTCTCCGCTCCAACTGCCCGCCAGCGTGGCCGGAAGTATCTTGCCTTGCACTTCCTCGGGAGTGCGCGCGGAGCGAACAATTTGGATGGGCTGCCCGATCAGCTCGTGCTCCCCATAGCCATAGACCCGAAGAAATGCCGCGTTGACATGCAAGATTCGGTTTTCGGAATCGGTGATGCTGATGCACTCATCGGCACTTTCCAGAGCCTGAGCCAGTATGCGGTGCCGCGCTTCGACCGCGTACAGCGCTTCCTCCGCCCGCTTGCGCCGGGTGATATCTGGACTAAGGCCTACGTGCCCTAAGTACTCGCCACCCGCCGAGAAACGCGGCGCCGCGTCCGAGACCACCCAGCGCCATGCTCCATCCGCGCGCCGGATGCGTACTTCGGCATGGAATGGCTGGCGCTCGCGCACCGCGCGTTGGAACGATTCGAAATAATCCAGCCCGTCGTCGGGGTGGACCAGCAATGGCCACCGGGCGCCTTCCACCTCTTCGGAGGCGATGCCGCAAAACTCCCGGTAAGCCCGGTTGACGAACGCGTTCCCGCCGGCGGCGTCGGTGACCCACATCGGCGCCGGGCAACCGTCGGCCATGATGCGGAAGCGTTCTTCGCTCTCGCGTAACGCCTCTTCCGCCTGTTTGCGTTCCGTCACGTCTTCCACGTGGGCCACGAAATACACCGCGGCGCCGCCGGAGTCCCGGACCGTCGAGAGCCGCACCCGTGTCCATACCACATTTCCGTTGCGGTGAATGTACCGTTTCTCCGCATCGGGGGCAGCACCGGGGGTCCGCATCGCCTCTTCTGCCCAACGCCGGGAGAACTCCAGATCGTCGGGGTGGGTCAGTTTCACCCAGGTGGTTTCCAGCAGTTCCTCGGCGGAGTACCCCAGCATCCGGCAAAGAGCCGTGTTCACCTGAAGAAGCCGCCCATCCACGCCGACCACCATCACCCCGGCCGGTGCGTGCTCAAAAACCTGGCGGAACCGCTCTTCGCTTTCACGCAGCTTCCGCTCGGCTTCGAGGCGCTTGCCGATGTCGTGCGCAAAAACCGCAGCCCCCACTACCTCTCCGTCCGAATCGCGGATCGGCGAAATGGAAATCGACACATCGATCTCGGGGCCATCTTTGACTCGCAGAATGGTTTCGAAAGAACTGATGGTACTTCCCTGCCGGATAGCCTCGATATACCGGTTCAATCTTTCCAGGCGGCCAGCAGCCCCCAGAACGGTAACGCTCTCCCCGACGATCTCCCGGCTCCGGTAGCCGCAAAGGTCTTCCGCGCCCCGGTTCCAACTGACCACGGTCCCATCCAGCTTCACGGCAAAGATTGCGTCTTCCGACGATTCCACGATGGATGCCAGCAGAGCGCGGTCCTTTTCGGCCTGCTTGCGATCGGAGATGTCACGAAGGGAGATGGAAATGGCTGTCGCTTCTCCGGCCGCGTTTCTAATAAGGGAGCCGGTAACCCAGACGTGAATCCTCCGTCCATCCCGGTGCAGGCACAGGCCATCGTAATGCGAGACCATATGGCCCCGCAGTAACTGCTCGGCAAGTTTGACCAGGGCGGGCTGCCGTTCCGACGGCGCCAGCATGGACATAGGCTTGCCGACGGTGTCCGCGGAGGCGTATCCGAACATTGCTTCCGCGCCACGGTTCCAGGTCAGTATGGTGCCCGCCGGCGTGAGGGCGATCAGCGCGTCGTCGGAGTTCTCCACAATCGCGGCCAGGAAGGCTTGCGCTTCGTTCTCGGCCCACCGCCGGGTGACATCCCGCTTGATGGCGATGTAGCTGACAATCTCGCCTTGCGAACCGTGCACCGGAGTGATTTGCATCTCCTCGCAATACAGTTTTCCATCCTTGCGCCGGTTAATCACCTCGCCATGCCAGACCTGCCCCGACCGGATGGTGCGCCAAAGCTCCTCGTAAAACGCCGCCGGCATCTGTCCCGATTTAAGGATGCGCGGGTTTTGCCCCACCACTTCTTCTTTGGTGTATCCGGTAAGCGCGGTAAAAGCTGGATTTACGTACTGAACGGCGCCGGTGGTGTCGGTAATCACAATGCCATCCGCAGCCTGGTCCACGGCCGCCACCAGACCGGCCCGTTCGATCGCACTGTTCTCCGGACACACCATGCCAACTCCGCGAGGGCAAGCCCTCAGATTCCTCTATCGACATTTCGGCGAGATTCCTTGAGGTGAAGGCCAAAACAGGAAGCACTATTTCGACGGGTGCTCGGTCGCGGCTCGGTAAGTGCTTGCCTTTCAATGTGACTTTTCCGAGCCGCGACGGTAATTGCCACCTATCATTTGTTGTGGGATAGCCAATCTTGGCTGCGGCCGCCTTTCCAGGTCAGAACTCCTGATGTGGCGCAGACACTCGTGTCTGCGGCGCCGAGACTCTTCTCGGCNNAGTGCCTGCGCCACGAAAACGGGCTCATCCCAAATTCCACGACGTCAGGTTCTGCAGGTGGCTTTTCGGGCCATCTACGAGTGCTCGTGATCCGAGAGAGCCGGCTAAAAGCCGGCTGCAGCCATGATTGGCCGCCCCACGAATTATGCAGAATTCCGTCTCTGCCAAAGTAAGTGACATTGGGCTTCAGCCTGCGGCGGACTTCAGTCCGCCCCACCGCTCAGAAATCCAAGTTTGTCGATGCAAAGTGAACAGTATTGGAGTGAACTGCAAACTGTTGGGCACTCGGGATCGTTCTCCGCGGGTTGAGCCACGAAATTCCCTATCCGGTTAACCACTCTTTTCGACCCTCCTGCCACAGAAGCACTCCGCCGATCTGTTATCTTGGGAAATTAAGTTTCTCCGTATGCCCTTTTACATCGAACCTCTGAGGGAATTCCTGGTGCGGCCGGCGCTTCCAGAGCCGCTTTCGCGCCTGACGGAAGTGGCTTACAACCTGCTATGGAGCTGGGAGCCCATCGTGCGTTCGCTGTTTCGCCGTCTGGACCCAGCCATGTGGCGGGAGTGCGGCTACAATCCGGTATTGATGCTGGGCCGTGTCTCACAAGCCGCCCTGGCCAAGGCGGCCGGCGATCCGCGCTATCTGGCGCTCTATCGCACCGCATGCGATACCTTCGACGCGCGCACGCGCAAGAGCGAACCTTCGCCGGATGGGAACCTGATCGCCTATTTTTCGGCCGAATACGGGCTCACCGAATGCCTGCCGGTCTATTCCGGCGGCCTGGGAATTCTCTCCGGCGACCATCTGAAGTCCTCAAGCGACCAGGATTACCCGCTGATCGGCCTTGGCCTGCTTTACCAACAGGGCTATTTCCGGCAGTTGCTCAACCCCGACGGGTGGCAGCAGGAACGCTACCCCATGAACGATTTCTACACCCTGCCGCTTACGCCGGTCAAAGACGCCG
>PLRZ01000060.1 GCA_003164075.1 Bryobacterales bacterium | reverse complement strand
GAAGGCAGTTTCATGACAGAAACTAACTAATGCGGGCTCACTGCAAATTCCACGACGTCAGGAGTTCTGAACATATTGCTGCCTGCGTTCGCAATTACTGAAGACGCGGTGTATAGCTACCGCCGCAGAATCCACAGCACCGCGGAAATCAGCACACTCAGTAAAATGCAGGTAGTAATCGGGAAATAGAAGCTGGAATTCCTGCCGTGGATAGCGATATCGCCCGGAAGCCGTCCCAGCCGGAGGGGCAATCGTCCACCGAAATTCACCGCCAGGCCGGCCAGCACCAGCAACAAACCGACCACGATCAGAAGCCGCCCGAGACCCATGCGCCCACGCCCAGTCTATCGCAACCGGTAGTCGGCGTCAGTGTTTCCGGGCGACCAGCAGCAGCAACCCGAAGACCACCACGGGGATGAGCGCCATCCCCACGTAGAACAGGATCCGCTTCAACCAGGGCGTTTCGCGCCGCTTCCAATCGCGCAATTCGGCCCGATCGGACGTGGCCACTTCTTCCGGATGTTCCAGGTCCCAGGCAAATTCGTTGGCCGTGGAGTAGCGATCCTGCGGCTCGCGCTCCAAAGCCCGATAAATCACTTCCTGCAACTGGGTCGAGATCTCGGGATTCACTTCGCGCGGCGGCACGGGATTGTTCACCAGCCGGTCGTTCATCACCGCAAACGGGTTCGGCCCTTCAAAAGGCGTTGCGCCGGTCAGCATTTCGTACAAGATGATTCCCAGCGAATAGATATCGCTGCGGCCGTCGCCGCGCTTGCCCCTCACCTGCTCGGGTGAAATGTAGTCGGGAGTCCCGGCGATCTGCGATAACTTGCCGAAGGTTAGCCGCCGCGATCCCGCTTTCCCGGCGATCCCGAAGTCGATCAGCTTGATGCGATCGTCCTTGTCGATCATGATGTTTTCGGGCTTCAGGTCGCGATGTACCACGCCGTTGCGGTGAATGTAGTCGAGCGCGTCGCAGACGGCGATGACCAGGGCGCGCGCGCGGTCCACGGGAAGTTTGCGGGTCTCCGCCAACACTTTCCGGAGCAACCGGCCGTCCACCCACTCCATCACCATGTAGACGTGGCCGGGTTCGCCGCTGTCGAGCACCTTCATGACGCCCGGATGGTCGAGTTTCTCGCCGATTTCGATCTCGCGCATGAAGCGGTCGAACAGTACCGGATCGGCCTCCATGTCCGGATGGGGGACTTTGATCGCGACCGGCCGGCCATTCTGCATATCGGTGGCGCGATAGATGGACGCCATTCCGCTGCGCGCCACCAGTTCCTCGATTCGATAGTGGCTGAGTTGGTCGCCGGACCGTAGTATTGCCATGGAGCTTGCCGGAGCGCTAATGGTATCACTCACATCGTCTCGGACGCTGTTCATCTCGAACATTCTAAGCGGCGAGTCATAAAGAAGGCGTAAAGAAGCCGTCAGGATATCATCTGGGTCTGAAGTCGTCGCGGCGGGTGACGAATTCCGGATAGGCTCCGGCGCCCAGTTCGTATAGGTCCAGGCCGTGCGGTTCTGCCTCGGCCGGAATCCGTTGCGGGTAGAACCGGTTCAACAGCCGGTTCAGCGAGTACGTCATCGGCAGCACGAATACCAGCAACGCCGCCACGCCGGCCAATTGTGCCGTCCACCGATTCCCCCCTGCGAAGAGGGCCAGCGCCACCAGGCCCCAGAGGCCGCCCGCGGCATGCACCGAAATGGAGCCCGCCGGGTCGTCCACCCGCCAGCGCGTGTCGAGCCATTCTACCGAAAGGGTGACCAGCACGCCGGCAATCGCTCCGATGACAACTGCCTGGGCCGGGGCGATCCACGCGCAGGCCGCGCTGCTGGCCACCAGGCCGCCAGTCCAGCCGTTGGCGCAGAGCGAAGCATCGGGCCGGCCGAAACGGAAGCGGGTAAGTGCTGCCGCCGCCAGCACGCCGGCCGCCGCGGAAAGCGTGGTGTTCATGGCNNGTAAGAAAACAGGCCAGGAGCACCAGCACGGCGTTGTGGCCGGGAAAGGCCGCGGGCATGCCTTCGGCATCGTACTTACCCTGGCGGGGGCCCAGGATCCAGGCAATGGAGAGCGCCGTCAGGCCGCCCACGGCCTGAATGGCGCCGGAGCCGCCGGCATCCTGAAGGCCGAGCTGAGCCAGCCATCCCCCACCCCAAACCCAGTGCGCAAATAAAGGATAGGTCCAACCGGCCAAAAGCGCGGTAGAGGCGCAACTGGCGCCTAACCGCCACCGCTCGCTGCCCGCGCCCAAGGGAATCAGCGCGGCCAGCGCCACGCTGAACGTCTGCAGCCAGGCCGCCAACGCGGCGGGCGAGCTATCCAGCCGAAGGCCGCGCAGGAAGAACGGCTCGGCCGCAATCCAACTCCACGATGTGCCGGCCAGGGTGAACGCGTGTGCCGGACGGCCGGGATACGATTGCCACGACCAGCCGCACACGAAGTACACCAGCACCGCGACGGCCATCACCAGGATCGACGCCAGCATGGCATGCGCGGCGCTCCGTGAGCGGCCCAGTCCCGCGTTCATCAACGCCAGTCCCGCGCCGGCCAGCGGAACCAGAAGCACCAACGCGCCGCAGAGCGCCTGCGCCATATCCGACAACACGGGAGCCTGTACCAGCGTCATCTCGCCTCCGAAGCCATAAGGATAGCCGATCTTTACCCTCGCGACGACAAAAGAACCGCCTCCCGATTGCGCCGATAAAAATTATCTATTTCCATTTGTGAAAGCTTGGGGCCTAGACTGGCACTAATCGAACAGTAATTAAGGCGTTCCAAGTCCGCATCGCCCCAAGGGATACAAGACACATTCGTATAGAGCTTTCACTTCCATGTAGGGAGAGGTTTATCATGCGGGGAATCTACGGCACCAGGTTAGCGTTTGGCTTTCTCTTAGGTCTTGCGTCCGTGGTTCAGGCGCAGACACCGGATACTCCGCCGGGCGGACAAGCGCCGGCGGCAACTTCCACAACGCCGGCTGCTTCCACGCCGGTCGATCCCGGCCCCCTCCACCAATGGGGCACCGATTTCAGCCTTATGTTCGACGGGTACTTGGACACGAACTTCGACAATCCCTCTCCCGCCTTTAACGGACTGCGCGCTTTCGATATCCGGTCCGATACGGCGCACCTCAACATGGCGATGCTTACCATTGACCATGCTCCCGCTCCCATCGGTTTTCATCTCGACGTCGGCTTCGGGGAGACGTTTCACATCATTCACGCGGGCACGCGCGATCCGCGTGCATGGGACTACTTCAAGCAGGCCTACGTCAGCCTCAAGCCGAAGTGGCTGCACGGGATTGAAATCGATGCCGGCGAGTTTGTGACCTCCGCGGGGGCGGAAGTCATCGAAACCAACCAGAACTTTAATTATTCGCGGTCGCTGCTTTTCACCTGGGCGATCCCGTACACCCATACCGGATTCCGAGCGCAATACGCCTTGGGCCCCCACTTCACCGGCAGTGTCCAGGTAGTCAACGGCTGGAACAACGTGGAGCCCATCAACAGCGGGAAGACCCTCGGTTTCACCGGCGCGTATGCCTGGAAGAAAGTCACCTGGAGCCATAATTACTATGTCGGCCCGGAACATCCTCACACCACTAAGGGGTGGCGTAATCTCTACGACACCAGCATAGCGGTGACCCAGACCGACAATCTGACCTGGTATCTCAACTTCGATTACGGACGCGACAAGAACATCGGCGCCGGAGCCAGTACCTGGGCCGGCGTGGCCGGCGCCGGACGGTACGCCATCGGCAAAAAGGCCGCGGTGGCCATGCGTGTGGAGTACTTCGACGATGTGAATGGATTTAGTACCGGGCTCGCGCAGACCGTGAAAGAATTCACTCTGACCGGAGAATACAAGCTCACGGACTGGCTGATGACGCGCGGCGAGTTCCGCACCGATTGGTCGAACAAGCCTTTCTTCGACCAGAATAACCTGGGGCCCACAACCAAGACGCAATCCACCATGCTGCTCGGGATGATTGCATATTTTGCGCCGAAAAAATGACGTTTGAGGACAAATTCAGGAGATAACCGATGGCAGATAACCCCGAAGTTACAATGAAACCAACCGTGGGCCTGACCGGCCTGACGATGAACGCCATGGCGCTCATCGCACCGGGCGCGTTTCTCTGGCTCACTTTCGTCGGCCAAGGCACCGCCGGCGCCACCGCGCCGTCCATGTGGGCCGGCATCGTCCTGGCCCTGCTGCTCTGCCTGGCAACGGCCGTATGCTACGCCGAGATGGCCAAGCTCTATCCCGGCACGGGCAGTTCGTATTATTTTGCCGAGCAGTCGTTTCTCAACCATGAAAGCGCGTGGCCGTATGCGCGCGTCTCCAAGTTTATTGTCGGCTGGGGCTCCCACTTATACTATTGGATCTATCCGGGCGTGATGGTGGGCGTCATGGGAGTCCTTATCGGCTACCTGGTGGGAACCATCTGGCCCACCTTCATGAGCGCCTCCAACCCCGGTCCCATGTTCATGATGGCGGTCGCGATCCTGTTCTCCTTCGCGATCTCCTACATCGCCCACCGCGGCGTGAACGGGTCGACGTCGGTCAATATCGCCATCAACGTCATTCAGATCAGCGCCCTGGTGCTCTTCTCGGTGTTGGCCATCAATTACCGTATGAATCACACGCCGGGCACCGTGGCGTATCAGTTCGATTCCACCTCGGGCGATGCCTACAATTACGAGTTTGCCACGCAGAAACAGGTGGTCGACGGCAAGCCCGCTGACGTAATCGTGCGCGACGGCAGCGGCGTTCCCAAACCCTTGCTCGACGCCGCCGGCCAGCACGTGCCTTTCAAAATCGCCTATCCGGAGAAGGACGAAAAGGGCAACTTTCTCGCTCATCCCACCGCCGGTTCGGTGGTCGGAATGCACAACTTCGGCTGGATGTTCGTGCAAGCCACCATCGCCATCCTGATACTGGTGGGCTTCGAATCGGTGACGTCCATGGGCGGGGAGGCCAAGAACCCAAAACGTAACATCCCCATCGCGGTGGTTACTTCGCTGCTGGTGCAGGGGGCTTTCTGTTATCTGTTCGAGTACTTCGCGGCTAACTACTTCCTCAATAGCGGTTACACCATGCAGACCGCTACGGGATCGGCCGCCCCCATCGGCGACATGATGGTGGTAGTGGGCAACGCCATACTCGGTCCGGGCAACGGGCGCATCTTCATGGAGTTCGAAGCCTTCACCGTGTTCCTGGCGCTGATTGGCACCACGCTCTCCTGCATGAACACCGGGGCGCGCGTGACTTACGCCATGGGTAAAGACCAGGAATTGCCGGATTCCATGGGAATGTTGCACGGTCGAAACCTCACGCCGCATCGCGCCATCTGGACCCTGGCGGCGATCTCCGCCGTGGTGGGATGCATTACCGTCAGCAACTTTTTCGGCGATTCCGGAGCGTTGACGGACGCCACCGTAAAGGCTCTGCCGCAGGGCTTCTGGTCCAGCTTCGGGTACCTCTCGCACGATAAGATGGCTGCCCTGCCGAATTCGTTTCTTATGGTTGCGCTGGCCTCTAACTTCGGCACGTTCGTGCTGTACGCGCTCAGTTGTCTGACTTGCATGGTCGCGTTTCATAAGCATCCGAAGTACAGCCCGTTACGCCACATGTTTATTCCCATATTCGGACTGGTGGCCAATCTGGCCTGTATGGCCTTCTACGTGATCGGCCCATTCATGGGGTTTGGCACTAAAATGGAACCTTTGATGGCGCTCGGGCTAGCCGCGGTTTGGGGGATTTACGGCTGGGTCTACTTCATGCGCTCCAACAAAGTCAGCGGGCGCACCACGTTAGTGGGACAACGTCCCAGCGAGAATCCGGCAGCGTAAGATCCGGCTATACTGGTCTAACAATGTTGGATCTTGAATATGCTCAAGCTTCGGACTGCGGGCGAGTGCGCGACCACAATGAGGATTACCTCGGTTGCGTGCTGCCCGAAGTTCCGGAGCGGGAGCAGACTCACGGTTGGCTCTTCGCCCTGGCCGATGGAGTAGGCGGCCAGGATCGGGGCGAAGTGGCGTCGCGCACCGCGGTGGAGACGCTGCTGGCGGAGTTTCGGCGGCCCGGCCGCAATCAACAGCTCCGGTCGTTACTGCCGCGGCTGGTGCAAATCGCCAACGAGAGGGTTTTCGAGGCCGGGTTGCCCGGCAATTCGCGTAGCGCGGCGATGGCTACTACCCTGGTAGCCTGCGCCCTGCGGTTCGATCGCGCGGTGATCTCGCACGTAGGCGATTCGCGTTGCTACTTGGTCCGCGGCGGCCGCGCCACGGCGCTCACTCGCGATCACACCGTGGTGGGGGAGCAGGCTCGCATGGGACTGATCTCCAGCCGGGAGGCGGCGGAAGCGGAGACACGGCACATTTTGACACGCTCGCTCGGCGCCGGCATGTTCGTCGGCGCCGATACCACCGAGCACATCGTCCTCGGTGGCGACGTACTTCTCTTATGTTCCGACGGACTCCACGGCGCCATCTCCGCGGCGGAAATGGCGCAAATCGTGACTCGCAATATTGACTTGAACGCCGCCGCCCGCCAATTGATCGACGCCGCCAACGAAAGCGACGGCGGCGACAACGTCAGCGTGCAACTGATTCGCATCCGCGGCGTGGAGCGCATCGGAATGTACCGCGGACGGCCGTATAAGTTGGCGTGATTGGGGGTTAGGGGCCGCAAACAATAAGCTGACCAAATGTCTCGAACGTGCGCAATCGCTCCCTAACGGTCGCGGCTCCGTCAAACGCGCATGCCGAGCCGCGCGCTCGCTTTTCGAGTTCCACCGGATCGACGAAATACAGCAGGAGATTCGAGTCGACGAAAAAGCCGTCACCGGCGCGCATGCAATTCCTCGCGGCTTAGACGCTCCCCCGCTCCCACTGCCGCCAGCGGCCGGTTCAACTTCCAGTGATCGAACGCCTGCCAGTACTCGTCGGTCAACCGCATCTGCCGTTCGAGCATTTCACCGATTAGCCGGGAAAGAGACGTGTTCTCCTCCGCCGCCTTGCGGCGCGCCCAGAGTATTGCCTCTTCCGAAATCTTAATCGTTACGTTTCTGGCCACGAATCCAGTGTAGCCCGAGATTCGTGCAGATTCCTTCAGCAAGGTCAGAACTTCTGATGTCGTGGAACTTGTAGTGAGCCCACAGGCGGGGCAGGCGGTGCTCGCCTGCCCGCACGCGCCGAATTAGGCCCGCTGCTCGAATAGGATCGAGCGAAGGCGAGCTCCGCCTGCCCCACCCGCGAAGCTCTCGCCATCGAAAGGAATGGCTCAGCCCATTTTC
>PLRZ01000053.1 GCA_003164075.1 Bryobacterales bacterium | reverse complement strand
GAGCATGGCACCAAGCTGTTTCTCAATCTGGAGCGCCACGGCAACGCGCTGGGCTTCCCGGCCAGCGAGCGCCAGAAGTTCATCGAGAAAAACGGCTTGCCGATTTACGACGGAACACAGGAATATTGTCTCTGGCTGGGATGTATGGGCTCGTACGATCCTCAGGGCCGCGAGATCGTGCTGGCGCTGGCGCGCGTGCTGCGGCATGCGGGCATCGCCTTCGGCGTACTGCGCAAAGAAAAATGCACTGGAGATCCGGCGCGCCGCCTGGGCAATGACCTGGCCGCGCAGCAGGTAGCGGAAGCCAACATCGAGACGTTGCAGGCCGCCAAGGTCGGCAAGATGGTGTCGATCTGCCCGCATTGCGTGCGCACCATCGGCACCGACTGGCGGGAATACGGCGCCACATTCGCGATCGAGCATCATAGCGAGCTGCTGGCGCGCGTGCAATCGAAGCTGCCCGCGCCGGCGGGGCCGCGCGAAACGGTGGTGTTCCACGATCCCTGCTACCTGGGCCGGTATCGCAATGTGTATGAAGCGCCGCGCGCGGTGGCGGGCCTGTCGTCGACCGTAGTGGAGCCCGGCCGCACGCGCGAGCGGTCGTTCTGTTGCGGCGCCGGTGGCGGGCAGATGTTCCTGGGCGAGGAGAAAGGCAAGCGCGTGAATCTCACGCGGGTGGAAGAGTTGGTGGCCACCGGCGCGCAGACCATCGGCACGGCGTGTCCCTTCTGCCAGACGATGTTTCGCGACGCCTTGGGCGCGGTGGCGGGAAATTCGCAGGGCGCGCCGCCGAAGCTGTTGGACATTGTGCAACTGGTAGCGGCGGGATTACCGGCGGAACCCGAGTGACAACGGGCCGCGGAATGCTATAATCTTCTCGTGGCGCCGGGAAGGTGGCGGTGTCACGCCCTCCGTCGGCACTTCAGGAACGGGCGCGTAGCTCAATTGGCAGAGCAACTGACTCTTAATCAGTAGGTTGAAGGTTCGATTCCTTCCGCGCTCACCAGCAAGATCAATTAGTTGCCAATCACTGAATGAGAGTGGTCTGCTCAACTATAGGGACTTTCACAGGGACTACCTCAGAATTCTCGGGCGCTTTTCCTTTGCTATCCCACAGCGTCTGGCCGCGCTACGGGCACGTGATCGCCAGAAAGCGGCAATCCTTGGCGGTCTTCGGAATGTAATGTGACGCCTGACGGCGTGTTCAGACCGTCACCGGCGCCGTCAGCACGACCAGGTTCGGAATGCCTGCGTAGTCGCGGGCGTTGTGAGTGGCGAGAGGAACGTTGAGTTGCAGGGCCGCCGCCGCGATCCGGGCATCCGCAAACGTGATCGGCCGACCTTTTTTCTCGCGGGCGCTCTTGATCCGTGCCCATAGGCGGGCGGTCTCCGCGTCTGGCAACAATGGCGTGAAACGCCCGAGAAAGCGGCGCATAAGGTCGCGCCGATTGGCGCCCCAATTCTTAGCCTCCATGCCGTACTCGATTTCAGCCAGTGTAATCAGCGAAACCGCCAAGGGCCTGCCGGCGAGGATGGTTTGGTAGGCTGGCGCAAGGGGATGGGACTTGAACAGGAAGGAAACTACGTCGGTATCCACAACCGCGGGCGTTGTGGGATCCATCAGAGAGCGTTAGGCCGGGAGCGCTCGTTACGAAGCGCCTGGATCAGCGCCACGAATTCTTCCGCCCCCTCGGGGTCATGCTCGGTGTCGGCCATCAGGTCTTCCACCGTGACCGGCGGTTTGAGGATTACGCCCGCAGGAAGCCGCACCTGGTGCCCTCCCGTTTCCATTTTGTCTACCCGTTGTGGCATCTCGATTCCATTTTACAGTAGCCGGCCGGGCTGTGCTTCAACCGCCGCAAATCCTCGGAAAACGCCGGGCGCGCTCGGATTGCTTTTTCCGGCTTGGCCGCGCGGATCACACCCGCAAAACAACAGGGAACGCTACAGGGACTTCAAGAGGGACTCTGCTTCAATTTCACGATCTCCCGTGAGCAACGGCGAGCGCGGCGGTTTGGGCATACTCTCCATCAGTAGGTTGAAGGTTCGATTCCTTCCGCGCTCACCAGCAGAATCAATCATCGGCTGGCAGTGTAATCTCCACCGGCCGAAGTCCGCGCGCGCGACTTTACCAATATCCGATCTCGTGCCGATCGTACGCCTCGCGCAAGTGACGAAGTGCGCTCCGGTACGCCCCACGCCTCCTGCGGCCCTACAGTGGGGAAAAGTAAGTGCCTAAGACGCGGGACAGCTCAGAGTAAGTGCCGCGGTGATTACCTTTTGAACGTCGACCACGTTGATTACTCCGTCGCCGTTCAGATCGTGGACCGCGAGGGCAACTCCCAGCGCTTCGTTTATCACCTTCTGGATATCCGACACGTTGGCGGTCCCGTCTCCATTGATATCGCAGGAGGACACGATAGTGGTCGAATCGTTGGCATTGGCCGTCGTCGCCGAGCTTCCGCCCCATACGCTCGCCTTGTTGGTCAGCAATGCCGATGCGCCGGCCGCCACCGTGACGGTCACGGTCACCGCTTGATAGCTGCCGCCCGCGGGAAGTACCTCGCTTCGCGTGCAGATCAGCGTGGACAGTGTGCAGCTCCAGTCTGTGCCGCCGCTGATCGCAGTCGCGGTCAGCCCCGAGGGGAGAGTGTCGGTGAGTGTTACCGTTCCGCTGGTCGCCGCCCCGCCGCTATTCGTCACGGTGATCGAGTAAGTCGCCCCCACCTGCCCTTGAGCGAAGTTTCCGGTGTGCGCGCTCGTGACCGTGAGGACCGGCGCCGGGATGATGGTGGTCGAATCGCTGGTAGTGGCGATCGCCGAACCGCCTCCCGTTACGGTCACCTGGTTGACTACCGATGCCGGTGCGTTGTTCGCCACGCTCACCGTCACCGTGATCGCCGGGTAAGTCGCACCGCTTGCCAGCGGGTCGCTTCGGGTGCAGATGGTTCCGCTGCTGGGGCACGTCCATCCGTTCCCCCCCAGCGACACCGCCGTCAGGCCCGTGGGCACTGCCTCCCTGACCAATACTGTTCCGCCAGTCGGCCCCGCTCCGATGGCATTACTCACCGTCACTGTATACGTGGCGCCGGTTTGTCCTTGGGTGAAGTTACCGGTATGAGACTTCGCGATGCTGAGGACCGGCCCGTTGACTAAGGCGGTCGCAACCGAGTTAGGACCGGATCCCGCGGCCACGGGAGACCCGGCTATTGTTAGCGCCCCGGTGGCGGGGTTGATGATGAATGCCGAGACGTTGCCGGGCGTCGCATAGACGAACTGGCCTGTCGGATCCACCGTTACCGAAGAAGGGCCCGATCCCGTGGCAAAGGGCGAGCCGGGGACGGCCGCGAGCGCCCCGGTGGCGGCGTTGATGGTGTACGCCGAGATGCTGGAGGAAAGCGAATTCGCCACATAAGCGAACTGGCCCGTTGGGTCCACGGTTACGCACTCAGGCCCCGATCCGGCAGGGAAGGGGGCGCCGGGGACGGCCGTGAGCGCTCCAGTGGTGGCGTTGACGGTGTACGCCGAGACGTTGTTGGAATCGTAATTCGCCGCATAGAGGAATTGGCCCGTGGGATCGAGCGTTACGGAATAAGGATTGTATCCCGTAAAGAAGGGCGAGCCTGGAACGGCCGTGAGCGCCCCCGTGACTGGATCGATGGCGTAGCCGGAAATGCTCTGGGATGCCAGATTCGACACGTAGGCGAATCTGCCCGTCGGGGTTACGGTCATGGAACCGGGTTGCATTCCCGTGGCGAAGGGGGAGCCGGACACACCCGTCAGCGCCCCGGTGGCGGAATTGACTGTGTATACCGAGACGGTGTCGGAGCCCTGATTCACCGCGTAGGCGAATTTGCCCGTTGGGTCCACGTTTACGGATTGAGGATTAAATCCTGTGGTGAAGGGGGAGCCGGGTACGCCTATGAGCACTCCGGTGGTGGGATCGATGGCGTAGGCCGAGATGTTGTTGGAGTTTCCATTCGCCACGTAAGCGAATTTGCCCGCCGGGGTCACGGTTACAAAAGTAGGTTGCGTTCCCGCGGCGAAGGGGGAACCGGAAACGGCGGTGAGCACCCCGCTACCGGCGTTGATAGCGTACGCCGAGACATCGTTGGAGTTGTAATTCGCCACGTAAGCGAAAGACTGAGTGCCGGCGGACAAGGCCACCGCCGAGATCGTTGTCGGATCGGCGGCCACAGCCGTCGCGGATCCGCCGCCCAATACGGTCACCTGGTTGATCGCCGTTGCCGGCGCGTTGAAGCTCCCGTTCACCGTCACACTGCTCGCCGGATAACTTGTGCCGGCGGCCAGGGAGTTGCTTCGGGTGCAGGTAG
>PLRZ01000730.1:10852-13469 GCA_003164075.1 Bryobacterales bacterium | reverse complement strand
AAAGCGAAATCGTCCTTCCTTCGTCACAGTTAAGTAGAAAGCAGATCGTCTCCGACCTTCGCTTACATCCAGTCGAAGAAATCGGCGTGCCAAAGGGCTTGCGCACCGAACTGACAGTGCTCGGCGCCGCCCGAGGCGCGATCGTAGATCCTGGTCGTGACGCTGCGCGCGGTGGTCAGCGCCTTCTCGAATTGCGCTACTTGTTCGAACGGCACGAAATGATCCTCGGTTCCGGCGAGGATCAGCACATCGCTCTTGATAAGCTGAGCGATGCCGGCGAGCGTGAATTTGTGCATCTCTGTGATGGTGTCTAGCGGGTGTTTGGTGCCCAGCGTCCACATGCCGTTATTGCTAGCCCAGGCAAAGCCCGGGGAGAGAGCAGCCTTGACCCGAGCCATCACATCGACGACCGCGCCGAAGCCGTGATCGTTGAGCCAAAAGGCTGCCGCCGGCACATAGCGCCGTCCAGTGGCTCCCCAGTCGAACCAGACATCGTAGGCAACGACTCCGTCGAAGCGCTCGTCGAAGGCAGCAGCGCGCGGCGCCAGATAGCCCCCCAAGCTCATACCGACGAGCACCATCTTGCAGTGCGGATGATCGGCGAGGAACGTGTCGATGACCGCCTTGATCGGCTTCTCCCACTCGTGCGTGAATTTCAGGCCTTGATCGCGCAACACAGACCCTTGTCCTGGTCCGTCATATGTCAAGACGGAATAGCCGTGCTCGTGCGCATCTTTGACAAGCACGAAGTAGAGTTCTTCGAGGGTGGAATCATAGCCTCCGCCGAGAACGATCAAGGGCCTCTCCGGACCGCCTTCTGCAGCCGGGTAATACACTGCTTCAAGATGATGACCCTCGCCATAGGGCACCTTGATCCGCTGAAACACGACACCCAGCGCATCAAGGCCGGCGTAAAACGATTGAATGTTCTTGGCCGCTGATACAGGCCGTTTGGCGTCATGCACAGGTAGAAAAAATTCCGCCGTCCGATAATAGTTATGCGCGCGCAGCAACGCGCGGCCCTTGGCGATCCGATCGGTGGTTGCTGCAGCCAGGCGCGTGACCCGGTCGCCAGAGTCCGACCAAGCGCGAAACCAGCCTTGCGCGTCGCCCGCCCGAATCTTCTTGATCGTCTCCAGGACCTCGGCAGTGTCTGCCCCGTCCGATGCCACGTCGTTCATCGCGCGCAGAGTCTGAAAGTGATAGGACTGATCGCCGAAAAAACGTCCTTGACCCACGTCGCCCCGACGCAACGCCATGTAAGCGATCAAGCCAATGACGACAGCGCCTGCAACCGCCAACCATATCACTTTGGCTTCGAGCATTGGGACCTCCCACGGTTGACGCGTCCATTTCTTGCGTTAACAGCCCAAGCACCGGTCGATTTGCCTACCCACCAACCGTGGCCGCTGCTCGCTCCCAATACGCGCAGAAGTCCGAATGGAAGATGGCTTCAGAATTCAGTGCTTGCATAACGTTTTTATTAAAGCTACACTGTAGCGATTAGAGCACTTTACGCGAACAGAATCAATAGCAGCAGGCTCAGTTTGGCACGGCTGATTCCTTCGCGACAGGATGAGGGTCATGGGAACTGAAGGTTTTATCCTGGCGGGCAGACACATTCGTCTCGAACCGCTTGACCACCACCACATCGACGGCCTGGTAGCCGCTGCGGCAACTGAACCATCTCTCTACCAGTGGAGTCCCGTACCGCAGGGCAAAGCTGCGGCCACCAGCTACGTGGACACTGCCGTGGCTTGGCGGGACGCCGGCAGCGCCGTGCCGTTCGCGACCGTCTGCGTGGACGACGACGTTGTCATCGGGTCTACGCGCTTCTGGAATCTGGAGCGATGGTCGTGGCCGCAGGAGAACCCCCGCCACGGCCGCCCGGTTCCCGACGCGTGTGAGATCGGCTACACGTGGCTGACCCGCTCGGCAATCCGGACCGCGGTCAACACCGAAGCCAAACTGCTCATGCTGACCCACGCCTTCGAAACGTGGCAGGTGCTGCGCGTCTGCTTTCACACGGATGCGCGAAACTTGCGCTCGCGCGCCGCGCTCGAACGGATCGGCGGGAAGTTTGAAGGGATTCTACGAGCCCATCGGATGGCCGCGGACTACACCGCGCGCGACTCGGTGCGCTATTCAATCGTGGCGGCGGAGTGGCCAGAGGCGAAGGAACGGCTGGTACGGTTACTGAATCATGCTCGCCCCGCCAGCTAAAATCCGCCGCGTGGTCGGTATCCCGGTCGCGACCGCACGCGGTACTTCTTCCGGATGTCAGTCACAATCTCGACATCAAGTAGGTGACGGAAAACGTCCACGTCCCGGAGGCCGAGCCGCACAGGTTCGTCATGCGGTGCTCACCGCCGCACGGGATCTTTACGTCTCTGGAGAGAGGCTTCCTACTCTCACGGACATAGCGGCCAAGGCCGGAGTGCAGAGAACGACGTTGTATCGCCGATGGGGCAACTCCGAAGCAGTCCTCCTGGACGCAGTGGGAGTAGACATCCAGAAAGCAATCCCCATTCCGAATACAGGCTCGTTGCGGAAGGACCTCATGAAACTTGCTCGTGACGCTCACAAATTCCATAGTTCGGAGAGCGGAAGAGGTTTG
>PLRZ01000730.1:0-10795 GCA_003164075.1 Bryobacterales bacterium | reverse complement strand
CGAACGATTAGCCTAATCTGCTCAGGGTTGTTGAGATAAGAAGTCCAGATGCCGATCCAGCGTCGTCTAGACTCCTTCGCAAAAGTCGAGCTTGGACCCTGCCTCGGCGAGCCTGTCGCATTAGGTTTCCTATAGCGGATAGGCACCACTTGACGGACAACCATGCAGCGTATCCTTTTTATCAGTCTCGCAGTCCTCCTCGTTGCCGGCGTCTACGCAGTCTTTGCGCATGATCTGGCCGCCGCCCGCACACGCCTCGTCGGGCGCAGCAAGACGGTAGAGACGTCGTTCGGCATGCTGGAATACGGCGGGATAGGTGAAGGCTCGCCGATATTGGTAGTCCACGGCGCGGAAGGCGGTTTTGATCAGGGCGTCGACATGACCGGCGCGCTGGCCGGGCACGGATATCGGCTCATAGCTCCGTCCCGGTTTGGTTATCTTCGCTCGACCATGCCCGCCAGTCCCACGACCGCGATGCAGGCCGATGCCTATGCCCAACTGCTCGACCGGCTTGGCATCGACAAAGTGTCCGTTGTCGGCATATCTGCGGGCGCCTGGTCGTCCCTGCAGTTCGCCATCCGTCATCCGGGACTCTGCCGGGCATTGGTGCTGCTCGTTCCAGCCGATTACCTGCCGGAAGGGACGTCCATCCATGGCGGTGCCGTTGTCAGGGCGATGGTCAATTCCGATTTCGCCGGCTGGGCGGTTTTGAAACTAATGACGACCATGCCTGGCGCAATGGCCGGGATGATGCTCGGAACGGACGCCGCTGTTGTGCGCGCCGCCGACCCCGGCGAGAAGGCGCGTGTGCAACAAGTTCTGGAGCACCTTCTGCCGATAAGCCCGCGCATCGCGGGGATGAACTTCGACGTCAAAACTGCCGCCATCCGCGAGCAGTATCCGCTAGCGAAGATCGCCTGCCCGGTCCTCACAATTAGCGCCGAAGACGATAGGTTCGGCACGGCCAGCCGTGCGAGGTATATTGCAGCCAGCGTGCCGGGCGGCAGGGCCATCATCTTTCCAACCGGCGGTCATGCCCTGGTCGGCCGTTACGGCGACGCCCTTCACGAGATCACATCGTTCCTCCAGAAAGAAAAGCCCTAATGGATCGCGTGAGCAACGACAGATCACCCTTCCTGTTCATCCTGATGGTCTTCCTGCTTTCTATTCCGTTCTACTGGTTCAACGACCGGTCGGTGCTGCCCAAATCGTTCCACTTGTATGCCCCGACGTTCATATTCGCAACGATCATCCCAGTCTCGTTGACGAACCTGTTTCTCTATCGCGAACGGGGGTGGGACGGAATCAGGGAGCTGTGGAGAAACGCCTTCGACCCCAAGCGGATCAGAAACAAGCTCTGGTACATCCCGATATTCCTGCTGATGCCCGCCACCATGTTGGCAACATACTTCCTGATGCCGCTGATCGGAAAATCCATTCGAGATCCGCAGTTTCCAATATTGATGGCGCCAGTTCTGTTCGCGGTATTCTTCGTCCTGGCCATCGGCGAGGAAGCGGGCTGGTCGGGATATGTCATCGGCGGGCTCCAGGCGCGTTGGGGTGCTCTGGCGTCCAGCATTGTCCTGGGCATAGCGTGGGCCGCGTGGCATATCGTGCCGTTCATTCAGGCTCATCACGCTTCAAACTGGTGGACAGTATGGCAGTGTCTGGGCACCGTTCCTCTAAGAGTGCTGATGGTCTGGATCTATAACAACACCGGACGCAGCATCCTCGCGATGGTCCTGTTTCACGCGATGATCAATGAAAGTGAAATGATGTTTCCGAATCTCGGTTCGCACTACGATCCGTTTATTCCCTTTGTCATTTTGACGGTGATTGCGGCGATTGTCGTCTTCCTCAGGGGCGGCAGGAGTCCGTCGTCGCCAGAAAATGCTGCACCAGCCGCACCGTTCCTATTTTGACGGTTCACACAATCTGCAATTGCCCATGCCTTCCGAGCGCAGCTGACAGACCTCTGCCCTGGATTTCTTTGGCGTGTGGCGCGCGGCCTTGTACAAAGTGGCGCGTTGCCGATTGGCGGGGCCTGCGAACGAAGACGCAAAAGACTTTTTTGAACTTCTCCCTTGACAAATAACCAACATGCGCTTTCCTGACTGACTACGGCTCGTCAAGCAGAGTGCTAACGAAGCCTCTCAAGCCTTCGCGATGGAAGAAAAAAACGTAGAACTTCAGGCCGCTAAGGAGCCTCGCCCAGCAAACGAAGCAGTCGATCCACAAGCCCCTCCGGATTCGAGAGTGCGACGAGGTGGCCTCCCGGAAGCACTTCCACGTCCGCCTTGACGCGGTCCCGGGCGACGCGTCTTTGAAACTGGAGCGGGAAGAAGCGGTCGTCCGCTGAGGCAATGACGCGGATCGGTATCTGTGGCCAGCACTCAAAATGGCAGGGTTCCTTGAAGACCGCTTCCGCTTGTTCACGCTGACGTGACGGACCCCCGCGCAGCACCGTCTCCGGCACATCGTGCAGAAAGTAGGTTGGCAGGTCGAAGTCGGCGCTGTAGCCACCAGCCTTAGCGGCCGCGATGCGCGCTCGTGCGGCCCCCGTGTTCTCCCACCAAGCTCCCGCGGTCTCACCGGGTCGCGGGATCATCGCGTTAACGAAGACGAGCATGCGGACGGCGGCGCGCGCGCAGACGAGTGGAGCTGTGAATCCGCCGAGCGACTGAGCCACGAGGATCACGTTCGATTGCTCTCCGATCGCCCGGACCACGAACTTGACAGGTTTTGGAAGTACCGTAACTTACTGATTCTGCAAAGTCTCTAAAGTCATCAAAAGCATCAAAAGCACGCTGTCGGTACAAAATCGGTACAAAATATTTTACTAGCAACCGAGCGCTGTCTCCACTCCAAACCGGGAATCGAAACCGTTTCGCGCCGTCCGAGGCAGTCCGATGCAGTCGTAACTAGCACATTCTAAACAAACGCCAACCGCTCTAATCCTCGGACCGACCCCAGCGGATCGAAATGGTGTGAGCAATGTGTGAGCAAGAGCTGTTTAACGGGATGCTTTCCCGTATGGCATTTGACTGCCGGTGTGAGCATGGATTAAGCGCTACGTTCCGCTCACTGCGCACACCGCGCCCGTGTTCAGCCGGTGCGCGAAGCCCAAACTTCGCCCGAGGTTCAGGCGCTAACGTAGTCATTCTCCGATCCAGATGCCGGAAGGCGCTCAGTGACGACGTGGCCGGGGATTGTCACGAGCAGCGCGTCGAGCCCGTCGTTGCCGATATTGGCCAAGTCCATGTTCGCATTCTCGCCAAGCCATTGAACGCCGCCCGCGCCCAGTTCGATGCTAGAGGCGAGATCGTTCCCCGTGCTCAAGCGGCCACTGCCCTTGGTCATCACCAGCAGGCTTGGCCACGGGATGCGGCGACGTCCAGTCGAGCTTCCTGCATCCAGGCGAACACGGTAAGCCGTGAGTTCGGCATCGGTGTATTCCAGCGCGAATCCCGATGCATCGAGCGGCGTGTTGTTGCGACGCGTGGGGTGGCGGAACACCTCGATGCCGAGCAACTCCATCGGATGGCCGTTCTTGGACGACGCGCAGATCCGGTGGACGATGGGGAAGTCCCGGTGATACTGCATGACCATTGTCGAGGTCGGCAGATCCACCGTGCCGAACAATAGCCGCCGCAACAACCACACCACCTTGGTTTTAAGCTTCAGCGATCTCGGCAGCCCGATTGATCGCTGCTTTTGCGTTCCCGATAAATCGTTGTGGTGGATGCCTCCTTCGATGGCGATATAGAGCGTGTTCTCGCGGTGTCGATGGAATAGCGTCTTCGTCCCCGGTGCGATTGTTGCCATGTAAACGCGCACCCAGTCGTTCTTGAACCGTTCGACGTGATTAGGCTCGTCGTTGACTTCGACGTACTCGACGCCGAGCTTGGCGTCCGTAAGTGAGTGCGCACCTCGTACGGGCACTTCTGCCTGCACCCCTTCCGAGCCCCTCCGCGGCCCCTCGCCCGCAGGTATCTTCTCCACCAGAAAGTGCTCGCCGGTGAGCCACCGAATGGTAGCTTGGAGCGTGACTCGCAGCGGTGTCACCTTGAAGCCGAGATCGCGCGCGGCCTTGTCGAAGTTGCACGAAATATGGGCGACGGCGCGCTTGTACCGCTCGACCGTGAGAGAAGGTTCCTTGCCGTCGAGCTTCGACTTTAGTTCGGATGCCATCATTGCGAGCCAGAGCACCGCCTTGGGCGTGACTCGAGTTGACAGTAGTTTGCCCATCTGGCGCTCGATCTCGTTGATCACCTCTCTAAACGAAGCCTCGTCGCCGCCCAGCAGGTAGTTCTCGCCGATCGCACCATGATCGACGGCCGCGATGTGCGCATCGACGGCGTCTTTCACGTAGCACCACATCGCCTTTCCCGGCGGGACGATGAGCATCTTCCCCTCGAAGACGGGTCGGATCAGCTGCTTGGTCCAATTATTGACGTCGTAGGGGCCGAGGATGTTGACCGGGTTCAGAATCACGGTGGAAAGACCGCTCTGTACCGCTGTCCTGACGAGCTGCTCCGCCAGATACTTTGTCTTTCCGTAGTTGTAATGGCCGCATGTCATCGCATTCGATGGCGTGCTCTCGTCGAGTCGGCGGCCCGGTTGGTAGCCGTACGAGCTGATCGAAGACGTATACACGAAGCGCTTCGCTCCCTTTAGAAGAGCGACATCGAGCATATTCCCCGTGCCGATGACGTTGTCTTGATACTGCTGCGCGTCGTGTGCGGACCACGAGCTCGTGTTCGCCGCTACGTGAAATACGGCATCTGGGGCGTTAGGCATCGCTGCGACCAACGACTCGCGGTCGGTGATATTGCCTGTGACTACGTTGATGCCGGGCCCTTTCAGCAATTCGGTATTGTCCGTGGGAAGGCACAGCGCAGTTATTTCCCAGTCTCGATGCGCGAGTTCCTCGACGAGATTCCTGCCGAAAAAACCGGTGGCGCCGGTAACGAACGCTTGGCGCTTCATGAGTTCGTACCCGCTTTCCTTTCGATAGCAGCCGACCCATGGGGATCGTCATTCGCCGATCCGGGCGTCGGGATAGCTCCCTTCGAACTCAGCAGATGCCTGAGAAAACCGGGGAACAGCACTCGGGCCGCCGCAACCAGGCCGTATCCCCTGGGGACGTAACGTTCAGCCTTGCGTTGCGCCGCCACCTCGAAGATGGCTTGGGCAACCTGATCCGGTGTCCCAACGGTCCAGCGGGTCAGGCGCCGTGCGAGCAGTTCGCGTTGTGGAAACCCCGGTGTAACGACGTACCCTGGCACGACCAGGCCGACGTGCACACCGTTCACTTCCTCCTCCAAAGACATGGCGTCCGACCAGCCGATCAGCGCGGCCTTGCTCGCCCCATAGGCGCCAGTCCCCGCCCGCGCAACGCGGCCGGCAAGGCTCGACACGTTGACGACGGCGCTTGGCGCCGATTCCCTCAGTATCGGCAGTAATGCCTCGGTCAGCCGGACGGCCGCGTCGAAGTTGATAGCCATCGTGCGGCGCATGTTCTCCCAGCCGCCGTCGCCGAAGCGTGCCGTCCAGCGCGCGCCCGCATTGTTGACGAGCAGATGTAACTGTCCGTACTCAGCAATTACCTGGTCGCGGATGCACATCGGCGCGCCCGCGTCCGTTAAATCAGCCACAATGCAGATGGCAGGTGCCAACAGCTCGCCGGCAAGCTTCAGCAGTGGCGCCTCCTCACGATCCACCAGCACGAGCCGGCAACCTGGTTCGCGCGCCAAGCGGCGCGCCGTTGCCTCGCCAATCCCGCGGGCGGCGCCGGTTATCAAGGCGATGAAGGGGTTGGGTAAAGCAATCATGATGTAACCTCCTTGAAATCATATTCACCAGGTCCAGCGTAGGCCTAATCCTGACCCTAGACTGTCAAGAACTTGACAATGTGGTCAAAATATTTCTAACCTCGACCGATGAACGAAAAGACCGTCAAAGGCATCCTTATGAGAAATCCATGGTTCGCCGGGCTGCCGGAGGCCTTGGCGAGTGACATCGTGCGTCTGAGCCGTCGGCGACGGGTCGGGAACGCTGTGCTCTACGCGGCGGGCGACGAGCCAAACGGCCTCTTTGGCGTGCTTTCGGGAGAGGTGCGCCTCTCGCACACCAATGCTGGCGGCCAACTCGGGTTTCTGCTTGTCTTTCGGGCAGGATCATGGATCGGCGAAACATCCGTCCTTGACGGCCGTCCTCATTTTTTGGATGCCTAAGCGACGGGACCTTGCGACATATTGCATCTGAGCATGAGCGCCTTTCGGCAGCTTGTGCACGAAAAACCCGTGTACTATGAGGCCTTCGTTGACCTGCTGTGCGTTCATTACCGACTCGCACTGGAACACATCGTGAGTTTAGGCGAGTTACCCGTGGCCTTGCGTCTTGCGCAGCGTCTTCTTTTCTTTTCAATTGCGCAAGGCGAATCCGGTAAGCCAGCCGATGTCGTGCAACTTTCGCAGGAGCAGCTCGCATCGATAGTTGGCGTTTCGCGCCAAGCGTTGAGCGTTCATCTGAAAGATCTGGAGCAGCAGTGCATCATTTCTCTGGGCTACAAGACGATTCGAATACACAAACGCTCTGCCTTGGAGAAATTGATGAGGCAATCCGGATAGGGCCTCGGATTTGAACCGCTCGGACTGTCAACGAAACCTGTCGGACTAGATTCGCTAGAGACCGAACAAAGAGAGCCGTGCGTTTGGCCACGCGCAATGATGCCAGAGGCGCCGCGTTCCGGCACCGCCGGAAGCGAGCGGGTGCATCTGTCACCACAACGCATGCTCGGACCAATTGGGCGTCAGCTCTCTCTGACGTTCCACTCGATCCATTCGACACTCGAAAAAAAGCCTCCAGCTCGCGATGGGCGAGGCCGCTGATCAGCACGGCGGCGAGAGCGAGCACCTGCCGCTCGGTCTCCGTCAGGCGTTCAAGTTCCGATGCTCGCCAAGCATCGCATGACGCAACGTCCCGTAGCAGCGCGTCTCGGGAAGGTCAGAGACGTTTCTTTTGCGTATTCCCTGAGCTTCAGTTCGAATGATTGAATAGGCCCGGAATCCATAAATCTGACCTGCTTGCACCCCCGGCACGAACACGTGCCAGTAGTGGTACGTGCGGCTCACCGATGGATCGAGGGGGATGACACGCGAGGGACGAGCGTCGTCCACCCGATCGAAAAACAGTAGTTCGATGCGGGCCGCACTCCGGGAGAAGAGGGAGAAGTTGGCGCCGCCGTGTACCATCGTAGCCCCTAGTGGAAAGCTACGCCCTGTAGTCGGGGCGGCAAGTGGAGCCTTCACAACGGTCTGCTGTTGATGGAGCATGGTGAAACTAACGGTTCCTTACTGTGCACGCAGTACGCCATGTTGCACTGGCACGGAAATCAGCCACTTACAAGAATCCCAGCCGATTCTGCCTCGGCACCCTCAGCACGTGCCGACATACGTGCCGATTCCACCGGCCCTCGCGAGTTGCGCGAACGCATCGAAGTCATGCACTGGAGGCTGCACGGGGTTGCTACAGCCTGTTGATCTGCACCGACTCGGAAACGCTTCAGCAAAGGCTTCGGCACTACGCCCCGATAGCCGCGCTGCCATAGCAGAGAGATCGACCACCCAACGCCCCAGCGTAATCACCAAGAACGAGATTTCTGAGTGGCTAGGTTTCCTATCATGTTTTCGGGTTCTCCGTCCTGAAGAGCATTATCACGACCGGCTCCTCCGTTAACGGCATTGACGATCATACATGCAGCCATTCCCGTACCAATTCTGGAATTGATCATCATGTGATAGAGGTGAGGATCTTTCCAGTCACATCCGTAGTAAGTCTGTATATAGGCAGCGCGGCCGTGGTCGGTCATGCGGGTCAGCCCTTCGACGTCCTGGCCCACCTCTAAGCGCGCACGGACTCGCTCAACGCGCTCCGCCCACGGAGCATAGATGAGGACTTGAAGAACATCTTCACGATCCTGCAACACGCATTGTGCACCACGGCCAACGATCACGCAGCCGCCTCTTGCGGCGGCCTTCAGCATAACCTCCCCCGCAAACATAGCCTCGGTCTCCGCGTCGAATAACTGTGCATCGTCGGGAGCGATCCCCGCAAAGATGGCTGCGCTCCTTATGCCGCCTTGGTTGAACCGCTGCCACCATGATTCGACCTGTTCGTCATACCGCTCCGCGGTGCCGGCATCGACTTGAGCTGCTCGCGCGACAGCCGTGATCAGTGACCGATCCAGCAGATTCCACCGCAACTTCTCCGCGACCTTACGGGCGATGATGCTCCCGCCGCTTCCGAACTCCCTCGCCACCGTGATTACTCTGAACATCTTTACTCCCCTACTCGAGCGTTCCGCCTAGTCTGTGTAGCTCTGAAATGAACGCGCCGGTTCTTCGGCGGCACCAGTGTCCGGCGCTAAGCACGGCGGCTCGCCGTGGCGAAACCGACCGGCCGCACAAGGTTGCACTCTTCCAGCCCGCGGTTTAATCGAGTCTGCGCCGCTCCCCGGCTCGAAAAACAGGCGAGTTCAGATCAAAGTACAGGTCGGGTGCCTAACGCTTCATCCGTCTACTACCCAAAATGCGGGGACAAGTTGCAGGCCGTGATTGGCAAGAGCATTGCCAGCTCGTTATGCTCAAGGCGCTGCCTGTTACCCGCGTCCTGGTGAGTGCGCCAGAGGTCTAAATATCACAGAAAGGTGATCCGCTTCCGGACCACATTTAGTGCTAGCTCCACACAGGCCCATTGCAAATCGGTTGCCACCCAGGCCGCCCCCGTCATTCACCGTCGTGCCCGGTTATCGGTTCGGGGTCCCGGATTGGGTCGGCCTTCGCGGCTGGCGCCCGGTCTTGCCTGACAAACGCGAGGTCGCGCCCGCACTTGGCTCCGGGCAAGCCTGAAGCCGCGCGCACGAATCGGGTGAAACTAACGGCGAGGATCTCCCCAGAGCTCTTTCGGCTGTCTGCCGATCCTCGGCGGTTGCCTCGGCATGCGCCGGCCCTTTCGTCACGGCATGGTCCTTAGCGTTTTGGGCCGGGGCTCCACCAGGTGTAGATGCCGTATTTCGCCGCGATTCGGTCGGACAGCCCGCGTCCAAGATCATCGTCGGAAGAATAGGTGTTTTAGGTCTGGATACCTACCAGTGGCCTCTAACTGTGCGAAGAGCGCCCACTCTGTCGCGGCGCCGGGGCTGAAGTCCCTTGATCTGCGTTCAGGTCATCCTCAGCATCCGGGTCCAGAGAGACAGCGTGCGTCCATACGGTCATTTCGACCGTGCCGGCGATTCGTGTCCGCGCCGTTAATAACAACCGGAGCGCTTCGGTGCAGCCACACACCGTCTGGTAGTCCTCTACGAAGCGGATGCTTCGTACGAAGATCGACGGCGACTTCACGAGATCGCCCCAGATTCGAAGAGGCACCGCCGTCGCCGATTCCAGCCAGAGTTCGCCTCGAAACAGCCCTGTCCGCTTGCGGCGAGGTTTCAGCAGGAACACGTAAGCGGTGAGTCCGTTGTAATCTAAGGCTCGGTTGAATGTGAAGATGTAGTTCCGGGGCGTCACGGCGATGTCTTCGGCGTGCTCCGGCGGGTTCGTCTCGTGAGCGAGAAAGCGTGCGATGACTTGGGTTTTAATGAGGCTGTCGCCGGTGAATCGTAGGCCACGATAGATTGTTTGCCCGGGCTTGACAATCCGTTTGAAACCACTCATGGTCCCGTGCTTCTTCAGTGCCGCCAGCGAGGCATCAACCTGGACCGCGTAGACTGAACCCGAGCAGTTCGGCGCCTGATCGCGTTGGCTGTTCAGGTACCGATCCAGTGCATCCGCCGGCCTTAACGACTGGGAACAGCACACGATGGGCATGAGCGCCAAAAGCGTGGCGGCCAATCTACCGAAGAGCGCAGGCAACCTGCGACACCGTGAAGTCTGAAACGCTGATGCGGTTGCCGGGCTTCCTGCGGAGATGCCCTCCTTTGCCGGCGCAATTGCCGAGGCATCGGCAGCGAACAAACGGTCGATTGGAAGATAAGCCCGAAATGCGTTTGGCAGCAGCAAGGATTCCCTGTCTTCAGATGAATAGGGACGACTTAACGAGGATCAATCTAACGCACCACGCGACACGGGCCGGTGTGCGACAGGCTCCCGTTTGGGCCGCCTCGATTCACCGAAGCGATGACCCATCCGATCGCGGCGGTGGTAAAGGGTCTTCTGAGAACGCCGGCACCCCCGAGGTCCCGAACCTCAGCACGCAGTGTTTCACTTGCCTCGCATGACGAAACAAAGAACGGCGGCCCCAGCGGAGATGTGGACTGCGCCAGGAGATCGCGCCAGGATCCCTGGCCCTCAATCTCGGTATCGCAGATGATTAGCCGTGGGGATAGTTTCCTGATTACCGGCTGAGCCGCGGCCAAGTCGGGGACATTCACGAGCAGCCAGCGGCTCCCATCCAGGAGATGACGTAGGCTGTGAGCATCCTTGGCCGATGACGCTACAAAAACGGCTGGGTAACGTTGGGCTCCGATCCACCCAATCCCATAATCGGACGGTTTGCTGGCGATATTCATCTCTGCCTCCAAACAAGTTCTTCGAAACATACAAAGCACTTCGGCTTCCATGAGATTGCTGTCAAATGAGGGGTTGAAGGTGAAAAGCGCCCGCACCGAAACGCAACGAGCCTACTTGAGGGCGAGGCTTGCGGGTCGCGTTGCTGTATCTTGCTCAGACGTTGCTGACGGTGATCGCTTTGATCCTCTTCCGCGGCCTGCCTGGGCCGCCTCTCGGATAGC
>PLRZ01000340.1 GCA_003164075.1 Bryobacterales bacterium | reverse complement strand
GCACAGCCCCGCTACTGTAAGCGCGGAGGATCTTTCGAAAAGCCACTGTTCCAGACGGGATGGGAAGGCCGAGAGGTCCGATGAGGCGCAAGTCAGGAGACCGGCCGGAGGAACGATGCTCGCACAGCTCTCTAGGGAGGAGCTTCGAATGCGCATATACGTTGGCCTTTTGGCCGTTTTGTCGATCCTTTCCACCTGCCTCTCGGCCGCTGTTTTCGAAGGCGCCGTCAAAGGTACGGTGCTCGACCCATCCGGAGCGCCCGTCGCCGGCGCGCAAGTCTCCATCATGAGCCGCCTGGGAGTGGAGGCGCAGACCGTCACCTCCGCCGCCGGCACGTTCGAATTGGAGACCGGTGGGATTGCCGATGCTCACCTGGTGATTACCGCCCCGGGCTTCCGCACCGAGACGCTGCCCCTGGATGCCACCGTTTCCGTGAAACTGGCCATCGCGCCGCAGGTGGATTCCGTCGGCGTAGTCGGCTCCGCCGTGGACGTGTCCGCCAGAGAGCAGGGCAGCAGCGTGGACGTTGTTCCCACGGAAGAAATCCGCACGCGCAACGAGCCGTACGCCATGGACCTGCTGCGCTACATACCCGGCATGGAGTTCAACCAGACCGGCCCCACCGGCGGCGTGTCGAGCCTCTTCATGCGGGGCGGCGATTCCAATTACACCCTGGTGCAGATCGATGGCGCGCCGGTGAATGCCTTCGGCGGCAGCTTCGATTTCGCCCACATCCCCGCCGAGGCGTTGGACCGCATCGACGTGATTCGCGGGCCGCAATCGGCCGTCTACGGGTCTTACGCCAACAGCGGCGCGGTCGACTTCATCACCCGCCAGCCCGGCTCCGAGCCGCGGCTCGATCTGCTGGCCGAGGGCGGATCCTATGGCGAACACCGCTTCGGCATCACCGCATCGGGCACCGTGGCGGGCTTCGGTATTCTGGCCTCCGGTTCGCGCGTCGACGATAACGGGCCGGTGGAAAACAGCGACTATCACAACCAGGACGCGCTGTTGAATATCAGCCGGCGGTTCGGCAATCAAAGCTTCTCGCTGCACGGCCTGTTCGATTCCAATACGTCCGGCGAACCCGGCCCGTACGGGTCCGATCCGTTGCACGACTTTACCGGAATCGATACCATCAGCCGCTCCAAGAACAACTTCGGCGAGTACGGCGGCCACTATGAGATCGACCTCTCGGGCCGCGTGCGCGAGGAAATATTCGGCAGCTTTTTCCTGGAGAACAGCGGCTATACCAGCCCCTACGGCTTCAGCTACGACAAGGAACTGCGCGGGCAAGGCGAAGCGCGCACAGTGGTGAGCGTGACGCGGCACTACGTGGCCGCGTTCGGGTTTGCAGCCGGCCGCGAAGACGTCAAGAACACTTACATCAGCGACGCCAACTTCGACAGTTTTCCCATCAAGCGAAGCGATTACGCGGCGTACCTGGAAAACCGCTTCGAGTTCTTCGGCAAGCTGTTTCTCAATGCCGGCGTGCGCGCCGAGTGGATCCTGACTCCGTCGATTCCCACCGATGGATACTCCCGCCCGTTTTTCCCGGCCAACACCGTCTCGCGCGCCAACCCCAAGCTCTCGGCGGCGTATGTGCCGCTGAAAAGCACGCGCGTGCATGCGTCGTTCGGTACCGGAATACGTCCGCCCACGGGCTTCGAACTGGCATTTACCGACAACCCGCAGCTCAAACCGGAGCGCACCCGGAGCGTGGATGCGGGCATCGAGCGGACGCTGTTCCACGATTTGCTGCGCCTCGACGCCACTTACTTTTACAACCGCTACTACGACCTGATTGTGACGCTGGGCGGGTCGCTCAGCACCTTGAGCCACTATGAATCGGCCAACCTGGCTAATTCGCGGGCACAGGGCGCGGAGTTCTCGGGTACTCTGCGGCCGGCGCGCTCGGTGTTTATCACCGGATCGTACACCTTGCTGGGAACCCGGATTCTATCGCTCGACGGCACTACCAATACCGCGCCTCTTCCCTTCCAGGTAGGTCAGGAATTGACCCGGCGGCCGGAGAATTCGGGCAGCTTCGTGGCCACTTATGTATGCGGCCGGCTGACCGCCGGCGTGAACGGTTACTTCCGGGGCAGGACTTTGTACGAAGAGCCCACCTACGGCGCTACCGCCGGCTTGTTCTGGGACCCCGGTTTCGCTAATGTGGGAGTCAACCTGAACTATGCTTTAGGCCACGGCGTAACGGTATACGGAAATCTGCGAAATGCGCTCGACCGGCATTACGAAGAGGTGTTCGGCTATCCTTCGCCGCGGCTCAATTTTGTGGCCGGTATGAAGTTTTCGATTACGAAGGCAAAATGAGCGACCAACCTTTCGACCAACCGCGCTTAGCGATTAACCGCGTCTACACGCGGCAGGGCGACCAGGGCGAAACCGCTCTGGCCGGCGGCCAGCGTGTTCCCAAAGACGGACTGCGCATCACCGCGTACGGCGCCGTCGACGAGCTGAACTCTTTTCTCGGCGTGGCGCTGGCAACCCTGCTGGTGATGGCGGACGAAACCTCGGAACTGGCCGTGCTGAGCAAGATTATGCTCCGCGTCCAGCACGAACTTTTCAACCTCGGCTCGATATTGGCGACTCTGCCGGAGGACGTGCACCCCAAACAGGCGCGGGTTACCGATGTGGAAGTGGCGCAACTCGAGCGGGAGATGGATCGCATGAACGAAGGGCTGACGCCGCTGCGCTCTTTCGTGCTTCCCGGCGGTTGCCGGCTGAACGCGGAGATACACGTTTGCCGCACCGTCTGCCGCCGCGCGGAACGGGACCTGGTGGCGCTGGCCCGGGAAGAAAGCGTTCCTCCCGAGACGGTGCGTTATTTGAACCGGCTGAGCGACGCACTGTTTGTATGGAGCCGTTGGGCCAGCCATGTGGCGCTTGCGGCGGAAACGTTGTGGGAACCGAACCAGACTGCCTCCGGGCGGTCTGGTACATTATGATAAGGAGAATTNNTTTGCCGGCGCCCGCCTGCGGGGCTGGCAGGCTTACCTGCTGCCAATTGCGTTGATGGCGGTAACCGATCCGTTTCGCGGCGGCTACTCGTTCGCCACGCCGTTCGTCTATGCCAGTTTCCTGATTAACGTGTGGATTGGCAGCCGTCTGCGCAACACCGAGAATCCCGGCTGGATCGCCTCGGCCGCGCTTATTGGCAGCGCACAGTTCTTCCTGCTCTCCAATTTCCCCATGTGGCTGGCGCCGCACAGCCTCTACGGACACACTTTCGGTGGGCTGGTCGCCTGTTACGTCGCGGCCATTCCGTTCTTCCGCAATACGCTGCTTTCGGATGCGCTGTTCACGGCGGCCTTCTTCGGGCTGCATGCCGTGTTGAGCCGCGTGGTGGTCCGTTCCGAGCGCGTGGC
>PLRZ01000062.1:7217-7772 GCA_003164075.1 Bryobacterales bacterium | reverse complement strand
AGCCACGGCTGTTCGCTGAGCCTGGCGGCAGCGCGCCGGGCGGTGGAGGCGGCTGGAAAAGAGTAGAAACCGCTTGCTTAGAGCCCACGAAACAATAAGCTGACCAAGTGTCTCGAACGTGCGCAANNTGGGTCTGAAATGCACAGGATATTTCTTCGCGGCTTCTTAGAAGCTGTGAAGGAATCGCGGAGCGCAGGCGCCGCCGCCCGCGCCACCAAGACAAGTCCCGTGCGTGCAGTAGTGGGGCAGGCGGCACCGCCTGCCGAGCCTCCCGGTGGAGGATTCTTTTGCAGCTTCTTACTCGCTCAGGCCGGAAACCGCCGGTGCTTACCGAGCCGGGTTCGGAGGGTACCCCGTCAGGGAGCGGTTGCTTGCCCAGCGCGACTCTCACCACTGCAGCATCCGCCTGACCGTACTGGCCTGCCGCTTGCTCACGATGAACTCCAGGCCGTTACTGAGGGTCAGCAGCCAGCGCTGGCTGCTCAGCGGGCTCATCTTGCGGACGTGGTTGACATTCACCAGGGAATTGCGATGCACCCGCTGGAACACCCCGCC
>PLRZ01000062.1:0-7169 GCA_003164075.1 Bryobacterales bacterium | reverse complement strand
AGCCGCTCGGCCACCTCGCGGGTCTTGCCGCGCAAGGCTCGGGCGCGGTCCAGGGCCTTCTCCAGCCGCTCCCGGCTGACCGGCTTCAGCAGGTAATCGAGCGCGCCAGCTTCAAAAGCGCGGATGGCGTGCCGATCGTAGGCGGTGACGATGACCACGATGGGGAGCACGCCTTCCGGCAAACGGCGGATCACTTCGAAACCGCCCATGCCCGGCATCTCCAGATCCAGGAAAACCAGATCGGGCTTGAGCCGGACGATCTCGCCCAGGGCATCGTTGCCATTGGCCGCTTCGCCGGCGATTTCGACGTCCGAAAACGCTTCGAGTTCGTCGCGTAGCACCTGGCGCGCGATGGGTTCGTCATCCACAATGAGCGTGCGTATGGCCGCGGGATCCACCCTCAAGTTAGTAACGCGAGAATCGGCGGGTGTGCATGGAAAACTCATGGGTGAACTCAATTATTCCGCGAACGGGATAGAAACAGCCGTTGGCGGACCATCCGCTAATGGGCAAAAGCAGCCCGCTCATGGAAATTTCCAGCCCGTCTGTCACGTACTCTTAGGCTCCTCTCTTTATCCTACGCAAACTGGAGTCATGCGGATGATCGCGATCGTGTTGTTGTGTGCCTGCGCGGCACTGGCGCAGTCTATCGGGTCGGGAACGGTTGGCGGTAAGGTGGTAGACCCATCGGGGGCGGTGGTCGTGGGAGCGGTGGTCACCATCCAGAATCCGTCGACTAACTATCGTCAGTCGATGAGGAGCGATGACAACGGCACCTATCGCTTCAATAACGTGCCTTTGAATTCCTACCGCTTATCGGCGGTTGCCGCCGGCTTTGCGAAGTTCGAGCAAGACGTATCCGTGCGGGCCACCGTGCCCATTACACAGGATGTCGAGTTGCAGATCGCCGGCACGCAAACCACCACCATTGAAGTTCAGGCTGGTTCGAACACGATCCTGGACCTCAACCCGGCGGCCCACAACGACGTTGACCAAAGCCTCCTCAATTCCCTGCCGACCACGGGTTCGGGGTTGGCCGACGCCATTACGCTGAACACTCCCGGAGTGGTGGCCGATTCCAATGGCTTCTTCCATCCGCAGGGCGACCACGCCCAGACCAGCTATGTGGTGGACGGACAGCCCATCAGCGACCAGCAGAGCAAGGCTTTCTCTACCCAGATGCCGGAGAACGCGTTTCAGAATATGGATATGATCACCGGGTCGGCAACCGCTCAATACGGCGATAAGACCAGCCTGGTGGTGGAAGCGGTGACGCGGTCCGGACTGGGGAAGAAGCCGTTCGGAGAGATTGACACCACCTACGGTTCTTTCGGGACCGTGGGCGAAAAGGCGTCGTTCGGCTTCGGAACCGCCAAATTCGGCAATTTCACGGTGATCGATTCGGACCGCTCCGGGCGCTTCCTGGACAGCCCCGAATTCGATCCCATGCACGATATCGGCAACGACCAGACGATCTTCGACCGCCTCGATTTTCAGCCCGGCGAGCACGACGCGCTCCACCTCAATCTCTTCGTCGCCCGCAACTGGTTCCAGATTCCCAACAGTTACGATCAGCCCCAGCAGGACCAGCGGCAGAAAGTGACCAGTTTCAATATCGCCCCGGGGTACCAGCACACTTTCGGCAGCACCACGCTGCTGACGGTGAACCCGTGGGTGCGGCGGGATTTCATGAACTACTATCCCAGCGGCAATCCCTTCAACGACTCCCCGGCGACCCTGTCGCAGGACCGGCACCTGCTGAACTACGGCGTGCGCGCCGACATCTCCTCGGTGATCGGCAGGAACAACATCAAGGTCGGCACGGAAATCAAGCAGACCCGGCTGTTCGAAGATTTTTCGCTGGGGATTACCGACCCCACCTTCAATCCGGTCTGCGTCGACGCCAACGGCGACTCCGCCGGACCGCTGACGGTTGTGAATCCTGGCGCTTGTGCGGGTCTGGGGTTGACCGCCAATCCCAGCCTGTCGCCCGGCTTGGTGCCGTACGACCTGACGCGCGGCGGCAGCCTGTTCCATTTCCGCGATACCGGCAAGATCAACGAGTACGCCTTTTATGCTCAGGATTCCATCACCTTGGGGCACCTGACGATCAACGGCGGATTGCGCATTGACCAGTACAACGGACTGAGCGAAGCGACCGGCGTGGAACCTCGCTTCGGCGCTTCCTACATGATCAAAAAGACCGGGACGGTGCTGCGCGGGGCCTACGCGCATACTTTGGAAACGCCCTATAACGAGAACCTGCTGCTCTCCAGCGCCTCGGGAGTGGGCGGACTCGCGACCAACGTTTTTGGCGCATACAGTTCCGCGGCGCTGCAGCCCGGGACGCGGAACCAATTCAATACCGGTTTTCAACAGAGCATCGGCCGCTACATCATGGTGGACGCCGACTATTTCTGGAAATTCACCAACGGAGCTTACGATTTCGACGTGCTGTTTAACACGCCCATCACGTTTCCGATTTCCTGGCGAAAGTCCAAACTGGATGGTGTGGGCGCCCGCGTTTCCACTACCAGCTTTAAAGGCTTTCAGGCTTTCCTCAACATGGGGCACACGCGCGCGCGCTTCTTCGGACCGGAGACCGGCGGCCTGATTTTCAACTCGCCGGTGGACGTCGGCGTATTCCGCATCGACCACGACCAGAAGTACGAACAGACCCTGAATCTGCGCTATCAGCGCCCTCGCAACGGCCCGTGGATCGACTTTACCTGGCGCTACGACAGCGGACTGGTGGCCGGCAGCGTTCCGGATCTGGCCTCGGCCCTGGCGCTGACGGCCGATCAGCAGGCGGCCATCGGTTTTTACTGCGGCAGCCAGTACGCGACCATCGCCAGCCGTATTTCCACGTGCACCGGTCCCACTTATGGCGCCACCCGGCTGATAATTCCCCCGGCTGGAACCGAGAATGACGACACCAACCCGCCGCGCATCGCGCCGCACCAGATATTCGACATCGGCGTGGGCACGGACAACCTGTTTCATGCCGAGAAGGTGAAGATGACGCTGAAATTCGCCGTGTTGAACGTGGCTAACACGGTAGCGCTCTATAATTTCCTTTCCACTTTCAGCGGCACGCACTTCATCACTCCGCGGACGTTCAGCGTGACGACGGGGATCGTATTTTAGGGGCGGGGCGAACTGCTCCCTGGTGAGAGCTTCAGAAGGTGGGGCAGGCGAGCAACGCCCTGCCCCACCTCCGGGCCCAGGGGGGCGTAGGCTCCCCCAGCAGGCAGATGTGCCTGCGCCACTTTCTAGAAATGGAACCCTATGGTGGCCGTGATCGTGCGCGGAGTGACGTAGTGCGTCCCGCTGAAAGTGGAAAGAAAGTTATAGAGCGCCACACTATTGGTCAGGTTCACCACTGCAACCCGGACGCTCCACTTGTGCTTCTCGCCGTGGAAAATGTTGTCGTGTCCCACTGCGAGGTCGAACAGATTCCGAGGAGCGATACGCGGCGGGTTGTGGTCGTCATCTTCCGTTCCGGGTGCCGGTATTTTGATAAGAGTAGAACCGAACTGCGATCCCGGGCACAACCCGGAATCGTTGATCGACGTGGTCGGCGTGGCGTGCGCTGAGCCACAGAAGAGTCCCGCTTGGAACTGCTGATCCGGCGTCAGGCCGGAGAAGTCCACGACAGAATCGGTGCCGTTCGGCCCGTTGTTGCAATTACCGCCCGCGCACGGGATCGGGCCAGCCACCAGGCCGCTATCGTACCGCCAGTTAAAGCCTAGCCAGGGGCCGGTCTTTCGGAATTGGTATTGCAGGTGGGTAGTCTGGTTGAAGTTCTCGTCATGGTCGATGCGGAACACCTGGCTCCCGCCCGGCGCGGAGCCAATCCCACTAATCTGCGGAGTGAAGAATCGCGCCGCCACGCTGGAGAAGACCACAAACGCCGACAATCCGTGGAAGGTCGGCATGCTGGCGCGAACGGCATAGCCTGGAATCTTCGAACTGGCCCATTCGATGGGAAACGTGAGGGGCGTGCTGCCGAATACGCTGAAGTCGTACGCCCGGTGGGTATACTTCCAGATGTACTCGCCGTCCACCACCAGGAAGCGTCCAAAGGCCTGCTGCAGGCCGGCGTGGAATTCGTTGCGCCATCCGGGGCCCAAAGGCGACGGGTTACAGTTACCGATGGTCGACATCACCGCGTTGACGACGGCATCGTTGCAGCCCAGACTGGAGATCACCAGGTTTTCATTGAACGGCGTTTCCAGGGTGCGCGCATAGGAGACCCGCAACACCGTATTGGTGGGCTTGATGTTGTAAGCGATGCCGAGCCGCGGTTCGATCTGCCTGGCACTGGCCAGACCGTTGTAAAAGTCGCCGCGCAGGCCCAGGTTAAAAGACCAGTTGCGAATCGAGATGCTGTCCTGGAAATACAGGGCGAGTTCCTTGATGTCGGCATGTCCGTAATAGTTGTACAGGGCAGCGTTAGACGTGGGGCATCCATCGCCGGCCGGCAGCTTTCCCGTACGCGTCAGGTCGATGCAGCCCAAAAGCGGTACAAAATTGGGATTCGCCTGAAGCTGGCCGGTGCACAGCGAAGGATACATCAAAGACGGACCTGTAAAGGGGCTGCCGTCGGCGTTCAGGCAGACCGGGTTGAGTGTGGGGTCTACGATCCCGAAAGCGTCTTTCTCGGTCAGAAACGTGTGGTCGTACTGAATGCCGGTCTTGATGTTGTGGATGCCGTTCACATAAGAGAGATCCGCGTGTCCGCCGACGTTGGTAAGCGTCCGGTTCTGGCCGAAGGTTTCGCTTTGGAGGTCTCCGGTGAGGTCGGAAAAGGGATTGGCGCTCGGGTAGTAGTTAAATCCGTCCCGCCGGACAAAGCCGCCAAGCGTGAATAGGGTATGCGCGCCGAACAGGTGCGTCCAAGTCGGCGCGACGTTCAGGGTATTGATCTTGGAGCGCTGATCCTGCGGACCCACGACCTTGCCATTGGGGCCCAGCCCACCGTTGTCGACCACCACTCCGGACCAGGCGGTGGCATCTTGTCCGTCGAACGAATTGGGCGTCTGAAACCAGGAGCGCGTATAGCCGAAGTTGATGTTGATCGTGTCCGCCTGGGACGGCTTGATGTCTACGCGGTCGAAAACATTGCCCTGGTTGCCATGGTCGTGCATCACCGTGAACTCCGGGCCGTCGAGAAACCGTCCGGTGTCCATGCCGCTAACGGACACAAAATTGCCCCAGGACTTTTCGCCGTACGCCAGGTTGAAACCGCCGCCGCCGGTGCCGAAGGTTCCGTAGGAACCGGTCAACTCGCCATGAGCTGGGTCCACGGCCAAGCCGGACCTCGTGGTCACTACGATCACCAGACTGGTCTTATCACCGTACTCCGCGGGAGGAGCGCCCTGAATCACCTCCATGGACTGCACCGAGTCCACTGGAATCTGATTGGAGAAAACCTTGCTCTGTTGATCGGTGATCTTCTGCCCGTCCACCGAGAACGAGTTTTGAGCGTGGTCGCCCATGCCGTGAAACAGGCCGTCGGAATCGGCCGTCGCTCCCGGAGCCGACAGCGTCACCAGCGAACTAAGGGACGACGATTGGCTCTCCAGCGGCAACTTATCGAACAACCCGCGATCGATGTCGGTGTGGCTCACCGGGTCGACTTCGATGAGGTCTTTAGCATCGGCGGTGACTTCCACGGTAGTCGATGCTGTTCCGATCTTCAGGCTGAACTTGATGTCAAGCGGTATAGGCGACTTTACGTCGACATCCTGTTCGGCCGACTGAAACCTGGGGGCCGCACTACTCACATGATACGGATTGAACGGAAGGTTGTCGAATTGGAACTTCCCCTGATTGTCGGTGATGGTACCGCGAACGTAGCCCGACACCGGGTTTCGAATGTCCACTGTAGCGCCTGCGATAGCGGCGCCGGACGGATCGAGGACAGAACCTCGCACGGTCCCGGAACTGCCACTGCTCGATTGGCCGAAACTCGGAATACCGGAACAGAGAAGACTCAGACCACACACAGCGAGAATTCTTTTCATAGGATTCAGTATCCGGAAGCATATCCGCCGCAACCAGCTAATTCTAACCAGCGGATGTTCCTTTCCAAGGAACGGGCGGGAAGCCTCCATGAACGGCCTTACGCTACCAACGCAGAATCTGCCGCACGTTGTGTGCCTGACGTTTGCTGACCACTATTTGCAGAGCGTTACTGAGGGTGATGAGCCAGCGCTGGCTGCTGAGCGCGCTCATCTTGCGGATGTGGCTGACGTTGACCAACGCATTGCGGTGAACCCGTTGAAAGAGGTTGGCTGGCAACCGCTCCTCGATTCCACACAACGGCTGAGTGGCCAGAAGACGTTGTTTGGCAGTGACGATCCACACTAATTCGCGCTCCGCCTGAAAGGCAAGGACCTCTTCGGTGTCGAGGAGCACGTAGTCAGCGCCGCTGCGGGCTACAATCTTGCGGCCCATGGCCGGCCTGGAAGGTTCCGCAGCCGCTGCAATCTTAGCAGCCTGGTTGGCGATCTCCAAGGGTTGGTGACGGAGGCCGCGGGCGCGTTCCACCGCCTTTCGCAAGCGCGCATCCTGCACTGGCTTCAGCAGATAATCCACCGCGCCAGCCTCAAACGCCTGCACGGCATGTTGATCGAAGGCGGTAACGATGACGATGATGGGCATTGTCTGCCCGGCCAGTTGGCGCACCACCTCGAATCCGCTCATGACGGGCATCTGCAGATCGAGAAAGACCAGTTCCGGCCGGAGTTTCTCAATCTGCTGCAACGCCGTTCTGCCGTTGTCGGCCTCTCCGACCACCTCCACGCCGGGAAGCGATTCGAGATCCTCCCGGAGTATACGCCGGGCAATGGGCTCGTCATCCACGATCAGTGTTTTCATGCCGCCCCGTCACCTTTCTCTCACCAGGTTTATGCCCAATTGAACAAAAACGCGTAAAAGAAAGTGACGGACGGACCACGAGCCGGAGGTGAGCGGGCGGGATCGCCACATGTACGGCTCGGCTTTCTTCTCCGGCGACTGGCCAGTATTCGGCTATCGCCAAGGCCTGGGGGACAGGTCCTGCCTGGTGCCGTTTATCCGGGCGGCGGGTCCCGCTGGAAAGCGGGTCGGCGGGCCGATAGCCAAAATTGGGGGGTGGGCAGGATTGCCTTGCCCCACAGACG
>PLRZ01000256.1 GCA_003164075.1 Bryobacterales bacterium | reverse complement strand
CGGGGACGCCACGAACCGGTATCCCACCCCGCGCACCGTGAGCAGATGCCGCGGACGCACCGGCTCATCCTCGACATAACGGCGTAAGCGCACCACGAAATTGTCGATGGCCCGCGTGTCGGTGTCTTCGTGCAGGCCCCACACGTCTTCCAGCATGGCCTTGCGAGAGACCGGGCGGCCCTCGTGCTGGATCAGATAGCGAAGCAGATTGGCCTCCATCAAGGTCAGCGGGAAAATCTTGTCGCGCACGTGCAGTTCCAGCAGGTCGAAGTGCACCGACTTGTCGCCGAAGGTGTACGTGTCGGTGGGCTCCGGCTTGGCGACTGCGTGGTTCACAGAGACGCGCAGCCAGTCGCGGCGGCGCAGCAGGCCGCGCAGGTGGGCCAGCACAATCGCCAGTTCAAAGGGCTTGGTGAGATAGTCGTCCGCGCCGGCGGCGAACCCCTTCAGAATGTCCTCCGGATGGCCGCGCGCCGTCAGCATCAGGGTGGGAACGAACTGGGCCGCCTGCCGCAATTCCGACATCACCGCGAAGCCGTCCTTGCCGGGCAGCATGACGTCGAGCACCACTACGTCGAAGGGCGCTTCGGGCGCCAGCAGAAGTTCCAGCGCCGCCTCGCCGGTCTCCACGATCTGCACCTGGTAGCCTTCTGCTTCCAGATTGAAGCGCAGTCCCTCGGCGATGTGCTGCTCGTCTTCCACTATCAGAATCTGTGTCATTTGGCCACCGGCAGTTGCAGGAAGAACGTGCTTCCGCGACCTGCCCCCTCACTTTCGGCCCATGCGCGGCCGCCGTGCTGTTTGGCCACCGAGCGCACAATGTACAGGCCCAGCCCCGTGCCTTTCACGCGCGACGCCAGCGGACCGGGCACGCGATGGAAGCGCTTGAAAACCCGCTTCAGTTCGGTCTTCGGGATGCCCACGCCGGCATCTTTCACGCGCATCAGCACGTAGCCATCCACCTGCTCCGTCTCCACGCGCACCCTGACGTCCTTACCGGAATATTTGACGGCATTCTCGATCAAATTGGACACCGCCGCGCGCACCTCTTCCAGGTCGGCCATGATGCTGACCGGCGCCCCGGGGTGGAACGTGAGCGCCTCCGCGGGGATGGCGTGGATGGCGCGCGTGCGGACCATGCATTCCTCTACAAGTCCGTCCAGATCGATGCGCACCAGGTTGAGCTTGCGGCCGGCGGCGCCCATGCGGCCGGTGCGCAGGATCTGCTCGATGGTGGCCATCAGGCGGTCGCTGTCGTCCAGCATGATGCGATAGAATTCTTTGCGTTTCTCTTCGTCCACCGCGCGCGTCTGCAGAGTCTCCAGGTACAGCCGGATGGACGCGACGGGCGTTTTCAGTTCGTGCGTGACGGCGTTGATGAAGGCGTCTTTTTGTTCGTTGCGATGGATTTCCCGCACCAGCGAGATGGTGTTCAGAATCACGCCGCTGATAATAATGATGAGCAGCAGAATGCCCAGCACCAGCAGCACGCCATGCCGCCAATTGAGCTGGACCCAGCCGATATACAGAATCAGGATGACCGAGATGAGACCAATACCGAACGCAATATAGAACGCGATCGACTTGCGCCGCCCAGCCATGACCATAACTCCAGCTTAGGACGATTGAGCGGCGACTGCTTGAGGGACCGCAAGCCCCCTTCGACCTACCGTTGGAGGCACACAAGAATGAAATACATGCTCTTGAATGCCCGGAATCTCGACGAGGCCAGCTTTGCCGGCCATGGGAGGCGCCCAATGACCAGGAAAATGGATTACACTTTGTGGACGGTCCAGTGGCTGCCGGCGGGGTTCGTGGCGTGGAAGCGGCGGGGGATGTCCAAGCGGTACGGGAGGGAACAATGTTGGTTACCATCGCAATCGTAGTTGGCCTGCTGCTGGCGGCCCTGTTGGGCTATGCCGCCACCAGGCCGGACACTTTCAGGGTGCAGCGGACCGGGACCATGCAAGCGCCCCCGAGCCGGATCTTCGACCTCATCGACGACTTCCACAATTGGGCTTCCTGGTCGCCCTACGAGAAGCTCGACGCCGCCATGAAGAAGACCTTCTCCGGCGCCACCCGTGGAAAAGGCGCGGTCTACACGTGGGCGGTTTACGGTCCCCAACCCTACATGGACAAGATGATGGGTAAAGACTTCGCGGCGGGCCTCGCCAGTATGAAGGCCATCGCCGAAAGCCAGACAGTTGTTTCCAATTCCAAATAGAGGAGCATACCGTGCAAATCAACGCGTATTTGAGTTTTGACGGCCAATGCGAAGCCGCGTTCCAGTTCTACGAACAGCTTCTCGGCGGCAAAATCGAAGGGATATTCCGCTACGCGGGAACGCCGATGGCAAACCAGGTGCCGCCGGAGTGGGGCGAGAAAATCATGCACATTCGCCTCACTGTGGGCACGAGCGAGTTGATGGGCGCCGACTCTCCGCCGGAACACGGCCAGGAACCTGCAAAACGTTTCTGCATGAGTATCGGCCTCCAGGACCCGCAGGAGGCGGAACGCATCTTCCACGCGCTGGCGGAAAATGGCAAGGTCAATATGCCCCTTCAGCCGACCTTTTGGGCTGCCCGATTCGGCATGCTGGTCGATCGCTTCGGGATTCCGTGGATGATTAACTGCGAGGCGCCGAAATGAGCCAGGTACGAGTTTTGGTAGGCACCCGGAAGGGCGCGTTCCTATTGACCGCCGACGGAAAGCGCGACAAGTGGGAGGTCAGCGGCCCTCACTTTGGAGGCTGGGAGATTTACCACATGAAGGGGTCGCCGGCCGACCCCAACCGGCTGTATGTGTCGCAGTCCACCGGCTGGTTCGGCCAGTTGATCCAGCGCTCCAGCGACGGCGGCAAGACCTGGGAGCCGGTGGGCAATAAGTTCGTGTACGAAGGCACGCCCGGCACGCACCAGTGGTACGATGGCACGCCGCACCCGTGGGAGTTCAAGCGTGTGTGGCACCTGGAACCGTCGCTCACCGACCCCGACACGGTGTACGCCGGGGTGGAAGACGCCTCGCTGTTTCGCACCGCCGATGGCGGCCAATCGTGGCAGGAATTACCGGGACTGCGCGGCCACGGCTCGGGACCGCGCTGGCAGCCCGGCGCGGGCGGCATGTGCCTGCACACCATCCTCCTCGATCCGAGCGACCCGGCGCGCATCTTCATCGCCATTTCCGCCGCGGGCGCGTTTCGCACCGACGACGGCGGCGCCACGTGGCGGCCCATCAACCAGGGACTCCGCTCGCCGTACATTCCCGACCCAAACGCCGATGTGGGCCACTGTGTGCACCGCATCGCCATGCACCGCTCGCGCCCCAACGTGCTGTTCATGCAGAAGCATTGGGATGTCATGCGCAGCGACAACGCAGGCGACCAGTGGCGCGAGGTCAGCGGAAATCTGCCGACCGATTTCGGCTTCGTCATCGACGTCCACGCGCATGAGCCGGAGACCATCTACGTGGTCCCCATCAAGAGCGACTCGGAGCATTATCCGCCCGAAGGAAAACTGCGCGTCTACCGCAGCCGCACCGGCGGCGACGAGTGGGAACCGCTCACCAAAGGCCTGCCGCAAGGCGACTGCTACGTGGACGTGCTGCGCGAAGCCATGGCTGTGGATTCGCTCGATTCCTGCGGCGTTTATTTCGGCACCACCGGCGGGCAGGTCTACGCGTCGGCGGACGCCGGCGACAGTTGGGCTCCGATTGTGCGCGATCTGCCGGCGGTGGTGTCGGTGGAAGTTCAGACGCTGTCATGATTCGCGTGGTCTTGCCGGCGCATTTGCGGCTGCTGGCGCGCGTCGCGGGCGAAGTGCAGGTGGAAGTGGAGGGCCGGGCAACGATCGCTTCGGTCCTCGACGCGATCGAGGCGCGGTATCCTATGTTGTGCGGGACCATTCGCGATCATGTCACCTTGAAGCGGCGGCCATTCGTGCGGTTCTTCGCCTGCGAGCAGGATTGGTCGCACGAATCGCCGGACGCTCCGCTTCCCGACGCGGTGGCGAGCGGGGCGGAGCCGCTTCTATTGGTGGGAGCGATCGCCGGGGGCTAATCAACTCCTGAAGTCTTGCCCCGCAATTTCGGGTTCGGGGAAATTGGCTTGAGCCGCCTGCTCATCACAAATTCCACGACATCACCCGTGCAGATAACAACTGCAACTGAGTATGAAGCCGGAGTGCCGGGCGGCAATGGGAAGTATGCGGCCTATTTCCAACTATGTCCGCACGAATCGCGCGCAGGTCGCCCACGTTCAGAACTCCTGATGTCGCCCCGCAATTTCAAGCTGGCGGGGAAAATGGCTGAGTCATTCCCTTCAATGGCGAGAGCTTCGCAGGTGGGGCAGGCGGTGCTCTCCTGCCCGCCCGCACTGAATTTAGGCCCGCTGCTCGAATAGGATCGAGCGAAGGCGAGCGCCGCCTGCCCCACCTGCGGGCCAACTGCAAATTCCACGACATCAGGAGTTCTGACGTTGCGCCCGTGCCGCCTGGCTGGAAGTGTGGGGCCACCTGGGTTGCGGGGACGAGCCGCGGGACTCCACCGCGAAAGAACCGCGCGCAATCGCTCTTTCGTCCTCCCGCTGCCCGCCACTCACGAACAGCGGGATAAGCGGGATAACTACCTGCTTGCTATGTCAATTGGCCTGTGACATAATCACGCAATTCGTGCAAGGAGCACAAGTAAATGGCCAAAGTAATTGTCGGAGATGTTACGGGGACGGCAGATATTACGGTCGGCGATGGTTCGTTAGTTGGCACGACCGCGAATCTCCACGAGTTGAGGTCGACGACGACGCAGTTCGTAGCCGAGCTTTCGCGCCGGATTCAAGATACTTCCTTCCAAACAGCGACACTCGGGGCGACCTTCCAATCGCCGACAATTGCGCTGGATGCCAAGCGCAGTCTGGTGATCAAGGCGGGCGTGAGCAGCACCATCACACGTTACACGGCGAAGGACAAGGCACTGCTGGGCACCGACCCGACAGTTCCGAAGATCGATATCGGCAGCAACGACTACTGGCTATCGTTCGGGCTCCAGTCTACCGTCGAGGTGGGCGGAACGGCGACAGTGGGCTCCGGTTTCGGAGTGTCCCTGAAGTTCGGCAGCGCGGTGAAACTGACGGGCTACACACTGTTTTCGGAAAGCGCGGTACCGCTGCCGACGCTCGGCGAGGCGATCGGTGCAACCCTCACCAACTTCGGCTTATTGGCTTCGTCGGCGGAAGTCCGCAAACAGAAGCCGGGAACGGTGCGGTCCGCCGATGTAGCGGGTAGAGTCACGGTGAGCGGATCTTACTCGCTGCCGATCAGCGTCAACCAGTTGGCGCTGGCCGAGTCGATCGTTCCGTTCAAATTCACGGTAAACCCCAACCTCGCGGTGAAGGTGACCGGGTCGGTGGCATTAACGGGAGAGTATGCCTGCACTTGTTGGCGGAGCAGCGATACGAAAATCGTGCTGGCGTTGCTGAAGAAGAAAGGCACTACACTGACGGCCGGCTTTACGGCGGGCGCGGGAATAACGGCGCCAGCCGGTACCGGCGACTTGATCGAAGCCTTCTTCAACGCGGTGGCGCCGGGCATCGATCTCGCAAAGTCGGGCCTGACCAAAGACGACCCGCGATATAAGGCGATCAACGACGTGCTCCAAGACAGCATCAGCCGGACGTTTTCTGCCTCGGTGAACGCGTCGTGCGCGGCATCGTTCTCGGATCAAGCGGCGCTGGTCTATGCGATCGACCTGGGGGAGGCGACGGACGCCGCGGCCACGGCAACCGATAAAGCGCTGGATGCGGCGCTGGGGGGCGACTGGTCGTTGCTGCCGAAGCTGCCGAATGCCAGGGAACTGCGGAATGTGACGGGCACGGCCGAGGAGATCAAGTTCACGTTCTCTGTCAACCTGCTCGGTCTTTTCAACTATGAGACGGTAGCGGACTTCGTTAAAGACTGCACCATCGTACACAACGACGAAGACGGCTCAGTCACGATCACCGACACGGCGACAGCCAAGCGCATCACCGTGGCATCGACGCCGTACCTGGCGGATGCGGACCGGCTCCGGAACGTGCTGTACGAAGCGGAAGTCATTACGGCCGCATACAAGCTGGCGGGCGGAAAGTATACCCCCGATTTCAAGATGAGCCAGTCGCTCCTGATGTACAAGGCGAAAATGTCAACCGCGGACCTTCATAAGAACTTGCGGCTCGCCGTATTGATCGGAGAATTGACGGGCGCGCAGTTGGACGCCATCCCGCTGGTGAACCCGCGGCATGTCGTGATCGACGCCAAACAGGACCTGGACAACGATCATCTCATGCAAGTCTTTTTCGCGGATCCGGGCGCCCGGAAAGGCCATGGGCTGCAAGAATTGAAGCTGCTGGGGAGGAGGACGCTGGCTGCGCTGCTCGATCCCGCCGACGTGGTGGACAAGCGGCGCATCGCCGTACTGAACGATGACGCGGCGTGGCAGCGCATGGACGCGAACGGAGGCAAGCCGCCCAGCGACTCGCCGGCATCTTACAGCGACTGGTATGACGTGACCTTTTGGGCGAATGCGATCTACCACGCGTCTACCCCGCTGCAGGAGACGCTGGATGCTTTGCAGAAGGTTCCGGCCGGAGCGGATCCGTCCAAGAATGCCAATTTCATGAAGAAACGCAAGAAGCTCCAGAACGCGATCGGCGAGGTGACGCATGACACCCATGCGGCGTCCGAACATGGTTGGCCGATCGCCGTGATGTACACGCTCTCCGGCGGAAGAACGGGCGCGATGCTGAGGGCGAGGTGGAACTCGGTAGAGTACATTCCGCTGTCTCACGCGACGGTGCTGGCTTCGCCGGCGCTGGCCAAGGTTGTGGCGGCGCGGGCAGGCGGGGGCTAGCTCCAGGGCCGCCGTGATCGTGCTTCGTGGATGCCGGTCAATGCGGTTCATCCGTGAAGCTCTGGCGATCACGGCGGGCGCATTCGGAAATCGCCGTGGTGTGGCGGTCGTGGCGCCTTCTGCCGGTGCAGATCGCCACGCATTTCGCCTGGAAAGCTGGATCGGGGTGTGCCCTTGAAGTCGGCACTCCACCTTCAACCCATGTTCAGTTAATGTCTGCACTTACAGGAAGTCAGAGACTCCGGCGGATCGGGAGTTCGGGGACCGGTGCGCTATCCTGAGTCTTCCCATGCTGAGAATCCGCTACGAGGAACTTCACCAAACGCTCGCCGGCGTGCTCCGCAGGCTCGGTTTCGAAGAGGAACGCGCGCTTCTCTGCGCCCGCTTATTCGCGGAAACCACGCAGGATGGCGTCTACACCCACGGTCTGAGCCGATTCCCGCGGTTTGTGCGCATGATTCGGGCCGGGCGCATCGACATTCATGCCATACCGGAGATGGTGGGGAGCCATGGCGGCCTGGAACGCTGGGACGGCAAGTGCGGTCCCGGCAACCTCAACGCCTACCGCAGCATGGACCGTGCCATCGCTCTGGCTCGCCGGCACGGGGTGGGCGCGGTGGCGCTCGCCAACACCAACCACTGGATGCGCGCCGGCACCTATGGGTGGCAGGCCGCCGAGGCCGGCTTCATCGGCGTGTGCTGGACGAACACGCTGCCGAACATGCCCGAGTGGGGCGCAACCGGGGCGCGTCTGGGAAACAACCCCATCGTGTTCGCCGTCCCGCGGCCGCCCGCCCACGTCGTCCTGGATATGGCAATGTCGCAATTCTCCTACGGCGCGCTGGCGGCCTACCGCGAGCGCGGCGAGATGCTGCCCGTGGATGGCGGCTTCGACTCCGCGGGCCGTCTGACGCGCGATCCCGCGGCCATCGAAGCCTCGCAGCGACCTTTGCCGATCGGCTACTGGAAGGGCTCGGGCCTGGCCATCGTGCTGGACATGATTGCGGCCATGCTCTCGGGCGGCCGTGCCACGCACCAGATCCCCATGGAGCCGGAACGGGAGACGGGCATTTCGCAATTCTTCCTCGCCCTCGACCCGACGGGACTCGGGCCGGACGGCGCCGCGGCCGGGATGGCCGATGCCATCGTCGCTTCGCTCGAATCCCGCTATCCGGGCCAGCGCACGCTGCAACTTCGCGCCGAGAATATCGCTCTCGGTGTGCCCGTCGATCCGGCGGTCTGGCGGGAAGTGCAGGAGATGGACCGGTAGACGCACGCGCCTTCAGAACTCCTGATGTCGCCCCGCAATTTCTGCCTGGAGGCGAGAGCCTCGCAGGTGGGGCAGGCGGTGCCGCCTGCCCGCCCGCACTGCATCAGGCCCGCTGCTCGAATAGGATCGAGCGAAGGCGAGCACCGCCTGCCCCACCCGCGGGCTCACTGCAAATTCCACGACATCGGGAGTTCTGACCTTGCCGGATACCGGGCAGTGTCTTAAATTCCTGCTATTAATCAGCCGCGCCGAACTCCCGCCATGGAGCGGTCCGCCGTTCCGTGGACATCGCCACGCGGCGAGATCCGTTACGGCTTCACCGGCACCCGCCGCTTCAACTCCTCAAACCAGTTGTCGATCCCGACCATCCGGCGACCGCCCGGGTCCGTACTTCCGAGCAGTTCCACCAGGAATCGCTTACCGTCCGGCGCCGCGTCGAAGGTAGTGCCGAAGACTCCCGTGGCCAGCACCTTGGGCAACCCGAGATGTAGTTGCGGGCTGGTTTGAAAGTCCACCCCCACTACCGCGCCCTCGCCCATCACCACGCGGTAGTACAGTTCCCGGCCGTTGTGCGCCCACCGCACCGAATCTCCGCCTTCGGTGGACACCCGCTCTTTGCCGCCGGGCCCGGGGAAGGGTTGCACGTAGACTTCCATCTGCCCGGTCTCCTGAGACTCATATGCCACCCAGCGTCCGTCCGGAGAAATCTGGGCATCGCTTTCGTAAGCCTGCGCATCGTGCAGCGGGTAAGGCTTGGCCGCCACCCCGCCCGATACCGGCAGCACCCAGATGCGCGCCGGCTTCCGGTCGGCGGTTTGCGAGTACAACAGGAACTTGCCGTCGGGCGACCACGAACTGGGCGCCGACGCCGCATCGGTCGCCAGTAGTTGCTCCGGTTTCCCGCTCCCGTCCGCCTGCACCCAATAGATTCCGCTCTTCCCGTCCGCCGTGGCGCTGTAGGTAATGCGCCGGCCGTCGGGAGTCCAGACCGGCGTGCCGTTTGCTCCTCCGAAGGTCACCCGCGTCTTGATTTTCCGTTCCGTGTCGAAGACCCAGATATCCTGCGGACTGCCGGCCGTGGTAGTGCTCGCGTAGATCCCGTTGGCGATCCGCCGGCCGTCGGGCGACAATCTTCCCGTGCCCCAGAGCGTGGTTTCCGAGATGGCCTGCGGTTGACCCTGAAGGTCCACCCAGCCCATGGTCGTTCCGCCAAGCAGCCCGGTGGCGCCTTCAATGTAAACCAGCAGACCGTTATCGGAAAATGTGTATTCCGCAATCGACGCGCTCGGGCCATTCACCGATACGGCCTCAACCACCGGCGCCTCGGGGCCGGTTACCGCCAGCTTTCCCGCGTCGAACGGCGCGGCGAACAACGTGGCCCCGCGCTCGTACACCAGATGGCCCGTAGGCACGTAGCGTCCATCGTGGCCGTTATTGGCCACCACATGGTAAGTCCGCTTTTTCACGTCGAGCACCGCGATCTGGCTCTCCGTCCCGGACCTGATGGCGAACAACAGCGTCCGCGAGCCCGGCAGAAAGTGCGGCGTGCGGTGCGACGTTTCTCCCTTCTTGCTGTCCGGCGTGGTGAGAGTTTCCGGCGTGCCGCCCGAACTCGAGATCCGCATCAGCCCTTTGCCCGCGCTGAAGACGATGGTACCGTCGTCGCCCCAACTCACCCCCGCGGGCGCCGCCACGTCCGCCAGCGTGATCGAGGTTCCCCCGGTGACTGGTATCTTCTTCAGCTTCGCATCGGTTAGGCCCATGAACGCGGCAATCCACTGGCCGTCCGGAGAAAAGTCCCCAAAATACATGTTGTCGCCCCCAGCCAGGGGCTTGGCTTCGACCTGATCCATCATCCGCAACATCAGCCAGGGGGTAACGCCGACCAACTCCGAAAACTCCAGCCGCGTGCCATCGCGGGAAAGCACCGGAACGCCAAAATACGCCTTCTGCGCATACGTCCAGCGCACCACCGCGCGCGGCTCGGCCGATGGGCGGTGCAACAGGGCCCAGCCCAACCCCGCTCCGCCAATCGCCACGGCCGCGGCCCACCCGAGCCACCATAGTCCTTTTTGGCGGGGCGGAACCGGCGAGGCCGCGGCGGGATCGTCGGGCGCATCGATCTCGATCCACGCATCGCCGATGTCCCGCAGCCGCTTCTTCACATCCCGTTCCAGGCAGCGGTGCAGCAGGCGGCGCACTTTGGGCGGCGTACCGGCGGGTAACTGTTTCCAATCGATGTCCGCGCGCAACACCGCCGCCAGCGTGTCGGAGACGGTCTCGCCTTCAAAAGTGGTCTTGCCCGTCAGCATCTCATACAGCACCACGCCGAAGGCCCAGATGTCGGCGCGCTTGTCCACCGGCTTGCCGCGCGCCTGCTCCGGGCTCATATATCCGGCCGTGCCCATGATCATGCCCGCGCCCGTGGCGTCCAGCGTCAGCGTCGGCGAGTTGGTCAGATTCCCGGACGCGGCCTCGCCTTCGAAGGCTTTGGCGAGGCCGAAGTCGAGCACCTTGACTTTGTTATCGGCCGTCAGCTTGATATTGGCCGGCTTCAGGTCGCGATGCACGATCCCTTTTTCGTGCGCCGCCTCCAAAGCATCGGCGATCTGGTGCGCCAGCGCGAGCGCCTCGTCGAGTGGAATCGGTCCGGCCGCGATCCGTTCGGCCAGCGTCGGCCCTTCCACCAACTCCATGACCAGCGCGCGCACACCGCCGGCCTCTTCCAGGCCGAAAATAGGTGCGATCCCGGGATGGCTGAGGGACGCCAGCACCTGCGCTTCCCGTTGGAGGCGCGCCATGCGGTTGGCGTCAGCGGCGAGTGCCGCCGGCAAGGTCTTGATGGCCACATCGCGGTTCAGGCGCGAATCGCGCGCGCGCCACACTTCGCCCATGCCGCCCGCGCCGAGCGGTGCGACGATTTCATAGGGGCCGAGCTTGTCTCCCGGGGACAACGGCATGACAAGATTGTACCCCAGCCTATTTCGGGGACAGGCTACATAACCTCGAAATAGGGAGCCACTGGAAACAAGGAGACGCGCCGGCGCCCGAATCCCCACCTCGAGCCGGCCGCGAAACGATAAGCTGACCAAATGTCTCGAACGTGCGCAATCGCTCCCTAACGGGGTGCCCTCTGGGCCCGGCTCTGTCAAATGCGCATGCCGAGCCGCNNTGCCGTTACGAGCCGGAGTTTCATTGAGAGAAACTAACCATCTCGGCATCGCTCTCGGAAGTTTCGTGCCGCCGAAAGGCCCCCAATCAACGATGCCGCGCCGGCGCGCTCGATCGGCGGAAACCCGGCTGGCATGACAACGGCAGCCACTCCCAACCGGACCAAATCCAGAACTCCTGATGTCGCCCCGGCAATTTCTGCCTGGCGGGGA
>PLRZ01000690.1 GCA_003164075.1 Bryobacterales bacterium | reverse complement strand
AGCCTGGCCCCACCCCCCGGCTCAACCCAATTCCACGACCTCAGGAGGTCTGAGTCTCGTGCAATTCCGCCCATGCTGCCACCAGCAGCCTCTGCCTCCTTGGCATGGAACCACCGATCAGTTCCACAGGGCCAAAACTGAAAACGCCGGCTTCGCCTTGGTAATAGGCATCGAAGGGAGCAGCGTGATGCGGCGGTCCCGGTTCGGTAAACACCGGCTGAGCTCCGGCACAGCTCCATTCTACATCGTCACGCCCACCCAAAATCCCCCTTGACAGGCCGCGCAAGTAGTGCTATTTTTCTAGCATGATGCTAGAAACACTACACGAGGCGCGCTCGTGACTATCGGCGCCGGGCTCAGCCGGCGGGAACGCCAGATCATGGACATCCTCTACCAGCACGGCAAGGTCTCGGCCGCCGCGGTGCGAGAAGCCATGCCCGACGCGCCCAGTTACTCGGCCGTCCGCGCCATGCTCCGCGTTCTCGAAGAGAAAGGCCACGTCAAACACCAGGCCGAAGGACTGAAGTATGTCTACGTTCCCACGGTGACTCGCGACAAGGCCAAACGCTCGGCCGTCAAGCACCTGCTGGACACCTTCTTCGCGGACTCGCCCGCACAGATTGTCGCGGCGCTGCTGGACGTCTCCTCCACGCGCCTCACGCGCGAAGAACTGGACCGCATGTCGGAAATGATCGAAAAAGTGAAGAAAGAGGAAAAATAAATGTCGCCATGGCTTGCGATGTTACTGGGCGCCGCCCTCAAAAGCAGTATCGTGGTGGGAGCGGCATGGTTGTTGGCCTTCGCGTTGCGCCGCCAGTCGGCCGCGGCGCGCCACCTGGTGTGGACCGCCGCCGCGGCGGCCCTGCTGGCTCTACCCCTGCTTTCCGTCTCCATGCCGGCCCTGCGCATTCGAACCGGCGCCTTGGCCCCCTTTGTCCCCACCGTGACTTTTCGAACCACCACCGTGGCCACGGCCGCCTCTTCCCTGCCCTCCGCCCCCCAAACGGCGCGAGAGCAGCAGCCCGTCAGCCACTTACCCTGGCGCTTCGACTCCGGCCGCTCGATCGCTTTCCTTTGGANNCGGCGCACCGCTCGTCCGGTCTCCGCCACGCCGCTCTTCCATTCTCTGGCGCAGGCTCTCGGCATCCGGCGCAACGTGGCCCTGCTGGAGGTCCCCCGCGGCAGCATGCCGATCAGCTTCGGAATGGTGCGGCCGGCCGTCTTCCTGCCCGCCGACGCCGCGGAGTGGAGTGAAAGCCGCCGCCGCGTGGTGATGCTCCACGAACTGGCCCACATACGGCGCGCCGATCTGGCCACGCAGATGCTCGCCCGCACTGCCGTGTCGCTCTTCTGGTGGAATCCCCTGGCCTGGATGGTCTGGCGCGAATTCGTGAAAGAGCGGGAACGCGCCGCCGACGACCTGGTGCTCTCTGCCGGCGAACCGGCCACCGGATACGCCAGCCAGTTGCTGGAAATCGCGCGCGCCATGCAGCCCGTCCCGACGCTGGTATCGGCCGCGGTCGCCATTGCGCACCCGTCGCAGCTTGAAGGCCGGCTGATGGCGATCCTCGATTCGCGCACCAATCGCAAATCCACCGGCCCCCGCTCGGCGTTGGCGGCTGCCGTGCTGGCGGTAGCACTGGTCGCGCCTTTTGCCGCCCTGCAGGCGCAGGACAAGCCCGACCCGGCGATCCAGCCGGCGGTGGACGCCACCATTCGCGCCGCCGTCGGACAGCAGAACCACGAGATACTCGATTCCGCCGCCGCGGCCTACGTCACCACGCGTAAGTATGACGCCGCGCAGCAACTGCTCGAGAACTCGCTCACCATCCGCGCGCAGACGTCCGGCGACCACAGCTCGACTTACGCCGCCGGCCTCATGAAGCTGGGAGATCTCGCGGCCAAACGCGGCAAGGTGGACGACGCGGTCGCCTTCTATATCAAGGCCGTTTCTCTGGGCGACACGCCCGAAACCGCGCCCGGCTTGATCTATCTGGGCAGACACTCGCTGACCGTCAGGGATAAGATCGCGGCCGAGAGCTTCATTGATCGCGCACTCGCCGTAGCTCCCGCGGGTCAGCAGGCCGGCCGCGCCCTCACCGTGAAAGGCAACATCGCCGCCGCCAATGGACTCCCCGGCTTCGCCGAGTTGGACTATCTGCAGGCGCTCGCTCAGGACCCGCCCGATTCTGCGGAAGCCGCTCTCACCATGGAGACGTACGCCCGCTTCCTCAACACTCAGAATCGCTCTGGCGAGGCGCAGGCGATGCTCGATCGGGCCAAGCCCATCCGCCAGGCGCTGATCGCCCGGATCACCTCACATGTCATCGCCACCGATTCTGTGGCGAAGGTCGGCGGCAGCGTGGCGGCGCCCGTCCTCTTGCATAAGCAGGAACCGGAATACTCCGAGGATGCCCGCGCCGAACAGATTCAGGGGGCGGTTGTGCTCAATGTCGTCATCGGCGCCGATGGACAAGTCCATCAAGCCACCGTCGCCCGTAGCCTGGGTTTCGGGCTCGACGAGGAGGCCGTCGAAGCGGTCATCGGGTGGCAGTTCAATCCCGGCAAGAAGGACGGCGTGCCCGTTGCGGTGAGTGCCACAATCGAGGTCAACTTCAGGCTTCTGTAACTACCGGGCGGCGCGGCCTACTGCTTATAGACCGTGCCGCCCTTCATCACCATCTTGACTCGGCGAATGGCCGCAATTTCTTTCGTCGGGTCGCCATCCACGGCGATCAGGTCGGCCAGCATCCCGGCCTTCACCTGCCCAATCTCCATGTGCAGCACCTGTCCGGCCACCGAGGTCGCGGCTTTCAGCGCATTCACCGCCGGCATCCCGTAGTCCACCAGCATCTCGATCTCGCGCGCATTGTCGCCGTGGGTGAACACGCCCACATCGCTGCCGCTGAGGATGGTCACGCCGGCATCGAGCGCCGCTTTGAAGCTGGCCCGCTTGCGCGTGATGCCAGCCGGCTCTGGCTGCTGACCCTTGCGCCAGCCGCTGTACTGCGCAGTGGCGTCGCCCGCCGCCAGCGTGGGGCAGAACGCCACGTGGTGCTCCGCCATGAGCTTGAAAACTTCGGGCGTTCCGGCGTCACCGTGCTCCACCGTCTCGGCGCCGGCCAGGATGGCGCGCCGCATGCCCTCCGGCGTGCTGGTGTGGACCGACACCGGCACTCCCGCGCTCCGCGCCGTCTCCACCGCGAGCTTCATTTCCTCCAGCGAAAACGTGGGATGCGCGCCGGGACCGGGTCCCCAGCGATAGTCGCCGTAGATCTTGATCCAATCGGCGCCGTGCCCGATCTGGTCGCGCACCACGCGTATCAGGCTATCCACCCCGTCGGCCTCTTCCGCGCCTTGCGGCACGCGCCACTCCAGCGCGAAACCTTTGGGCGCGTAGCTGCCGGTGGCCACAATCGCGCGCGTGGAGACCAGCATGCGGGGTCCGGGGATAATGCCCTGGTTCACGGCTTGCTTGAGTTCGACATCGGCGTAGGCGGCGCCTTCCGTGCCCAGGTCGCGGATGGTGGTGAAGCCGGCCATCAGCGTGTCGCGCAGGTGATTGGTGGCGCGCGCCACCCGCAGTGCCAGCCCTTCGTGGGCCACCTGGTCGTTCCACGGCGTCTCATTATAAGGGTGCAGCAGAACGTGCGAATGGCCCTCCACCAGCCCCGGCATCAGCGTCAGGCCGGGCAGATCCATCACCTTGGCGTCGGTGGTATCGATGCCGGCGGAAGGACCGGCGGCCTCAATGCGATCGCCGCGGACGCGCACGGCCCAGCCTTCCTGCAGGCTCTCGCCATCGAAGACGCGGGCCGGCCGCAGGACGATGATGGCGCCGGAATTTCGCGGCTGCCGTTGCGCCGTTGCAGGCGCCTGTGCCAGACCGAGAAGGAGACAAACTGTAAGTGCGCTATGTAGGGTCCGCATGGACCCTATGATACTCTGCCTCGCAGGTCACAGAGCCAACGCTCCCTGACGGTCGCGGTATGCGCCGCGACGCCGGCCCTGTGCCGGCTAGATAGTTTCTGTCATGAAACTCCGACTCGTAACGGCAAAACCGCTCCCTTGCGGTCGCGGCTCAGTAACACTAACAAGTCCCGTGGAATCAGGCGCGACTGTTGCCGAGCCGCGAGCGCAAGGGAGCGGTTGCTTGAGTTTCGCGACAGAAACTAGACACGAGATGGATACTACGTTGCCGTTTCGGCTTCCGGCTCCGCGTCCTCTTCGCCGGCCGGCTCGGGATTGAGCAACGGTTCCAGCAGTTCCCGCGCCTCATCCGCACGCGCGGATTCCACCTGAATCTGCGACACCATGGCGCCCGCCGGGGACATGCCGGTGAGCCCGCGCTCGGTGGAATCGTCGCCACCCACTACATATCGGATACCGGCATCTTCCAGCGAGGCTTTCCCCAGATTGACGACGAACGGATCGCTGGTCTCCAGCACGGTGACCAGAGCGACCTCATGTTCCGCGCTGGAAGCGGCCGGTGGGAGCCCAGGGGCCAGAGCCACATGGCAATCGGAGCATTCGGAGAAACCGTCGCGGTACTCCGTCAAGCATTGTGGGCAATGCATGGCCATTTCGTGAACCCCTCGATTGGTTCACTCACAGTATACCTCGGGCCCCTAAGTTCCTATGTACTCCGATTCACCGAGGCCGCCTTACAACAGCCGGAAGTTCACTTCGACAAACGCCACCACTGCCGCCGGCTTGCCATTGACCTTACCCGGACGGAACCGCCACTTTTTGACTGCATCGATGGCGCGGTCGTCGAGGCCCAGCCCCAGGGCTTGACGCACCGCAATGTTTTGCGGCAGCCCGTGAGCATCCACCTCGATGCGCAGCAGCACGGTACCTTGCAGCCGTGCCTTGCGCGCCTCTTCGCTATACTCGGGTTCGGTCTTCGACAGCAATGTGGGAGCCGTCACCGCGCCGCCCCCGACGCCCATGTACCCGACGCCGTCGCCGCCGAAGCCGCCGTCCTTGCCGGGGCCGAGGCCCGGACCGTCTCCCGGTCCAATGCCCGAGCCATGACCGTTGCCGATCCCGCCGCCATCGCCGGGACCGCCCGAGTGCGTGCCCAGTACTCCATTGGGGTCGCCCCACTGCTTGTAGTTGAAGGCGGCAAGTTTGATGTCGGGATCGCCGATCAGCGTCGGCTCCATCGGCAAAATGGGAGTGGCGTTTTGGATATCCACGGTGGGAAACGAAAACTGTTTGTGCGCGAACCGGGGCACCTCGCCACGGCTGGCCGGCGAATCGGCATGCACGCCGCCTCCGCCGCCGCCCGAGTGCGCGGACATCTTATACGAATCGATATCCGCCGGCATCCAGAGTACGTCGAGGGTATGCCGGATGAGTTGAGGTTTGACGCCCGTCGTTGCCAGAATCAGCAGGATGGCGCCGCAGTGTAACAGCCAGGAAAGAAGCGCGGAGCGCTTCGGCGAAGCAAACATACTAATGTTCTCCTGCCGTCCCTTCGCATGCACTTACCGCGCCAATTGCTTATTGCCCGATTATGCGCACTTAGTGGGCAGTAAGCCGTGGAATGCGCACCAACACTGTATATTCGAATGCACGGTTGTAGAATGGTAACCGTCATCCTCATATGGGACCGATTGCCCACAAAGCACGGCGCCTGCCGATTGCGGCTGTCATCGGTGTAACTATTGGCGCCACGATCGCGCCAATCTTAGTTGCCGAACGCGCGCTCCATATCGTCACGAGGCCCCGGCCGGAACCGGCGGAGGCTGCTGCCATCGCGCGATGGCATTGCGCTCGACGGTTGGCTTTTCACGCCTCCCGATCCCAACGGCTCGGCCGTAATCCTGCTGCATGGCGTGGGCGACACGCGCAGCGGCATGGCCGTCCATGCGGGCTACCTGTTGCAGGCGGGCTTCACGGTCAGAACTCCTGATGTCGTGGAATCTGCAGTGAGCCCGCAGGTGGGGCAGGCGGTGCTCGCCTTCGCTCGATCCTATTCGAGCAGCGGGCCTAATTCAGTAACCTGCGAAGCCCTCGCCTTCGAAAGGAATGGCTCGCCCATTTTCCCCGCCAGGCAAGAATTGCGGGGCGACATCAGGAGGTCTGACGGTCCTGACGCCCAATTCGCGCGGCCACGGCTCCAGCCTCATTTCGAGGTTGTGTAGCCTGTCCCCGAATTAGCCCTTACACCGTACCGGAATGGCGTTTGAAGATTTGCGTCAGGCTCTGCGAAAACGCGGAGCGCGCCAGGACCATGTCGCAACCGGCTTCCTGCGCCGACTGCTTCAGCTCCCCCTGAACGTGCGAAACATAACCAAGCAGGCTGATGCCTTTGGTGGCCGGCTGGCCTTTCAGTTTGGCGATCAGCTTGAGCGGCTCCATGGCGTCGAAGTTGAGATCGAAAACGATCAGGGTAGGCTTCTCTTTGGCCTTCTCCAGAAGTTCGGCGGGATCTTTCACAAACTCCAGCGCCAGGCCGCAGCGCTTGGCCGCATCGGTCAGCTTCACCGAAAAGAAAAGGTCGGAGACCACTGCCAGCACTCTCTTAGGCGCATGAGTCTGCATATAGGAGCGTAAATTCGTTGTTACCCTTGTCTTTGAGATTAGGAGGACGGGACGGAATGATTTTACCATGGAACACATGGATATCCATTCTTGGTCCCGCCCGGACCTGATTCGCGTTCGCCATCTGGAGTTGAACTTAGACGTTCGTTTCGACCTCCGTGTCCTGGAAGGCTCCGCCACCCTCCACGTGGACCGCTTCTCGGGGAGCGAACTGGTGCTCGACACCCGCGGCCTGCAGATTCATTCCGTGGAGAACGCCGCGGCCTTTGCGCTCGGCGCGGCCGACCCGATACTCGGCGCCCCACTCCGCGTTCAACTGCTCCCCGACGCCTCATGGGTGCGCGTTCATTACTCCACTTCGCCACAAGCTTCCGGCCTGCAATGGCTCGACCCGCCGCAGACCGCCGGCAGGGTCCATCCGTTTCTCTATACGCAGTCGCAAGCCATCCACGCGCGCAGTTGGATCCCGTTACAGGATACGCCCGCGGTGCGTGTCGCCTTCGAGGCCGAGATCGGCGTGCCCCAGGGACTGCGCGCCGTCATGGGCGCGGCCATGTCGGGCAGCCATTTCCGGATGGAGCAGCCAGTCCCCTCCTACCTGATCGCGCTGGCCGCGGGCGACCTGGAATTTCGCGCGCTCGGCCCGCGCTCCGGAGTGTATGCCGAGCCGGCGCTGATCGACGCGGCGGCCTATGAGTTTGCCGACACGGAAGCCATGATCGGCGCTGTAGAGCAGATGTATGGACCCTACCGCTGGGGCCGCTACGATCTGCTGGTGCTTCCGCCCAGCTTCCCCTTTGGCGGCATGGAGAATCCGCGCCTCACTTTCGCCACTCCCACGATTCTGGCCGGCGACCGCAGCCTGGTCTCGCTGGTGGCGCATGAGCTGGCGCATTCCTGGTCGGGCAACCTGGTGACCAACGCCACCTGGAGCGATTTCTGGCTCAACGAAGGCTTCACGGTATACGTGGAGCGCCGTGTATTGGAACGGCTCTACGGTCCCGCGCGCGCCGCCATGGAAGCGGTGCTGGGCCGCCGTCAACTGGACGGCGAAATGGCCGGCCTGCGCGAACAGGATCGCATCCTGCATATCGACCTGGCGGGCCGCGATCCCGACGATGGCTGCACCCTGGTTCCGTACGAGAAGGGCGCGCTACTGCTCGGCACCATCGAACAGGCGGTGGGCCGCGAACGCTTCGACGCTTTCCTGCGCGCCTACTTCGACCACTTCGCCTTCCGCAGCATCACCACCGCCGATTTCCTGGACTATGTGCGCCGCGAGTTGCCGAACGATGTGCCGTTGGACGAATGGATCTTCCGCCCGGGCATTCCCGAAGGCGCCGCCGAACCGCACTCCGATGCCTTCGAGCGCGTGGAATCCGGCTGGCCCGCCGACACCGGCGCGTGGTCCACGCACGAGTGGCTGCATTTTCTGCGGTCGCAGAATCCGCCCGACATGGCGCGGCTCGACCGCGAATTCCATTTCACCGAGTCGGGCAATTCCGAAATTCTGCATCAATGGCTGTGGATGGCGGTGAAAGCAGGTTACCAGCCCGCGTACCCGAAGGTGGGGCAGTTCCTGAAGTCGGTGGGGCGGAGAAAATTCCTCAAGCCGATCTATAGCGAGCTGATGAAAACGCCCGAAGGACAGGCGCGCGCACGGGCGATCTATGCCGAGGCGCGGCCCGGCTACCACCCCATCGCGCAGGCGACCATCGATGGCATCGTGGGATAAGAGAAACCGTGGCGAACCCAAGAGTGAGCACAGGGGGCGGCTCTGTCAAAAGCACATGCCGAGCCGCGCGCGGGAG
>PLRZ01000093.1:4782-5294 GCA_003164075.1 Bryobacterales bacterium | reverse complement strand
GATCCTGCCTGACGCCGTAGTGTTTACCGGTCCACGCGGCCGTATAGGCAAACCGCAAGTTGACCCGCTACCGTGAACTCATGTGGCCGCCGTCCCCAGCCTTGATCTGCTCCTGTCGCTCGCCTTCGATCAATTCCAGCACCCGGAANNCCATCGCCTCTTCGAGCAGGTTCTTTGGACAGGCCGGCCCATGGCTGACGTCGATGGCCTTCCAATCCGCGCCGCAGGCGGGACAGCCGTCCATCTCTGTCTGGCCAGAGTAGCCGCACTTTCGGCACCGGAACACGCGGCCGGGGCATTCTTCGTCAGGCCCACACAGCCCGCCCTGGTGCAGGACCAACCGGATCAGGAAGCGAACGCCCGGCTCTTCCGGCCAGTCGCCGGGCGCCGCTATTCCGGGTCTTCGTCAGCCTCGATGGCCAGTTGCGCGATGACCTCGGACACTGCGGCCGACTTGTGCACAATCGGTACCGTGCCGGCGTAGCCGTCGTGCGAGATGTGCAGCTTGTCGT
>PLRZ01000093.1:0-4775 GCA_003164075.1 Bryobacterales bacterium | reverse complement strand
TTCATCTCGATCCGGTAGTTGATCCCTTCGGGAACGGCGCCCGGCCCGGAACAGGGCCTGGGACTGGGACTCAGTTTCGTCGCGTGGATCGTGAAAGTGCACCACGGGAAGATCGATGTGGACAGCACGCCCGGCAAGGGCACCCGTTTCATTATCCAGTTGCCGGCTCCCGGCGTCGGTTCGGACACCATGGAACTTGCGGGGCAGCCGGCGGTGGGTGGGTGAAGGGAACTGAGGAGCGGCCGGCTTTCGGCAGGTGGAGAGCTTTTGGCTCTTGGCTCCCCGTGGCGCGCCTGCTGTCCCATGGGGAAGTAGGCATTGCAGACCACGTGATCGACGTAGTCATACCCGCCTGGAGCGTACCCGTGATTCCACCATCCACGCAACCGACCAGCCTTCTTCTTGGCGGTCGTTCTTGGCGTCTTGGCGAGAGATCTATACTGGATCGCAATGAGTGAGAATGCCGTAGCTCCACAGATCGTCGATGCAGCCTTTCGCGTGCACACCAGTCTCGGTCCGGGATTGCTGGAGTCGGTCTACGAGGCGGCCTTGGCCTACGAGCTGGAAAAGCGCGGGCTGAGCGTCACTCGGCAGCAGGCCATCCCGGTGGTTTGCGAGGCGGTCCGCATCCACGCCGGGTTTTTCGCAGACTTGGTGGTGGAGGACCAGGTGATCGTGGAAATCAAGGCAGTGGAGAACATCGCGCCGGTGCATAAGAAGCAACTTCTCACCTATCTGAAGCTGGCTGACAAGCGTCTCGGACTGCTCATCAACTTCAATGTCGTTCTGATCAAGAGCGGCATCACTCGCATCGTCAACGGACTCAAAGAATGATCTCTCGCAAAGTCGCCAAGGTCGCCAAGGAAACGCCCTCACCCGCTTGTTAAGCTGCCCGTAGGGCCACGGCAAGAACCGCTTGCTGGCGCGCGCGGCTCGGAAAACACTGCGGTGATTCCACGGGACTTGTTACCGAGCCGGGCACAGTCGCCCCGCCAGGGAGCGGTGCTGCTCCGCCGCATGGCAGTTTCGCAACCAGAAACTAGCTCACCGCTTTCTGGTGAAACTTCTTCAGGCCCACTACCAGCAGCAATATATTGATGGCTACCAGCGCGCCGATTACCACGAAAGTGTCGATGTGATCCGCCTGCGTCAACGTGCCGCGCAGTCCCTCGCTGGCGTACACCAGCGGATTGATCAGCACGGCATACTGCAGCACCGGGAAGGGGTGGAGAGAACTCCATGGGTAATACGCGCAGCCGAACATCATCATGGGCGCCAGCACCAGGCTGAACATCAGGCCGATCTGCGTCTGCCCCACACTGCAGCCCAGCGCCAGCCCGCCGGCCGACGAGAACAGCGCCACCAGCAGGCACACCACCGCGAATTCCAGCGGGTGGAAACTCAAGTGGACGCCCGAACCCATGGTGAGCCACGCCGCCGGAATCACTACCAGCCCGGCCACCAGCGCCTGCACCATTCCGGCGGCGATTTTCTCCACCGCTAGCCAGCCGATGTCGATGGGCGCCAGCAGCCGGTCCTCAATCTCCCGCGTGAACTGAAACTCGGTGATCAGCGGCATGGCCACCGCTTGAACGCCCGAGAGAACCATGCTGATGGCCATCACCCCAGGCAGCAGTACGCTCTTATAGCTGGCATGCATCATGCCGCTCGAAGTCAGCACGCGGCCGAATACGAAGGTGAGCAACAGCGGCTGCAGCAGGTTCTGCAGCAGCATGGGCAAAATATTGCGGCGCGCAACGTGCCCGTCGCGCGAAAGCAGTGCGTAAAACGTTTTCCAGTTCAATCGCGTAGGCTCCTTCCGGTGTGGTGCAGGAACAGGGTTTCCAGACTCGGCTCTTCAATGTGTACGTCGTGCAACTCGGCGTCCAGGGCTTGCGCCGCGTTGACGATGGGCGCGATCANNAACTCCGCCGGCAGCCGCTCCGGCACGTGGTTAAAGCGCAACCGCAGCAGGTACCCGCCGGGAATCGCCGCCTTCAGTTCCGTGGGAGTCCCCTGAGAGATGATGCGGCCATGGTCGATAATCGCCAGGCGGTGACACAGCGCGTCGGCCTCATCCATATAGTGGGTAGTGAGCACGATGGTTTTTCCCAGCTTGTTGTAGCCGCGCACGATTTCCCACAACATCAGCCGCGTTTGCGGATCGAGCCCCGCGCTGGGCTCGTCGAGGAACAGCACTTCGGGGTCGTGCATCATGGCGCGCGCGATGGAGATGCGCTGCATCATGCCGCCGGAGAAGGTGCGCACCATGTGGTCGGCGCGGTCGGTGAGTTGGAACTGCTCCAGCAGTTCGCCGGACCGCTTTTCGCGCTCGCGGGCGCTCTGGCCGAAATACGCCCCATGGAACAGCAGGACCTCGCGCGCGGTCAGGGCAAAATCCAGATTGGGCCGCTGCGGCACTACGCCGATCAACCGCTTGGCCTTCACCTGCTCCTGCCACACGTCGAAATCGCCGATGAAAGCGCGTCCGCTGGTGGGCCTGGTGCGCGTGGTCAGCACCCCGATAGTGGTCGATTTCCCCGCGCCGTTCGGCCCCAGCAATCCGAAGACCTCGCCGGCGCGCATTTCGAGCGAAATGCCGTCGATGGCCACCACTTCGAACTTTTTCTTCTTCTCCCTGGTCCCGGCCGGCCGTTGGGCCGAGAAGGAGAAACCCATGCCGCGCGCGGCCGAAGGCGGCGGTGTGTCGTAAACCTTGCGCAGATTCTCGATGCGGATACCAATTCCCATTTTCACCTCAGATTGCTTCCAGATCTTTGCGGGCGCGGTCCAGAATATCGCGCACCCGTTCCACCCCGCCCCGTCCCGCTGCCCGCAGGCTGGCCTTCACCAGCGGCGAGAGCAGGGATAGAACCATCATACTTTCCGGCCCGAAGGATTGTCCCCAATCTTCGCACTCCTCGGCCCGTTCCCAGATGCGGCGGACGGCCTCCGGGTCGCGCTCCAGTTCTTTGCGGCCAGCGGCCGTCAGCGAGTACACTTTCCTGCCGCCCTGTTGTTTGACGCGGATCAGCATTTCGTCTTCCAGTTGCTGCAGCGTCGGATAGACGCCGCCGGCGCTGGCCTGATACATCCCGCCGGACCGCTCTCCCAGTTCCTTCATCAACTGATACCCGTGTTTGGGTTCCTCGCTGAGAAGCGACAGAATCGCCAAGCGCAATTCGCCGGCGCCGAAGAATCGGCCTTTGGAGCCGAAGGCGAAGGGAAAGCCGGCGCCGGAAAACGTGTGCGGCTTCCGCTCCCCGAAGGCCATGGACCAGGGCCATCCGCTCTCCCCAAAATCCTTACTCATGATATATCACACGATATATCGGAAGTCATATCGGCGCGAGAGAAAACTTGTCGATACCGGGCCGCGGCCGGTAGAATCAAGTGGTGTTCCCAGCCAGATCGTTGGTCCTTCTCATGGGAGGGGTTTGCCTTGCGGCCGTATTGTGCGCGCAGGTTCGCCGTCCCCTTGTGGTCAACCAATCGCGATACACAGTAGCTGCCGGGCAGCGCCTCGCGATTGACGCGCCCTCCGAGACGCTCGCCTTCATGAAGTCCGCGAAAACGCGGACCGCCCGGGCGCCCAATCGGACTTTCCCGGTGGCGCCCGATGTGCCCGGCGACCAAGTTCTCCTCGGAGTTCCGCTCACCACGGAACCGGGCGATTATACTGTCGCGGTGTCCTTTACCAACGATGCCGGTGAGGAGCGCGGCGCCACATTTCAGTTGACTGTGGAGCCGTTTCCAGCGCCCGCGGCAGCTTCCGCGGTCCCACCGGTCGTCTTGCTGGACGGATTTCAGGTGGCCCTCACCAGCTCCTGTCCAATGTCGAGCGATTCGACCGGCACGTTCGACAATTTGGCAAGCTATCTCCAGGGATCTCCCAATAACGTCCCCACGGTTTACTTTTTCGAGAACTGCACGGAATGTCCCAATTGTTCCATCGAGCAGCTCGGCGCGGACCTGGGGACGTTCCTGAATTCGCTGCCCGCCCCGCAGGTCGATGTGGTGGCGCACAGCATGGGCGGCTTGATCGTGCGCTCTTATCTGGCGGGCAAGCAGGTCACCTCCGGGGCATTCAGCCCTCCCGCGACGCAGAAGATCAGGAAGGCCGTATTCCTCGGAACGCCGCATTTCGGTTCCTTTCAGGCGGATTCCGCGCTGGCCGAGGTCCTTTTGGGCGGCGCCATCCAGGCCGGCGAGATGAAGCGCGCCAGCCAGTTTCTCTGGGACCTGGCCACCTGGAATCAGTTCGGGGACGATCTTCGGGGCGTGGATGCCGTGGCCGTGATCGGCAATGCCGGCCCCTCAGGGCTGAGCGACGGCGTGGTGGGCCTGAGCAGCGCGTCGCTCGACTTCGCCAGACCGGCGCGTACCAGGGTGATCGATGCCTGCCATATTTCTCCCGACTCCGTAGACGGACTAGCCGGCATATTCTTGAGCTGTACCGCGCCGGGGATCGCCTATATCGACACTCCATCCCACCCAAGTTATGAAGTCATTTCTTCCTTCCTCATGAGCGGAACCGCATGGCAGAGCATCGGCAACGCTCCGGCCGGGGACCCGATCTTGTCGCAGTACGGCGGGATGGTGGTCGCCGATGTGACCGCTTCCGATCAATTTGTGGGCGGATTGACGGCGGTTTCCTGGGGCACGGTCGCACTAACGAACGGCGCCGCCTCGGGTGAGATCTTCTACGACGACTTTGTCAACGGGACGGGGAGTTTCTCGTTCGGCGCCTCCACCTGCGGCCCGTACACCCAAAA
>PLRZ01000131.1:20069-39683 GCA_003164075.1 Bryobacterales bacterium | reverse complement strand
CCCGGGGACTCAGTTTCGAATCGTCAGGCCGGACGGCAGCATTCACTGGCTGTTCTCGCAAATGAAGGTATTCTTCGACGAAGCCGGAACGGCCACGCGCGAGGTTGGCGTCAACATCGACGTCACCAGCCGCGTCCAGGCCGAAACGGCCTTGAATCAGTTTTTCTGGGCATCGCCCACGCCAATGGCCATTTGGGGCTTCGATGGCCGCATCCAACACGTAAATTCCGCCTGGGAACTGACGCTCGGATTCACGGCGGCGGAAGTGGCAGGGATGCAGGTACTCGACCGGGCCCATCCCGAGGAGCGCGCCCTTGTCGCACACGAGTTCCAAAGGCTCCTGATCTCCGGGGGAATCATCGGCTTCGAGTGCCGCGCCAGATGCAAGGACGGATCGTACCGCTGGCTTCTGCTGGACTGCGCCGCTCATAAGGATGCGCAGCTCATATATGTAACCGCGCTCGACATTACGAAGCGGAAAACAGCCGAAGAGGCTTTGCGCCAGAGCGAAGCGCGGTTCCGTTCGGCGTTTGAGAACACGCTGTTCGGCATGGCGATCGTCGGCATGGACGGCCGCTACTTGCAGGTGAACCAAAGCCTCTGCCGGATCACGGGGTTCTCCGAGCGGGAGATGCTGCGGACGAATTTCCTGGCAATCTCGCATCCGGACGACTTTTCGGAACAGCAGGAGTTCAGGCACGACCTGATGGAAGGCGTGAAATCCGGCGGCATCGTAACCAAGCGCTATGTGCGCAAAGACGGCGAGCTGGTCTGGGTCTCCGTCCATGTGGCTCTGGTACGCGACGCGCTGGGGAAGCCGCTCCACTTTATTACGCTGGTGGAAGACCTCTCCGCGCGAAAGGGCGCGGAAGAGAATGCCCGCAGGAGCGAGGAATGGCTGAAGTTTACCCTGAACTCCGCCGGCATCGGCCTGTGCCACCGGGAATCCGGAGAGACAACCGCCTCCGAGCAGCAGTTCCGCTTGTACGGCCTGGAACCAGCCGAAACGTGGCTCACGCGCGAACGCTGGTTAGAGTCGATTCACCCCGCCGACCGGGAGCGCGTCGCGCTCGAGCAGAGTCGCGCTCTCGAGCAGGCCGAGCCTTACGACATTCAGTTTCGCGTGGTCTGGCCGGACGGCAGCGTCCATTGGCTTCTGTGCCGGGGAAAGGTCCTTCAGCACGACAACCGCCTCTCGAAAATCGAAGTTACCATCGACGTCACGGCGCGCAAACGCGCCGAAGCGGCGCTCGATGAGTTCTTTCGCCTGAGCCATTCGCCCAAGTGCGTCGTCGGCTTCGATGGATCCATCAAGCGAGTGAACGCCGCCCTGCTCCAAACGTGGGGATTTACTGCCGAGGAACTCGCCCAACGCGCCGTGACTGAGCTCTTTCATCCGGATGACCGGGCGGCAGTGCAGGCTGAGTTCCGGAAGCTGACTGCCGGGGAAGGGAATGCGGAATTCGAATGCCGGGGTCTCCGCAAGGATGGTTCGGACCTCTGGTTACTGTTTTCCGCCACTGCGGCGCCGGACGAGAAGTTGATCTTCGCGATTGCCAATGACATAACGGAGCGCAAGCGCATGACGGCGGCGCTACAGGCGAGAGAATACGTTCTTTCCGAATCGCAGCGCATCGCCCACGTCGGCAGTTGGAGCTGGGAACTTCCCATGGACACAGCCGTGTGCGCATGGACGCCCGAAACGTATCGTGTTTTTGGAGTCTCGCAAGATACCTTTGTTCCGTCCGCCGAGGCGTTCTTGAGTCTGATTCACCCGGATGATCGGGCTGCTATGCAAGCATGGACGGGCGCCTGTCTGGCAGGGGAAGAACCGCCCGACCTGGAGCTCCGCGTCAGCTTGCCGGACGGCGGCGTCCGCTATATCCTGGGCCGCGGGCACTTAGAGCGAGACGCGGAGAACAAACCGATCCGCATGGCCGGCATCGCTCAGGACATCACCGAGCGCAGGCGCATGACGGAGGAGCTGAAGCTCAATGTCCAAAAACTCGCCCGGTCGAACGACGAGTTGGAGCGGTTCGCCTATGTGGCCTCCCACGATTTGCAGGAGCCGCTGCGCATGGTCGCCAGTTTCACCCAGTTACTGGCCAAGCGCTATTCCGGACGGTTGGATGAGACTGCCGACCGGTACATGAACTATGCCGTGGACGGCGCCAAGCGAATGCAGCAGTTGATCGCCGACCTGCTGGCGTATTCCCGCGTGGACAACAAAGAGATTGACCTCCGCCAGATTGACTGCGCGGCGGTGGTACTGGACGCTATGCGGAATTTGCAGGTTGCGATCAAGGAGAGCGGCGCTGTCATCGACTGGGATCAACTGCCCTCACTTTGGGCCGACCAGGGGGAACTTACCCAGTTGTTCCAGAATCTGCTCGCCAATGCCATCAAGTTCAAACAAAAGGATGAGTGCCCTCGAATCCATATTTCCTCAGTGGACAGCGGCGAGGAGTGGATAATTTCGGTCCAGGATAACGGCATCGGAATCGATGCGCGGTATGCCGAACGTGTTTTCCAGATCTTTCAACGCCTGCATACCAGGCAGGAATACCCGGGCACCGGAATCGGGCTCGCGGTCTGCAAGAAAGTCGTCGAGCGGCATGGGGGAAAGCTTTGGGTGGAATCGGAGCCCGGAGCGGGATCTACCTTTCGCTTCACAATTCCCAAACCGAAGATAAACGGAATAGGAGATCAGAGTGCAAACCAGACCGGCCGAGATTCTATTAATTGAAGACAACCCAGGGGACGTGGAATTGATCCATGAAGCCCTACAGTGCGGAAGCGTGGTGAATCGCATCAACGTGGCGACCGACGGCGAGGAGGCTCTGGCCTTTCTGAACCACGCCCCCGGCTTCGAAAACGCCCCGCGCCCCGACCTGATTCTGCTCGATCTGAACATCCCCAAGAAAGACGGGTTCGAGGTCCTGAGCGAGGTCAAGGATCATCCGTCGGTGAGCAGCGTACCGGTCGTGATCCTGACCAGTTCAGAGGCTGACCGCGATGTTGTGAAAAGCTACAACCTCCGGGCTAATTGTTTCATTTCAAAGCCGGTTGATGTGGACGAGTTTCTAGCGGTCGTTCGCTCCACCAGCGAATTCTGGCTCTCAATTGTCAAGTTGCCGGTAAGATCTTAAGATAATTATCTAGTAAAAGCTTAATAATTATCTGGTATGATCTTGTGTTTTGGTGTAAGATATATTCCGCAGGATAGTATTACGATTTATCCTATGGTAGCCGTCGGATTAGATCAGTTCCACTTAGGAGGAATGTCTGGGCTGTCCAGGTGATCTATGTGCGAGCAACGCAGCAGTGCTTCAGAACTAATCGAGGGCGGAACCGGTGAACAGTTGCAACCCCACAGTGACATGGCTCGACTTGATAAGTCACAACATGTCCCTAGCACTATACGGTCTAGAACGTATAGAACTTATCTCAAGCGGCGCGAAGAAGTGAAACGAGACCATGCGGCGGTCTCGGAACAGGCCGCGCTACTGCAACTCGCCCGCGACGCCATCATAGTGACTGATTTGGATGGCAATATCTCGTTCTGGAATCGGGGGGCGGAAGAAACCTACGGTTGGCGGCCGGAAGAGGCCGTGGGCAGGAACGTCCGCGACCTCCTGCAGACCACGCCCCCCATCCCGCTGGAAGACATCCGGGCCGTCATTCACGGCCAGGGGCAGGGGCACTGGGAAGGCGAACTGGTACAGGTTACCCGCGGCGGCCAGACCGTCATCGTGGCGAGCCGCTGGGCGCTGCGGCGGGATGACGACGGGAAGCCAAGCGCGGTTTTGGAGATCAATAGAGACATTACGGACCGCAAGCGGGCCGAAGAAGAACTGTGCCTGAGCCGGCAGCGCCTGGTCCTGGCCATGAAAGCCGGACGCTCCGGGGCCTTCGAATGGGACATTCAAAACAACATCCACGTATGGTCGCCAGAAATCGAGGAGTTATATGGCGTCGCTCCGGGAGAGTTTGGCGACAGGTACGAAAGTTGGGAGTCCCTGCTCTTGCCGGAGGACCTGAAAACCGCAAGAGCCGCCATTCAGGAGTCGCTTCGCTCGGGAGAACTCCGGTCGGAATGGCGCGTTCGCCGTCACAACGATGGCCGGATTCTTTGGTTGGGGGTGCACGCCACGGTCTTCTTCGACGATACCGGCCGGCCCTTGCGGATGGTCGGCATCCACGGGGACATCACCGACCGGAAGCGGGCCGAGGACGCCCTTCGGCAGAGCGAGGAACAATACCGTGCCTTGGTCATGGCCGCGTCCCAGATCGTATGGACGACCGATTCGAACGGTTTGGTGATAGACAACCCTTCCTGGAGGGCTTTCACCGGCCAGAGCGAAGACCAGGTGAAGGGCTGGGGCTGGGCGGACGCGCTTCATCCTGACGACCGCGAACGGATCTCGGCTTCCTGGTCCGAGGCGGTCCGGACACAGACGATTTTCGAGACGGAATATCGGATACGGCGGCGCGATGGAGAATTCCTGGACGTGTCCGCGCGCGGCGTCCCGGTGCTGCGGGCGGATGGCAGCGTGCGTGAGTGGGTCGGAATTTGCACCGATAGTACCGAGCGCAAGCGGGCCGAGGAGGCTTTGATCCGGAGGACCAGGGAGTTGGAACGTTCCAACGCAGAGTTGCAGCAGTTCGCCTACGTTGCTTCCCACGACCTCCAGGAGCCGCTGCGTGCGGTCTCCAACTTCACCCAGCTTCTGGCGGAGCGGTATGCGTCGCAACTGGACGACGACGCCCGCGACTTCATTGCGTTCGCCGTCGACGGCGCCGTCCGGATGCAGGCGCTGATACAGGATCTGCTGGCCTACTCGCGGGTGGGGACCAGGGGCAGTGTTCTTGCGCCGGTCGACTGCAATGAAGCGCTGAGGCGCGCGGTGTCGAATCTCCGGATTTCAATTGCCGAAAACGCTGCCCTGGTCAGTCACGAGGAATTGCCGGTAATTCAGGCGGATGCGTCCCAACTGGTGCAACTCTTCCAAAACCTGATAGGCAATGGCATCAAATTCAGGGGCGTGAACCCGCCCCGGGTCCATGTTTCGGCCGTCTGGCAAGCCGGCTACTGGACCTTTTCGGTGCGCGATAACGGCATCGGCATCGAAGCGCAGTACGCCGAACGCATTTTCGAGATCTTCCAGCGCTTGCACCGCCGGGAAGAATATCCCGGCACCGGCATCGGGCTCGCCGTCTGCAAGAAAATCGTCGAGCGCCACGGAGGGAAGATCGGGGTGGAGTCCGAACCGGGCAAGGGATCGACATTTTTCTTCAGTATTCCGTCTGCCGGCCAGGAGGCCAAAGTGGCGACCGGGGAAAAGGAGGTGCCGCAGCATGGGTGACACAACGACGAACGCGGGAGCAGTGGAAATCCTCTTGGTGGAGGATAACCCCGGGGACGTGCGATTGACCCAGGAAGCACTGAAGTCAGACAGTCTCTGGAGTACTCTCCGGGTGGTCCGGGACGGCGTGGAGGCCACGGCGTATCTTCGCAGGGAAGGCGAGTTCAGGGGCGCCGTCCGCCCGGACCTGATCCTGCTCGATCTGAATCTCCCGCGAAAAGACGGCCGCGAGGTGCTGGCCGAGATCAAGGCCGACGACGATCTGAAGCTCATACCGGTTGTGGTCCTGACGACCTCCCAGGCGGACGAGGACATCCTCAAGGCTTATGGGGCGCACGCCAACTGCTACATTACCAAACCCGTCGAACTAGCCAAGTTCATGACCGTGTTGAAGTCGATCGAGCATTTCTGGTTCGCTATCGTGAGGCTGCCACCCAAATGACCCGCCAAGGCATTCACTTGTCGGCCGCTGAAGGCCCGGCCGGTTGTGCTCGTGAGGCTGCCGCCCACATGACTGCCAAATGCATTAACGTCCTGATCATTGAGGATAACCCGGGCGATGCACGGTTGGTTCAGGAAACCTTGAAGGGGAACTCGGACCCGGCGTATCGGCTGGAGTGGGTGGACTGTCTCTCGAGCGGGCTGGCCCGTCTGTCCGCTGGCGGCATCGACGTGCTCCTGCTGGACCTTGGCCTTCCCGACAGCCGGGGGTTGGAGACGCTGTCGCGGATCCAGGCCTTGGCGCCAACCGTCCCGGTGGTCGTGCTGAGCGGCGCCGACGACGAACAACTGGCGGTGGAAGCGGTGCGCAAGGGTTCGCAGGATTACCTCGTGAAGGCCCATGCCGACCGGCACCTGCTGACGCGCTCCCTGCGCTATGCCATCCAGCGCAAGCAGGCCGCCGAGGCGCTCCGGGCAAGCGAAGAGCGCCTGCACCTGGCGGTGGCCGCGGCCAATGAATCCATCTGGGAATACGACCCCGTCCACAGATTACGGTGGAATAAGACATATGACAGACCTTCCGACGCTGCGCCGGAGATGGCGTCGCCGGGCGAACTGTGCGTCTGGCGCATTCATCCCGAAGACCGTGAGGCGGTGTCCAGAAACTTTGCCGAGGCGCTGGAAGGACAGGCCGTCTCGTGGAGCGCGGAATACAGGCTTGAGCGCGCAGATGGCGAATGGTCTCACATCCATGACCGGGCCATCATCGCCCGCGATAGCTCGGGGAAGGTGACTCGTGTTGTCGGAGCGATGCTCGACACCACCGACCTCAAGCGCGCCGAGGAATCGCTGCAAGAGGCCAATCAAAGGCTGCATCAGCTTTCCAGAGACTTGTTGCGCGCCCAGGATTACGAGAGGCGGAGAATCGCGCGGGAGCTGCACGACAGCACGACACAGCTCGTGGCTGCCTTGAGCATCGATCTAAGCCGTCTGCAGGAACCTGGGCTGGAGCCGGACAGCCGCGGACAGTTGCTCGCAGAGGCCAGCCAATTAGCTGCTGCCTGTTTCGAAGAGCTTCGAACCGTTACCTGTCTTCTGCATCCGCCCCTGCTCGAAAAAGTCGGGCTCGCGACCGCGTTGCAGAGCTACGCCCAGGGGTTCAACCAGCGGACCGGGATCCAGATTGAGATGAAAATCCCACCCGATTTCGGCCGGCTCAACAGCGAACTGGAAGTCACTCTCTTCCGCATTGTCCAGGAAGGGCTGGCGAACGTTCACAAGCATTCAGGCAGCCAGTTGGCAGTTGTCCGGCTGGAACGGGATCCACGTGAAGTCCGGCTAGTGCTGCAAGACTGGGGGCACGGCCTTCCCAAGGCGCTGTGCAATCAGGCAGAGGGATTCGTGCGCTTCGGCATAGGCATCGCCGGCATGCGCGAGCGCGCGGAGCAGTTTGGCGGCCGGTTGGAACTTACCTCGAACGATATCGGCGCAAGGTTGACCGTAACTTTGCCTTTGGTGCATTCCAATGAAAAAAACGCGAATATTATTGGTGGATGATCACCAGGTGGTTAGGCGGGGCGTCGCTGGGCTCCTAGGCGACAACCGCCCCGACTGGGAAGTGTGCGGCGAAGCGTCCACTGGCCGCGAAGCCGTGGCTGCCGCCGCCACTCTCAAGCCGGACATCGTGGTGATGGACATCTCCATGCCCGACATGGACGGCCTGGAGGCCACGCGCGAGATTCTGAAAGAAAACGCTGCCGTCCAGATCCTGATTCTGTCCATGCATGAATCGGAACAAATGGTACACGATGTACTCAGCGCGGGCGCCCGGGGCTACCTTCTCAAGCGGGATGCCGGCAACGACCTCATCGCGGCCCTGGAAGCCCTTCGTCAACATAAGCTCTTCTTCACTTCCACGGTGTCTGAGGTGGTGCTGGGCGGATATCTTGGCAGCAACTTCGCCGCAGCCCCCGCGGACGCGCCTTCCAGCCGGATCAGTCCGCGAGAGCGGCAGATCGTCAAACTGGTGGCTGAAAGCAAGTCCAACAAAGAGGTGGCCAACATTCTTCAGATCAGTGTCAAGACTGTGGAATCCCATAGGGCCAACATCATGGAGAAACTCGGCCTTCATTCTGTAACGGAACTGGTCCGCTACGCGATCCGCAATAATATTGTGGAGTGCTGACGGGAATTCGTAAGATTGCTTCCGGGGCTGCCGGCCCGGCAATGAAGCTGTTTCCCCATCTTGACGCGCAACTTCAGAATCGAGAGCCATTTCAACCTGGTGACCTGCGACACATCGATGGCCATCGTTGCGGCGACTTCGCGGCGCGTCAAGCCTTCGTAGTAGGAGAGGACCATCACGTTCCGGTCGATTTCCGGCATCGCGTCGATAGCGTCCCTCAACGAGCGCTGGCACTCTGACCGTTCCAGGGCCGTCGAAGACAGATTCCCGGTTTCATCCGGAATCAACGAACCCAGCGTGCGGTTTCCGTTCCTTCCGGCTGGAGCATCGAGGCTCTCCAACCGGAAAGCGTGCGCTTCCGCCGTGCGCGCGTGATATTCGTCAATGCTCAGGGACCTTTCGGCGGCCACCTCTTCCACGGTGGGATTGCGCAGCAATCGCTGTTCCAGGCTGCTGACGGCTGCGGCCATTTCTTTGGCTCTTCTACGTCCCGGGCGCGGGGCCCAGTCCAGGCCGCGCAGACTGTCCAGGATGGCGCCCCGTATCCTGCGCCCCGAATAGGTCTGTAGTTTGACGCCGCAGGATTCCCGGAAGTTGTCAATGGCCGCAATCAAGCCCAACGTCCCCGAGGAGACAAGATCCTCGAAGAAGACGTTTCCCGGAAGCCTGTTGTGGAACTGGCGCGCGATCAGGCGCACTTGCGGCATTTGTTCCAGAATCGTACGCTCGCGTCTGGCTGCGGCGGTCTCGACTGCGAAATTGCCGGCCTCCTGCGATGTAGCCAAGGGCTGTTGCATTGACATGACTGCGACCTTGTTGCGGCGCTTTATCGGCCTTCCCCTTCCGTCGACACCGTCCCCCAGGCGCAGCGTTGTGCAATCTCCTGCAAGGCTGCCAACCGCGCCATCACCATGCTCTCAGACAGGGGCGGCAAGTCCAGGTCGATGTCTCTCAGGAGCCACTCCAACGGCATCGCGCTGAACAATGTCAGGGTTAGTCCCGCCAGTGCGGCTGCGACCGCCGGGGGGGCGCCAAGGCCCGTAAACGAAAGCAGGCTCGCCGCACACGGTAGCAACGAGCCTGCAACCGCTCCGTAGGAGAGTTTACGGAGAAGCGAAGTGACGCCGGGGTAGTGCTCTTGGACGTGCCCGTCCCATAGGGCCAGCAGAATCANNTGAGGCGGCGCACAAGATCCACCCGACTGCCGTGGCCGCAAGGCTGACCCCAAGGGAATTGCCATCTTGCGCGAATGCCAGGATCACCCTGAGGCAGCCTGCGCCCAGTAACATGCGGGCGAGGCTTTTGGGGTGCGGGAGCAGCCGAAACTGAACATCGCTGAAATCGGAGATCATAACTCACTCGCCCTATGGTGCACTATCAGGTTGTCCCAAAAGCCCACTTGAATCCATGCCATAGAACCCCCAGACGCGGGGGGGCGGCGCGGTAGTGGGAATCAGTTGTTTGCGGGAGCGCCGGCGCGCCTGGCCTGCCGGCCAGCCAATACCGTCAGCATCCAACTGACGATGATCATAGGCAATAGCCCGACCACTTCCGCCGGTTCCCAAGTCTGCCCGTCTCTGCAGAAGAATGCTACCGCGGTGCTGACGGTGATGGACACGGCTCCCGTGCAGACCGCCAGGCTGAACCATCGGGGAGTGCCCGATTCATCGAGTTCGCTGTACCGGCAGGCACTCATGAGGATGCCGAGTCCCAGAACGGCGGAGCATATGGCGCTCAGGAAGGACATGGGGGCCCGCGCCTGCCAGGCATAGCTGGGAACACCGGTCATGTAGCCGACGCAGCTTACGGCTCCAATTGCGAAAATGATCGACCCCAAAATCGCGATGGCCCTAAACCGCGACTCGAACCAGCGATGCGTGTGGCGCATCAGCAATGCCGCCGCGGAGAGCACCAGCACCACCGCCGTGTTGGGAGCGATGGCTTGCCAATCTCCCGCTCCCAGGTTGGCCGCGACCAGTATTTCCACTCTCGGCCCCAGCGCGAAGACCCGCTCGGCCTCCACCGTGACTACCATCGACAGGGTGACCATGGCCAGCATCGACGTTACCCGCGGGATCCAGAGGCCGACCCCGATCAAAGCCACCCCGCAAGCCACGAATCCTACGGCCGAGGCGGGCGGAGTGGGAACACTGGCCGGCATCAACTGGGCGAAGGTTGCCCGATGGAAAAGCAGCGCCACCAGGATGGCGATTCCCAACCCGGCGCACATGCCTCCACTCACGATCAGACCCCCGCGATAAACCGGACCGGCTCTATATCCATTCGGCATGAATCGGACCTTAGACTACGGTTAGCGGCGCCTGTCGCGAGCATCCTTGGGTGGGCCGGGGCGTCGCGCGTTGATAGCGTTCCAGCAACCGGATCAGTAAGTCAACGTTCTCCCGGCGCCGGTACAAAGCCGCCAGGTCGGTCTCGGATTTGAATGGTCGACGTGCAATTTGCATCTTAATTACTTAGCTCCTGAATCGAGTTTGCATCGGAAGAGTTGCTTTGCGATATCCCGACAAAGCCCGGTTTCACGGAATGTGAGGCAGCAATCTCTCTGGGCTGCGTTCCCGGGTAAAATGGGGCGGCGCCCCAGTCACCCTCCATTTGCCCCCCTGAATCGTACGGGAACGCTTCTTCGGGAATCGGCGCGCGTACGGATATCGGACGGCACGCCGGCTGGCGTACCCTGACTATGGAGACTCCAATGTTCGCAGAATACGCTCCAGGCGATCGGGAAATTACCAGTGTGGCGGTATACTCCGATCAACCGATCCTCGCGGCCGGTCTTGAGGCCGTGGTGTCTGAGCGGAAAGACTGCACGTTGTCGGGGATTTTTGCGACGCTCGGTCTTTTGATGGAGCATGTCGGCGCCTGCCGCCCGAGCGTGGTTCTTCTCGATGTGACCCCGGCCGTTACATTCTCCACGCTGTCCAACCTGAAACCTTTAGTGGACGTTGCGCCAGTTATTCTCTGGGTTAACGCGGTTTCCACCGAGTTTGTATCCAAGGCGCTGGCGAGCGGAGTCCGCGGCATCCTCCGCCAAAGCCTGCCTATCGAGCTTCAGATCAAGTGTCTGCGTACGGTCGCGGTGGGCGACCTGTGGGTGGAACAGCCCCTTTGCGAAGAACTCCTCAACGCCAGGCGGGTCCGGCTGACTCGACGCGAATACCAGTTAGTGAGCCTGCTCGCGCAAGGCCTCAAGAACAAAGAGATCGCATATGCCATGACGTTGAGCGAGGGAACGGTCAAGGTTTATCTTACGCGGCTCTTTAGGAAAGTGGGCGTCAGCGACCGCTTTGAACTCGCCCTGTTTGCGCTCAACAAGTTTTTAGTAGGCCCGGCGTACGAACTAGAGCCGGCCGGGGAAGTCCTCCCGCGGGTGCGGGCCTCGCCCGCGCTTCCTTTTCGCAACTTCGCAAGCGTGGCATGTCCCGCGGCCGGCGGCAGATGATGAACGTATCCATGACGGACGGTCACTCTGAACTGAAGGATGAGCTTGCCCACTTCGGTATGAGAGTCCTGGGCGCCGGTATTCTCGTGCAGGCTGCGGTGATGCCCCTGGTCCTCTGCGGGGACATGGCTCCTCGAACGCTACCGCCCGCCCTTCTGGCCGTTACGTTTGGACTCGAGGCGGTCTTCGTCCTCTTGATGGCCTTCAAGCTCTCCACGGGCCGGAGACGAATACTGGAACTCTGGCTGTCCTTCAGACTGACGAATGCGATGCACGGGGTGCTATTTGGGCCTGATTGAGGGAAGGCAGTCGAGGAAGGAGAACGGCAAAGTGCACAAAGCGGTATTGTACGCACAGGAAACAGCCCTGACGCGGAGAATCGTCGAGAGCCTTGAAGAAGATCCAAGCTGGGAGTTGGTTGCGCTGTGCACGACTCTGGCCGATTTGAACTTCGTATTGGATCGTGTGACGGTTGATGTCGTGCTTCTGCAACTCACTCCTGAAACGGCCGATCTTGTGTTGGTGGAACGAAAGCTCCAATCGACGCGGAGGGGAGAAGCAGGCGGGTTCCGGGCGTTCCTGTCGCCAACGCCTGAATCGCACCCGGCGTGCCGAACGGCCAAGGACATTATGGGAACAGAGGCATATCGCCGGTTTGACGGCGCCGAACTAACAGACGATGACGGTCGATGTAATACGGTGGTCTGAGCACGTTTCTTAATTAGTTGGTTTCTGTCGCGAAACTCCCGTGCCGCGGGAAAGCAACCGCTCCCTTGCGGTCGCGGCTCGGTACGAAGTCCCATGAAATCAATGGAGCCGTTTCCGAGCCGCGCGCGCCAGCAAGCGGTTCTTGCCTTTTGAGGTGAGTTTCGCGACAGAAATTAGTTAGAAGGCCGCTGGGAGGATTCCGATCTGGTTGAAGTCCATCATATCGAGGTGGAACTGGCAGTCGTGGCCGGATTCCGGACATGGAGGCGGCCATAGCGACTATATCCACCGAAGCGCACTTGTGCGGCGACGGTACAGCACCTTAGCTTAATAATGCTTCCCGGGACCGCAACGGGCGCGAAAGCGCCAAACCTGTAACCGGAACGAACCGCGAAAGACGCTTCGCTCTCTTGAGAAAAAAGGAAGACCTCAATGTCAGCCGTGTTGGATTATCCAGTACCGAGAACAGATCAGAACCGGGAGAACACCTGGGTGAACCGGCTTCTGAACGGTGAGGACTCTTCTCCGGAATACCAGGAGCTGAAGTTCACGCTGCACAGAAACCTTCTGGACCGGATCGACCTGGAGGCGCTCTCCTCCATGGCGGGCGAGCGTGTGCGCGCCATAGTCCGGGCGGCCGTCGCCAAGCTCGTGGAAGAAGAGAAGACACCCCTCAGCCTGGTTGAAAAAGATCGCATCATTGAGCAGGTTCTGGATGAAGTCTTCGGCCTCGGACCGCTGGAGCCGCTGCTACAGGACTCCACGATATCGGACATCCTGGTGACGACGCCGCACCTGGTATACGTCGAGCGCGCCGGCAAACTGTACCGGACGCCGGTGCAGTTCAAAGACGACGGGCACCTGCTCCGCATCATCGAAAAGATCGTGTCGCGAGTGGGCCGCCGCGTCGACGAATCGTCACCGATGGTGGATGCCCGCCTTCCCGACGGATCGCGCGTGAACGCCGTGGTTGCCCCGGTTGCCGTGGACGGCCCCCTGCTTTGCATCCGCCGCTTCGGACGCCACGCGCTCCGAATCGAGGACCTCGTGGCGAAGCTCGCCCTGACGGAAGGAATGGCGGAACTGCTGAAAGGCTGCGTGAAAGCCCGCCTGAACATTCTGATCAGCGGAGGTACCGGTTCCGGCAAGACCACGCTGCTGAACGCCGTTTCCTCCTACATCCCGGAAGACGAGCGCATTATAACCATTGAAGACGCCGCGGAACTGCGCCTGCAACAGACGCATGTGGCCCGCCTGGAATCCCGGCCGCCGAACGTGGAGGGCCTCGGCGCGGTCACCATCCGGCAACTGGTCGTCAACTCCCTCCGTATGCGCCCCGACCGCATCATCGTCGGCGAAGTTCGCGGGGAAGAAGCTCTAGACATGTTGCAGGCCATGAACACCGGCCACGATGGATCGCTCACTACGCTGCACGCCAACACCCCACGCGACGCTCTGGGCCGGCTTGAGGTCATGGTTGGTATGGGCAACGCGAATATGGGGGTTCGCGCCATCCGCCAACAGATTGCTTCGGCCGTCGATCTGTTTATACAGACCTCTCGCTTCAGCGATGGAACGCGCCGCGTCACGCATATCACGGAGGTGGTCGGCATGGAGCAGGACATAATTTCTCTTCAGGATGTCTTTCTCTTCGAGAAAACCGGTATCGCCGAATCCGGGAAGGTACTGGGGCGTTTCCGCGCAACCGGTATCCGTCCGAAGTTCTACGAGCGTCTCAGAACATCCGGCATTACCCTGCCGACGCAACTCTTCCAGACCGTAGTGGAGATCGTTTGACCAACGCGCTTCCACTTGCCGGTCAGAACTCCTGAGGTCGCCCGGCAATTTCAGCCTGGCGGGGAAAATGGGCCGAGCCATTCCTTTCGATGCGAGAGCTTCGCAGGTGGGGCAGGCGGTGCCGCCTGCCCGTCCGCGCTGAATTTGGGGTCGCTGCTCGAATAGGACCGAGCGAAGGCGAGCACCGCCTGCCCCACCTGCGGGCTCACTGCAAATTCCACGACATCGGGAGTTCCGGGCTTAGAGCCGCGGCTCGTTGAAATCGCGCCCGCGATCTACCAGTCCGGCACGTAACTCACCCGCCATTTGGGGCTTTATTATATGTTCCCGGCGGCCTCCGGAGCAGTCTCCTGAGGCGGGCCACCAGTTCGACCAGGTTGAACGGCTTCACGATGTAGTCATCGGCGCCCAACACGAAGCCGCGGCTGATGTCGTTCTCCTGGCTGCGAGCCGTGAGAAGTATGACATGAACCGGAAGGCATTCCTCCCGTATGGCAGCCAAGACCTGGTAGCCGTCCATTAGCGGCATTCCCACATCCAGCACTGCTGCGCGGGGCCTGCACTCGCGGATCATATGCAGAGCCTCGAAGCCCGTGGCAGCTAAGCGGCATCGCATTCCGTGGTTCTGCAGAGTGGCCTGTACCATCGTTCGAACCAGCGGGTCGTCGTCTGCGACGAGAATTTCCGGGGAGGTGCAATCCGGCAAAGAGTTCGTTTCTCCATGCGGACCGCACGATCTCTCCGCGCCCGATATCGTTGGGGTGCTCGAATGAGCCCGCGATATGGCGAAGCCCAGGCGCATTAAAGCCTCCTCAGGCTGCCAGCCGTCAATCAGGAACTCCCGGGCGCGCGCTTGAACCGCGCTGTCCACGCTCATGATATGTTCGCGCCCGCCCACCAGCAGCAGTGTCTGGTCCGGCGAAATTGGAGCATCCGGAGCGAGCCACCGCGTGTCCATGGTTTCCCTGCGGACGTGGTACAGAACTGCGTCGCAATCCCGAACCGGAGCGGAATCCGGCGACTCCTCCACCGCAAACAGTCTGGGCAGGGCGCCCGCGCGCTCCAGCCCCGTGCACAATGTCTCGACCATCTCGGTCGCGAATCCCACCAGGGCAATGCGCTTCCCCGAAAGTACGTGAACGATGGATTCAGGCAACGGATGATGTCCAGCCTCGAGTAGTTCGGAAAAGGCGAACACCAAGTCGGTCAAAACAGCACGGAGCCGCTCCGAATCTCGCGCCGGTGCGCGGAGCAATTCCACTCCCCGATGCGCCAACGTTGCAATGTTCTCGTAACCCAGGATCCCGGCCGCCCCCACCCACTGGTGAAGAAGACCCGAAGCATTGGCGACATCGAATTGCTGGCTGAGGCACTCCAGCATCTGGCGGCTTTGCAGGATGCCCTCCTCCAGGAAGCGCCGCCGCAGTTCCTCCACGCCTCGATCGGAAGTCGAAGTGCCGCCGGCCGGAACTGGTTCCGCATGGGGCACGGAAGTCCGCAAGGCCAGATACTTCCGAACCTGGGCGCCAAGCATGTGTGTATCGATTGGCTTGGTAATGTATCCGTCGCAGCCCGTCGCAGTGGCTTCCTGCCGGTCGCCTTCCGCGGCACACGCGGTCAGCGCCACAATAACGATATCGCGTGTGCGCGCGCTTTGCTTGACGCGACGGGTCAGTTCCAACCCATCCATGCCCGGCATACGAATGTCCACCAGCATAAGATCGGGATGAAAGCCGCGGAGCAATGCCAGCGCCTCCTCTCCACCCGCTGAGGTATGGACGTCGAATCCATAATCCGTCAAGACGATGTCGGTGAGCGTCCGGTTCACCTCAGTGTCATCTACTACCAATATGGCTTCGCCGCCCATGGCTCAACCTTCCGAATGGCGGGCTGTCGCCGGGCGCCCCTGCTCGGTCGTCTTTGGGATCCACCAGTGGCGGCCGGCTTGGCAACATACCTGCGGCGCTCTTCTGTGGAGTGATCGTTCTCTTGATAGTGCCATCGGTTAGCTTGGCGCTGGTGAATGTTAGCTGGTGTGGGGAACGGTCCGTCGGGACCGATCGCTGGCACAGTTCAACCTATAGTGCTTCGGGCGCCTCCTGAGTAGAGTGTGCACCGGAAGAGTTACTTCGCAGTATCCCACGAAACCCTGGTTTCACAGGCTGCGAGGCAGCAGTCTCCGTAGGCTGTACCCTCTATCGAGTACGGGCCTTCCCCCGCCGCCCTCCGTTCTCCGGAATAGCCTGGGGTACGATCAGCCGGAAATCCGAGGGAGGTCCGTCACCGGGGCTGTCCCACACCTTCATGTAGTTGGTAGCCTGATCGGCGGCATTGTCGTTCGAGCCGCCAGTACATTCAGAACTCCTGATGTCGCCCCACAATTTCTGCATGGCGGGGAAAATGGGCTGAGCCATTCCTTTCGATGGCGAGAGCTTCGCAGGTGGGGCAGGCGGTGCCGCCTGCCCGCCCGCGCTGAATTGGGCTCACTGCAAATTCCACGACATCAGGAGTTCTGACATTGCCCATGCCGGCACAGCCGCGGCCATCGCGCGGCACGCCATTCGGCAAGGTCCCCGATTCGAGATGAAGTCATGGACCGTCTTTATGGGCGCCGAGCCCACGGAGCAATGGCACGCCGAATGGAGGATCCGGACTCCTGATCTCGTGGAATTGGGTTGAGCCGGCGAGTAGCGGCCCGAAGTGGCTCACCTTATTTCCCCNNGCGGGCGACATCAGGAGTCCAGAGGATGCAGCGCGTTACGGGTCTCTTGCAAAACTTCGGTATTAGACGACTGATATCCGTACCACGGCCCAGGACATACAGGTCCCCATCGGCTCCAATGCGGGTTCTTGTGGATTTGATTGGACCACCCTTAATGGCACCATGAAATTGGGCCGCGAAACATTCGCCATGCCGGCGAGGAAGCCGGCTGCTGTCTATCCGCGCCCGCGCCAGGCGATGGACTCCATCTTTGCGGGAGCGTGGGGGTTCCGGTGGAAAGGTTGCAAAATAACGGATTTTCACAGGCGCATCTTATGAACGAAACCATGGACCACCAGCAAGTGGAGGAACAACTCCTCATCCAGAATCTGAGCTTGAAGGAGCGAAACCGCCGGATCGAAGCCGCGAGCCGCATGAAGAGCGAGTTTCTGGCAAATATGTCTCACGAGTTGCGATCGCCGCTGAACGGCATCATCGGGTTCAGCGAGTTGCTGTACGACGGCAAACTCGGTGCGCTGGCAGAGCGGCCCAGGGAATTCGTTGGCCGCATCCACGCCAGCGCCTCGCACCTTCTTCAGTTGATCAATAGCGTGCTGGATCTCAGCAGGATCGAGGCCGGACAACTGGAGTTCTACCCGGAGCGACTGCTCGTTTCTCATGTGATCCAGGAAGTGACCGGAATCCTGAGCGCCCTGGCAGCCGAGAAGGGGATCCAGGTCGAAACCGAGATCGAGGTGGGAGCGGACGACGTCACGATCGACGCTGGTAAGCTCCGGCAGGTCCTCTACAACTACCTCTCGAATGCGTTGAAATTCACGGACGATAAAGGCCGCGTCGTGGTGCGCCTGAAATCCGAAGGCGCCGCCGAATTTCGCCTCGAGGTGTCCGACACGGGAATAGGGATCTCGGAAGAGGACATTGGGCGGCTCTTCGTCGAGTTTCAGCAACTGGATGGCGCGACGGCAAAGCGCTACCAGGGCACGGGACTGGGTTTGGCGCTGACCAAGCACATCGTCGAAGCCCAGGGTGGCAGGGTGGGCGTGGCCAGCAGGCTTGGTACAGGCAGCACGTTCTTCGCTGTGCTGCCGCGCGTATCGTTAAAGGCCCCGGGTCGCGACCACGTTGCCAAAATCCTGGTGGTTGACGATCAGAGACTGGAGCGGTTCCTGCTCACCCACGTGCTGGAATCGAACGGCTATCTCGTGGAAACGGCCGCGACCTGCAGCGAAGCGTACGAGAAATGCTGCGCGGAGCAGTTCGACGCCATCACATTCGATCTGGTTCTGCCGGATGGCGTGGGATGGGAAGGGTTGGTACCGATTCGGTCATTAGAAAGCCATCGAAACACTCCGGTGATCGTGATCTACGGCTCTGAGCGGGTGGACCTGGACATTCCGGGTGGCGTGCAAGGATTCCTGACCAAGCCCGTTCGTCCGGAGCTTCTTCTGGGAGCGCTAAAACAGATTGGCGTCCCGATGAAAGTCCAGGGGGGAGCCAATGGCTGAATCGATTCTCGTGGTGGACGACAATCTCGACAACCGGGATCTGACGCGGATTCTGCTGGAATACGAAGGTTACGAGGTGCGGCTGGCTGAGGACGCTGCGCAGGCGCTCGGAATGTTCGAGACCTACCGTCCGAAGTTGATTCTCATGGATGTCCAGCTACCCGGAATGGACGGCCTGGAACTGACTCGCCGGTTGCGGCAGAAGCCTGCGTTGCGCGATGTGATCATTGTGGCGATGTCGGCCTATGCGATGGTGGCGGAGAAGGCGAATGCCCTGGCAGCGGGTTGCGACGGCTACATCACCAAACCCATTAACACCCGGACTTTTGCGGGCACCGTCGCGCAATATCTGGAGGTCTCAGCGCGGGAACACGCTTCGGCCGCCTGATCACCCTGGGAGCAGGCATCATTGGGAGGAAAGAGCGATTCTCACCGTCTCAACGATCTCCTCGTGCGAGAACGGCTTCTCGATGAATCCATGAATCAGCCCTTCTTCCAGAGCCGTTTGGATGGCGGGATCGTCCTTGTAGAAGTAACCGGAGACCACCACCACCAGAACATCGGGATGGGCAATGCGAATGTTCCGGGCTAGTTCCAAACCGTCGATATCCGGCAACTTGGCGTCCAACAGAGCCAGAGTCAGGCGGTTGAGCCGGGCTGCCTGCAAAGCGGTTTGGCCGTCGAGTGCGCGGACGCACTGCGCCCCGAGTCCCCCGAGCACACGTTCGAGAGCCCAGCATATGTCAGGGTCGTCGTCCACGACCAGGGCCACCCGATTCACGAGGCTCAACGCATTCCTCCTCTGTCGCGGACAGCGACGGCAGTTTCACCGTGAAGGTACTCCCCTTTCCGCTTTGGCTCTCTACGCTGATCGAGCCCCCGTGCTGATCGACGATGGAATTGCAGATGGATAGTCCAAGGCCCGTGCCCTTCCCCAGAGGAGCCTTTGTAAAGAAAGGATCGAAGATTTTGTCGAGGTCTTCCCGTGAGATCCCTTCTCCGGTGTCGGTGACGCGAAGCAGCAATTCGCCGTTGGCCCGATCGGCGAAGACGTCGACCGTCCCGCCGTTCGGCATGGCGTTGATGGCGTTGAGCAACAGATTGATGAACACCTGTTCCAGGAGGCTGGGAACGCCCAGGACCTGGCAGGGGGCCGGCGGAAAATGCGTGCGGATTTCGATATTCTGAACCTTGGCCTGGCTATCCACAAGGGTCAGGGCCTCATTGATCACGCCCAGGAGGTCCAGCGGCGTCTTGCTTTTGTCCGCCGAGGGGTGCGCGAAGCGCAACAGGTTCTCAATGATGGTACTTGCCCTCCGGATGCCGCTGTGAACCTTCTCGGCGCACTCCCGGCGAAACTCCGGGGTGAGGCCGTCCTCCATGAGGAATTGAGCGGCTGAGGAGGAAACCGCCAGGGGCGTTCGGATTTC